>NZ_JBSFKI010000051.1:0-28496 GCF_053598475.1 Kitasatospora sp. NPDC001119
GGGGTGATGGCGAGGGGGTGGGTGAGTTTGTTGGTGTGGAAGGGGTAGCAGAGGAGGAGGCCGGCGCCGATGTCGTCGGGGGTGATGTGGGGGAGGGCTTGGTTGAGGAAGGTGGGGGTGGTGGTGGCGGGGAGGAAGAGGGAGAGCCAGGGTTTGGGGGCGTTCCAGTAGCCGAGGTTTTTGATGGTGTCGGCGAAGGTGTCGGCGCGGTAGGTGTAGTCGCGGTAGGTGGTGTCGTTGGTTTCGGTGGTGGTGGGGTTGAGTCCGGTGAGGAGGGTTTGGGGGTTGGGGGGTGTGGTGTTGTAGTGGGCGACGGCTTCGATTTTGTAGCGGGGGGGTTGTCCGTTGGGTTGGATGAGGATTTCGCCGACTTGGGAGGGGAAGCGGCCGTCGTTGAGGATGGTTTGTTGGTCGGTGAGGAAGGTGTGTTGGTCGTTGTAGGTGAGGGTGAGGACGAGGGCGCGTGTGGGGGCGGGGATGAGTTTGACGGTGGCGCGGGTGATGATGCCGACTTGGCCGGCGCCGGCGAGGGCGGTGTGGAAGAGGTCGGGGTTGCGGGTGGGGGTGGCGGTGAGGATGCGGCCGGTGCCGGTGACGATTTCGATGGATTCGACGGTGTCGGCTTGGAGGCCGTGTTTGTGGACGGTGGAGCCGATGCCGCCGATGCTGATGGTGCCGCCGATGGAGAGGTGGAGGTAGTCGGTGAGGCAGGGGGGTGTGAGGTTTTGGGCGAGGGCGGCGTCGGTGAGTTGGGCCCAGGTGACGCCGGCGTCGACGGTGGCGTTGGTGGGGGTGATGGTGTGGATGCGGTTGAGGGCGCGGGCGTTGATGCTGATGCCGCCGGCGGCGCCGGCTTGGCCGTAGTTGGAGTGTGATTCGAGGTCGTTGCCGGTGCCGCTTTGGCCGTTCATGGCGACTTTGAGGCCGTTGTGGCGGGCGTAGTTGATGATGTTGGCGATGTCGTGGGGGCCGGCGGGGTTGAGGACGGCGTAGGGGGTGGTGGTGGTGAGGCGGCCGAAGTCGTGGGCGTGGGCGGTGGTGGTGGTGGGGTTGGTGGTGAGGGTGCCTTGGAGGGGGGGTAGGGGGGCGATGTGGCCGGGGGGTGTGGGGGTGTTGGTGGTGGCCCAGGTGCGGGTGGTGGTGTTGAAGCCGATGATGGTGGCGGCTGCTGCGGTGAGGAGGGTGCGTCGGGTGAGGTCGGGGTGGGTCATGCGGGGTGGTCTCCTTGGTGGTGTGGGTGGGTGGTGGGGGGTGGTGGGCGGGCCTGGTTGGTGCGGGGCTTGCGGGGCGGGTGCCCTGGTGGGTGTTAAGTCTCTTTAGTGCCGGGGTGGTTCGGTGTGGTGTCCGGGCCGGTGGTGGTGGCGTCCTGGCCGGGCGGCCGGGTGGCGGTGCCCGGTGGTGCGGGTGGTTGTCGGGGTCCTGGCCGTGGTCGGTCTGGTTGCCGGTCTTCGGTTCGCGGCTGGTCCCGGGTGGTCGGTGTTCGGTGGTGCTGCCCGGTTGCTGCGGGGGCTTCGGGGGCGGCGTCCCGGGGCGGTTGATTCCTGAAGTCCCGTTCGCGGCGGGCTGGTTGTGGCTGTCCGGGGTGGTGCCCGGGGTGGTTCCGCCGGCGGCCTGGTGGTGTCCGGGTGCGCTGGGTGGTGTCCTTGGGCGGGCGGGTCGCGGGGGCCCTGTTGGTCCGGGGTGGTGCGGGAGAGGGGTGTCCGACCGGGCTCTTGGGGCGGGCGGGGGAGTGAAGTCCCCTTCGTGTTGGGCCTGTTGATGCTGGTATGGGACCTCGGTCTTGCTTGCTTGCTTGCCTGCCTGCCGGTCCTGTCCGGCCCCCTGTCGGTTTCTCTGGTGTTGCTGTGCTGCGACGGCGTCCGTACTGGTTCCTGCTGGGGCTACCGGCCTTGCTGGTTCTGCCGTTTCGCTCTTGCTGTCCTGCTTCAGCCGGTCGTACTGGCCGTTCCTGCCGGTCTCACCGCGGTGGTCGTACCGGTTGCTTCTGCCGACTGCTTCTACTGGCGTCGTTGTTGCCAGTGCACGGGCTTCGTCGGTTCGGGTCGTGCTGGTCTTCGGGTTCTGCCGGCCGGTCTTGTTGGTCCGGCCGTAGTGGCTGTACCGGCTCTCCTGCTGTGCCGTTCCTGCTGGCCCGTGCCGACCGTTTCCAGCGTTCTGGTCCTTGCCGGCTGTTCCTGCTGTCGGTACTGGTCCTGGTGCTCTGGTTTTGCGGGTGTCGCCGGTTGTTCCTGCCGGTCCCGTCGTTCAGGTGGACCGGCCCTTCTCGGTCTTGCCGTGCTGTGAGTGCGTCTGTCCGTACTGGTTCCTGCTGGGGCTACCGGTCCTGCTGGCCCCGCCGTTCCGCTCTTGCCGGCCGCCTCGTCGGCCCTGCTGGCCCGGTCCTGCCGGTCCTACCTGCTTGCCGGTCCTGCTGGTTGAGGGGTGCGGGGCTGGTTCTCTTGCTGTTCTGCTCCAGCTGGTCGCGCCGGCCGGTCTTGTTGGTCCGGCCGTAGTGGTTGTACCGGCTCTCCTGCTGTGCCGTTCCTGCTGGCCCGTGCTGACCGCTTCCAGCGCTCTGGTCCTTGCCGGCCGTTCCTGCTGTCGGTACTGGTCCTGGTGCTCTGGTTTTGCGGGTGTCGCCGGTGGTTCCTGCCGGTCCTGTCGCCCAGGTGGACCGGCCCTTCCGGTCGGTCGTGCCGTGCTGTGAGTGCTTGCGTCCGTGCTGGTTCCTGCTGGTGTTACCGGCCTTGTCGGCGTCACCGGCTTGGTCCTGGCAGCTGCCCGGTTGGCGCTGCTGGCCCGGTTGTCCCGGCGCTGCCTGTTCGCTGGTCGTACTGGTTGTGGTGGCGGGGGGCCAGCTTTGTTGCTGTTGTGCTTCAGCTGGCCGTGCTGGGTGTTCCTGCGGGTCTTCGGGTCTCAGCGCATTTGGCTTCGTTGGTCCTGGCCGTGCTGGCTTTTGCCGCTGCCGCTGCCGCTGCCGCTGCCGCTGCCGCTGCCGCTGCCCGCTGGGCCCGTGCCCGGTGCTGTGTGTTGTTGTGGGGTGGGTGGCCGGTCCGTGGTGTGGGCCGGCCTGTCCGTTGTTCCCCTTGTCCCCTTGCTCGTTGTCCCTTGCCCGTTGTTCTTGTTCCCGGTGCCGGTTGTCTCTGTCCTGTGGCCCTGTCCGCGTGTCCTCGTCCTTGTTCGGGCGGGCCATGGCCGTGGGCGGCGTGGGCGGCGTGGGCGCGGGTGGCCGTGGGTGGGCGCGGCCGTGGGTGCCGTGGCCGCGGGTGTGGGGTGGGTGGTGGGTTAGGGGTTGGGGGTGTGGGTGGTGGTTTGGTAGTTGGTGAGGTCGAAGGTGCGGGTTTGGTGGTGGAAGCGCCAGGTGTAGGTGGGCCAGATGGAGGGGTTGTTGCCTTTGGTGTCGGTGTACCAGCTGGTGCAGCCGCCGGTGTTCCAGACGGTGTTTTTGAGGCGGTTTTGGAGGGTGTTGTTGTAGGTGGTCTGGGCGTGGGGGTGGACGTCGAGGGTGGTGAGGTGGTGGGTGTGGAGGGTTTTGAGGGCGGCGAGGATGTAGGTGATCTGGGCTTCGATCATGACGGTTTGGGAGGAGTGGCCGAGGGTGGTGTTGGGGCCGAGGAGCATGAAGAGGTTGGGGAAGCCGTGGATGGTGGTGCCGCGGTGGGCGGTCATGCCGTCGCGGTTCCAGGTGTCGGCGAGGGTGTGGCCGTTTCGGCCGTGGATGAGGTGGGCGACGGGGCGGTCGGTGGCGGTGAAGCCGGTGGCGAGGATGATGGTGTCGATGTGGCGGGTGGTGCCGTCGGTGGTGGTGATGTGGGTGGGGCCGATGCGGGTGATGGTGTCGGAGACGATGTCGACGTTGGGTTGTTGGATGGCGGGGTACCAGGTGTTGGAGAAGAGGAGGCGTTTGCAGCCGACGGTGTAGTCGGGGGTGAGGCGCTTGCGCAGGGCGGGGTCGGTGACGGATTTTTTGAGGTGGCCGGCGGCCATGTTCTTCATGCCGGTGGTGCGGGAGGGGCGGGACATGAAGAACGCGACGATTTCGCGGCCGTGTTTGTTGAAGGTGCGGCGGAAGCGCTGGTAGCCGGGGAGGTGGCGGAGCATC
Organism: Kitasatospora sp. NPDC001119; assembly: GCF_053598475.1. Classification (NCBI taxonomy): domain Bacteria; kingdom Bacillati; phylum Actinomycetota; class Actinomycetes; order Kitasatosporales; family Streptomycetaceae; genus Kitasatospora; species Kitasatospora sp. NPDC001119. The sequence goes on from NZ_JBSFKI010000051.1 coordinate 4,082, forward strand.
CAGGTGTGGCGGGGGGTGTTGGGTTTGTCGGGTTTGGCGGCGACCCAGGGGGGTGTGCGCTGGTAGAGGTCGAGGCGGTTGACGTCGGGTTGGATGGCGGGGACGAACTGGATGGCGGAGGCGCCGGTGCCGATGACGGCGACGTTGCGGCCGGTCAGGTCGTGGTCGTGGTTCCAGCGTGAGGAGTGGAAGACGGTTCCGGTGAAGGTGTCGAGGCCGGGGATGTTCGGGATGGCGGGGTCGGAGAGGTAGCCGGTGCCGGTGATGAGGGCCTGGGCGGTGTAGCGGCCGTGTTTGGTGCGGATGTCCCAGTGGTGGTGGGTGTCGTTCCAGGTGGCGTCGAGGAGTTCGTGGTCGTAGCGCAGGTGGGGGTCGACGCCGTGGCGGGTGGCGCAGTCCTTGAGGTAGGCGTGGACTTCGGCCTGGGTGGCGAAGGTGGATTTCCAGTCGGGGTTGCGGGCGAAGGAGTAGGAGTAGAGGTGGGCCTGGACGTCGCAGGCGCAGCCGGGGTAGGTGTTGTCGCGCCAGGTGCCGCCGAGGTCGGTGGCGCGTTCGAAGACGAGGAAGTCGTCGATGCCGGCTTTGAGGAGGCCGATGGCGGTGCCGAGGCCGGAGATGCCGGCGCCGATGACGGCGACTTTGAGGTGGCGGACGGCGAGGTCGCCGGTGGGGTGGGGGGCGGTGGCGTGCTCGGTGCCGGCGGTGGCGGTGGCGGTGGCGGCGGCGGCGACGGTGATGGCCGCGGCGGTGGCCGTACGGGTGCCCGTGCCGGTGGTGCGGGGGGCGGTCGTGGTGGCGCCCGTGCCGGAGGCGGACGCACTGCCGGTCGTGCCCGTGCTGGTTCCCGTACCGGTGGCCGTGCTGCTGCCGCTTCCGGTGGCCGTGCCCGTGCCGGTGCCGGTCTTACCGGTGCTCGCGGTGCCGGTGCCGCTGCCGGTGGCCGTGGCCGTACCGGTGCCGGCCTTGCCGGTGCCCGTGTTGGTGGCCGTACCGGTGCCGGCCCTACCGGTGCCGGTGCCGGTGCCGGTGGCGGTGCCCGCGGTGTTGGTGCCCGTGGTGTTGGTGGTGGGGGTGGGGGCCACCCCCGCCGCCGGGGCTGTGCCGGTGCTGGCGTCGGTGGGTGTGCCGGTGCCGGTGGTGGTGGTGTTGGTGGTGCGGTTGGGGGCGGGGGTGGTGGTCATGGCGTCGGTGTCCTTGTCTCGGGTGTCCTGGGTGGGCCCGGGGGTCAGGCGCGGCGGGTGAGGGTGACGCGGAAGTTGTTGAAGATGTGGTCTTCGAGGGTGTAGGCGAAGATGTCGAGGTAGCGCTCGAAGCGGGCGACGGTGGTCTCGTCGGTCATGGTGACGGCTTCGTCGCGGCGGGCGGCGAGGAGTTGGAGCCAGGCGCGGCAGGCGCGGGCGAAGGACTCGGGTTCGTTGCGGATCTCGGTGACCTCGAAGAGGCCGTCGAGGCCGGCGGCGAGTTCGGGCAGGCGGGGGATGTGGCAGCCTTCGAACTCCTCGCGCTGGAGGAATTTGAGGTCGTCGAGGAGCTGGCGGCGCAGTGGGGGGTTCTCGACGGTCATGGTGTGCAGGACGAAGCGGGCGCCGGGCTTGAGGAGGGAGTGGACCTGCTTGAAGAAGACGCGGTAGCGCTGGGTGCGCTCTTTGGGGGTGAGGGAGGACAGGACGAAGTGTTCGAGGGCGTTGATGCAGAACGCGGCGTCGTAGGGGGCCTGGCCGTCGGCGAGGCGGTGGTCTTCCCAGCTTTCGACGCGGGCTTCGATGGCGGGGTTGTTCAGGGCGTCGACGAAGTCGGCCTGGGTGCGGGAGAGGGTGACGCCGACGGCCTTCTTGACGCCGTGGACGGTGGTGAGGCGGTTGAGCATGGTGCCCCAGCCGCAGCCGATGTCCAGGACGGTGTCGGTGTGGGCGGCGCGGGCGAGGTCGGTGAAGGCGTCGAGTTTGCGTTCCTGGGCCTCGTCGAGGACGGCGACGAGGTCCTCGCCGTCCTCCCAGTAGCCGCCGGAGTACATCATGGTGGGGCCGAGGATGAGCCGGTAGAGCTCGTTGGGGACCTCGTAGTGGTGGCGGATGGCCTCGACGTCGGGGTTGATGGTGCGGGCTTCGACGGTGGTCATGGGATGGGGCCCCTCGGTTGACGGTTGTGGGTGTGTGGGGTTGTCGGACGGCGGTGGGTCGGCCGGGGTGGGGTGGGCGGGTGGGCGGCCCGGTCGGGCCGTTTCCGTGGTGGTCGGCCCGGTGCGGGCCGGGGTGACAGGTCCGGCCGCTGTCCTGGTGCCGGCGGCGGGCGGCTGGGTGCCGTCCGGTGTGCGGCGGTGGTTCCGGCTGAACTCGGCCACTGTCCCGGGTGGTTGGTGCCGTCCGGGAGAACGGTCGGGCCGTTCGGTGCTGCCTGGTGTGGTGCTGGGCCGGCCGTCGTTCAGGGCGGCTGGGTGCCGTCCGGTGTGCGGCGGTGGTTCCGGCTGAACTCGGCCGCTGTCCCGGCTGGTTGGTGCCGTCCGGGGCGGGCGGTGCGGCCGTTCGCGGTTCTTCGGTGTCTGCCGTGTCGGGCGGCTGGGTGACGCCCGGGTGGTCTTGCTGAACTCGGCTGCGTCCCCGGGTGGTTGGTGTCGTCCGGGGTGGCGGGTGCGGTGTCCGGCCGGGTGGTCGGTGGCGCCTGGTGCGGTGCCGGGCCGGTGGTGCGCGGTGGTCGCCGTGCGGGCCGGTACGGCGGGGTGGTGTGCGTGCGGGTGCGGTGTGTTGTGGGTCAGGTAAGCGTGTGTCTCGCAAGCGGTGCGCAAGGGGGCGGGGGGTGGGTGGGTTGCGGGCCGGTTGCGTGGGGGCGGGTTTCATGCGGTTTCGGCAAGACACGCGGCCCCCACGGCCTGTCGCGGGGGGTGCTTCGGTTCCCGGGTGGTGTCGACCGCTGTTCCCGGGGGGTCGTGCCGTGTTGTTCCGGAGGGTTCTCCCGCCGGCTGTCCCGCCCGTCCCGCCCGTCGTTGCTTCTGTTCCGCCTGCTTGTTGTCCGTCCGTCCGTTCCTTGTGGCCGTGTGTCCGCTCGTTCGTCCGTCCCCTCGGTGCCGTGTGTGGTGTGTTCCCGGGGGCGGGGTGCGGGGGCCGGTCGGCCGGGGGTGGCGGGGGTGGTGGTGCGGTGGTGCGGGTGGCCGGGAGGGTGCTCCGGAGCGGTGCGGTGCGGGTCCGCGGGTACGGGTTCACCCGAGCCCTGTACGGGTTCGCCCGGGCCCTGTGCGGGGTGTCGCCGAGGCGCCCGGTTCTGTCTGCCCGTCTGCCGGCCCGCTCGTGTCCGTTCGTCCGCCAGTCCGCCTGCCCGCCCGTCCGCATGTGTCGGCCGGTGGGCGGGGTGGTCGGGGTACGGGTGCGGGGCGGGGTGGCGGCGGTTGTTCCTGGCATGTTCATTCGACGCGTTGACGTGCCCATCACCCGGGAAACGGGGGTGGGCGAGGAGAGGAACGATCACTGATGTCTCAGATTCCCACGATCGAGGACCTGGCCCAGCAGCTCCAGGCGGTCTCCGGCGCTCAGGAGATCGACGCGGACGCCGCGCTGCAGCACATCGCGGACGTCGACTCGCTGGACCTGATGGAGTGGCTGTACGGCTTCCAGAACCAGTACCCGCACATCCCGGCGGACGAGTCGCTGTTCGCGGACATCGACGACACGACGACGCTGCGGGTGGTCCACGAGCGGATCCTGGCGCTCGTGCCGGCCGAGGCCAACTGAGAACCCGGCGCGGGCGGGCGGACGAGGAGAGGGGTCGGGTGGTGAGCGGTTTCGACGTCACCGGCTGGGGCATGTCGGTGCCCGAACGGGTGGTGACCAGTGCCGAGCTCGCGGAGCGTTTCGGCGTGGACGAGCACTGGATCGTCTCGCGGTGCGGGATCCGTGAGCGCAGGGCGGTGGGCCCGGGGCAGACCACGGCGTCGATGGCCGTGGAGGCCGGGCGCCGGGCCCTGGAACGCGCGGGCCTGACGGGCGCGGACATCGCGCACCTGATCGTGGCGACGGCGACCCCGGAGCAGCCCTCGCCGGCGACGTCGGCGTTCGTCCACGACGAGCTGGGCATCGCGGGCAGCGCCCACGACGTGAACTCCGAGTGCGCCGGCTTCGTGTACGGGCTGGTGACCGCGGCGGGCCTGCTGCGCATGGACCCGCGCCCGATCCTGCTGATCGGCTCGGACACCCACACGCTGACCGCGAACCCGCGGGACCGGGACCTGTCGATCCTGGTCGGCGACGGCGCGGGAGCGGTGGTCCTGCGGCCGGGCGCGGTGGACCGCATCCGGGCGTGGAACCTGGGCGCGGACGGCTCGTGCAAGAACAGCCTGAAGGTCCTGGCCGGGGGCTCGCGGATGCCCACCACCGAGCGGACCGTCGCCGAGGGCCTGCACTACGCGCAGATCAACGGCAACGAGATCTACCTGAACGCCGTGCGCTACACGGTGCGCACGATCCGCGAGACGCTGGAGCAGGCGAAGATCACGCCGCAGGACGTCGACCACGTCATCCCGCACCAGGCGAACATCCGGATCATCAACTCGGTGCTCTCCCACACGGGGATCCCCGCGGACCGGCTGGTGACGAACCTGGAGCGCTACGGGAACACCGCGTCGGCGTCGATCCCGATCGCGCTGGCGGAGGCCCTGGACTCGGGTCGGGTCAAGGACGGCGACACGGTGCTTTTGGCCGGGTTCGGCGCGGGCATGACGTGGGGCTCGGTCCTGCTGACGTGGGGAGGGGTGGCGCGGTGAGCGGCAAGGACGCCTTCGGCGCCAGGCCCGACTCCCCGGTGGCGCTGGTCACCGGCGCCTCCGGGGGGCTGGGCAGCGAGCTGGCGCTGGCGCTGGACGCGGCGGGCTGCCGGGTCGCGGTGCACTACAACAGCTCCCGGGCCGGGGCGGAGAAAGTCGCCGCCCAGCTGGTCAACGACCACGTGCTGGTGAGCGGCTCGGTCGCCGACTGGGACGCGGTCACCGCGATGTACGAGCAGGTCAAGGCCGCGCTGGGGCCGGTGGACGTGCTCGTCAACAACGGGGCGGTCCGCAAGGACGCGCTGATGGCGATGCAGAACCCCGCCGAGTGGCGGCAGGTGATCGACACGAACCTCGTCGGCTCCTTCCACACCGCCAGGGCGTGCGTGCCGGCGATGCTGCGCGCCCGCTGGGGGCGGGTGGTGAACATCGTCTCCCCGTCGGCGCTGATCGCCACCGCCGGGCAGACCGCCTACTCGGCGTCCAAGGCCGGCCTGATCGGGCTGACCCGCACGCTCGCGGCGGAGTGCGGCCGCCGGGGGGTGACCGTCAACGCCCTGTCACCCGGCTTCATGATCACCGGCATGACGGACACCCTGCCCGAGCACGTGGTGGCGGGCATGCGGGAGAAGGTCCCGGTGCCGCGGTTCGTCACCCCGCGCGAGGTCGCCCGCTCGATCACGCTGTTCCTCGACCAGGACTGCATGACCGGCCAGGTCATCAGCATCGACTCGGGAGCCTCCATCACCTGACCCGGCGCCCCGGGCACCCGGCCGCCCGGGGCGGCCGGCAGCCCGCCCGGGTGCCCGGGCCCGCCGGCCCGGGTGCGTCCGCCCGGGGCCGGAGCGCCGGACCCGTCCGTCCGGGGCTGCCGGGTCCGTCCGCCCGGGTCCGCTCCGGGGCCGGACCGGTTCCCGGCCCGCGGGTCGCCTCGCGCCGCGCCCCCTCGGCCTCCTGTCCGGCCCCGTGCCGGACAGGAGGCCAAGGGGGCGCACCCGCGTTCCCCCCGGCGGGGCGCACGGCCGCCCCGCCCCGGTGCGGCGCGGGACCCGGCCCCGCTCGTACCGGCCACGGCCCACCGTCACCTCCGCCCGCCGCCCGCCGCCGTGCGTTGCTGCCCTCGTCGGCCGCCGTGCCGCTGACCTCGCGGCCGTGCCGGCGTCCTTGCCCGCCGCCTCGACGTCGTTGTGGCCGCCACCCTCACTGCTGCGCCGCTGCGCTCCGTCGCCTGCCGCCTGCCGCCTGCCGCCTGCCGTCCGCTACGCCGCCGCCTGCCGCCTGCCGTCCGCTGCGCTCCGTCGCCTGCCGTCGTGGTTCGGCCGGTCCGTCCGGGGACCGCGTCCTCGGTGACGGCGGGCCGCCGGGGCCGGGGCGTCCATGACCGGGGGGTGTACTCGGCGGCGGTCCGCGGCCTTCGGCGGGGAAGGGGCGGGTGTCTGGACGGGTGGGGCGGCCGTCGGCGGGTGGCCTCCGGGCCGGGACGGAGTGTCCCGGGGGCTGCGCCGTGGCGGTGTCGGTAGCGTGCGCGGGGTGGGCCCCGGGCCGCTTGCCCGGCCGGACACGCGCGGGGCCCGGACGGCGCGGGAGGAAGACCTGATGGGTAGCGGTATCACGATCGTCGGTGCCGGGCTCGGCGGACTCACGCTCGCCCGGGTCCTGCACGTCCACGGCCTCCGGGCCACCGTCTACGAGGCGGAGCCGTCCCCGGACGTGCGTTCGCAGGGCGGGCTGCTCGACATCCACGCGGACAGCGGGCAGCTCGCCCTCGAGGCGGCCGGGTTGACGGAGGAGTTCCGCGGCCTGGTCCTGGAGGGCCGTCAGGCGATGCGGGTCCTGGACCCGGACGGGACGGTCGTGTCCGACCGGGCCGACGACGGCACCGCGGGGCGTCCCGAGGTGGAGCGCGGCGAGCTGCGGCGGGTCCTGCTCGACTCCCTGCCGGCCGGCACCGTCCGCTGGGGCCGCAAGGCCGTCGCGGCCCGTCCGCTGGGCGGGGGCCGCCACGAGGTGGCGTTCGCGGACGGCGGCACCGTCGGCACGGGCCTGCTGGTGGGTGCGGACGGCGCGTGGTCGCGGGTGCGGCCGCTGCTGTCCGACGCCGTACCCGGGTATGTCGGCAAGTCGGTCGTCGAGACCTGCCTGTTCGACGCCGACGCCCGCCACCCCGCCACCGCGAAGGCGGTCGGCGGGGGATCGATGATCGTGCCCGCGCCGGGCAGGGTGATCTTCGCCCACCGGGAGCGGGGCGACACCCTGCACGCCTACGTGGGGCTGTCCGAGCCCCTGGAGTGGTTCGACGCCGTCGATTTCACCGATCCCGCGGCCGCGGCCACGCGGATCGCCCGGGAGTTCGACGGCTGGGCGCCGGAACTCACCGCGCTGATCACCGACAGCGACACCGCACCGTTCCTGCGCCCCCTCTACGCCCTGCAGGCCGGGCACCGGTGGGCGAGGGTGGCGGGGGTGACCCTGCTCGGCGACGCCGCCCACCTCGCGGCCCCCAACGGCGAGGGCGCCAACGCGGCCATGCTCGACGGCGCCGAACTCGCCGCGTCCCTCGCCGCGCACCCCGACGACACCGAGGCCGCGCTCACCGCGTACGAGCGGGCCATGTTCCCCCGCGCCGCCGAGGCCGCCGTCTTCGTCGGCGCGCAGGTCCGCGAGCGCGGCTCCGGCGACCGCGCGTCCCGAGGCTGACGGCTGCCCCGCCCGGCACCGGCGGGCCGGCAGCGCCCCGGGCGGTGCCCACCGTCGCCCGGTACGGGGCGCCGGTGTACGCGGTGCGCACGTTCAACCGTCACTCGTCCGTAGCCCGTGGCTGGCTGGCGTTGTCGTTCCCCTCGCGGCGGGTCCGGCCGGCGGCGCGTCCTACCCCTGGAACGGGTCCTCCAGGACGGGGATGCAGGGTGACAGCAGCGGATCCGTGTGCTCGCTCACCTGTCCGCGGGTCATCCTGTGGACGAGGACCTCGTTCTCACGGCCGGGGTCCTCGTCGTCGCGTACGTGCAGCAGGCCGTAGGAGCCCGGCGCCCGTTCACCGACCTCGCGGAAGAACGCCGGGATCCGCGCGTCACGGTGGTTCGCGAAGCCGCCGAAGTGGACGAACACCCCCCCCGTTCATCCACCGCAGATCGAGCAGGTACGGGCTGCCGATCTCCCGGACGCGCTCCTCGATACCCCCGACGATCAGGTGGAGACGGTCGTCGTCGTACTCCTCGTCGTCGGCGCCGGCGCTCTCCAGAACCTTGATCCAGCCGTGGTACTCGAACATGGGCCGCAGCCTACCGAGCGGCCGACCGGCGCCCGTGCCGTCGGTGCTGTGGGTGGTGACGGTGGTGTGTCGGTGGCGGGACAGCGTCCTGCCGGTGTGCCGACAGCGCTCGACGCAAGACTCGGTGACGCCCGATCAGGAACACACGACGACGAGGGAGCCGCCCGTGCCCCGACCCCGGCCCGCCACCGCCTTCCGCACCGCCTTCCGTACCGCTTCGCGTACCGCGTTCCGTGCCGCCACCGCCGTGCTCGTGCTGGCGGCCCTGGCCCCGGCCCACACCGCGACCGCCGACACCGCCGCGCCCGCCGCGCCCGTGCCGCGCCTGCACTGGGACGGGCCCTGCGCCCAGGGCTTCGAGTGCGCCACCGCCGCCGTGCCGACGGACTACCGCGACCCGCGGGGAACACCCCTGGACCTGGCCCTGATCCGCCACCGCGCCACCGACCCGGCCCACCGCATCGGCTCGCTGTTCTTCAACCCCGGCGGCCCGGGCATCCCCGGCACCGCGGCCCTGCCCGCCGTCTACGGCCTCTTCCCCGAACAGGTCCGCCGACGCTTCGACATCGTCAGCTTCGACCCGCGCGGCACCGGCGCCTCCACCACCCTCCACTGCTTCCCCGACCCCTCCGCCGAACAGGCCCTCCTCGACGGCCTGCCCGCCGGCTACCCGACCGCCGCCGACCAGCAGAGCGCCTGGACCCGCGCCTACACCGGCCTCGCCCGCCACTGCGCCGACAACGACACCACCGGCCTGCTCGCCCACCTGTCCACCGCCGACACCGCCCGCGACCTCGACGTGCTGCGCCAGGCCGTCGGCGACCGGCGCCTGACCTACTGGGGCACCTCGTACGGGACCCTGCTCGGCGCCGTCTACGCCAACCTCTTCCCCGACCGGGTACGCGCGATGGTCCTGGACAGCGCCCTGGACCCGCGCGCCTGGTCCACCGGCCGCACCCCCCAGCAGCGCGCCCTGCCCCCGTTCCTGCGCACCGGCAGCGACCTCGCCTCCGCCCGCACCCTGGACGCCTTCCTCGAACGCTGCGCCGCCGCCGGCCCCGCGGCGTGCGCGTTCGCGGCGGGCGACGCGGACGCGACCCGCGCCAGGTTCGCCGCCCTCCTGGAGCGGCTGCGCCGCGGGCCGCTCGCGCCCGGCACGCCGGCGCGGGAGGTGACCTACGCCTCCGCGGTGTCCACCGTGGCGTCGATGCTGTACACGGCCGCGCCGCTGCCGGGCGTCCCCGACAGCGGCTGGGCGGCCCTGGGCGCGTGGCTGCAGCAGCTGTGGACCGCCCCCGACACGCCGCCCGCCCCCACCCCCGCTCCGGCACCGGAGCCGGGCGGAGCGGCGCCGGGCGCGCTGTCGGGGCAGGCGCAGACCCTGGGCGCCCTGTGCGCGGACACCGCCAACCCGCCCGCCGGCGCCGACTACCCGGCCCTGGCCGCCCTCGCCGAGACGCGCTCCGGCGCCGCCGGCCCGTACTGGGTGTGGCAGACCCAGCGCTGCGCGTCCTGGCCCTCCCAGGCCGCCCGGGACCGCTACGACGGGCCGTGGGACCGCCGCACCGCCGCGCCCGTGCTGGTCGTCGCGAACACCGGTGACCCGGCCTGGCCCTACGAGGGCTCCCGCGCGATGGCCGACACCCTCGCCGGGGCCCGGCTGCTGACCGTCGACGGCTACGGGCACACCGTCCTGGGCAACCCGAGCGCCTGCGCGGCCGGGGCGCAGGAGCGCTACCTGGTGGAGGGGCGGCTGCCGGCGCCCGGGACGGTCTGCGCGCCGGACCGCCGGCCGTTCGCCCCGCCGGGCGCGTAGCGCTCCCGGGGGACGGCGGCGGCACGGGCCGCCGCCGCCGTCGCCGTCGCGGTCGGGGCGGGCCCGTTCCCCCCTTTGCGCGGCGCGGGCCCGCCCCCTGCCGAGGGCGGGTCGGTTCCGGGGCCCGGGCGGGTCGTGCGGGGCGCCCGCCGGCGGTGGTGGCCGTGGTGTCGGCGGTGGTGTCGGCGGCGGGCGGTACGGTCGCGGCATCCGAGTGAGGAGGGCCGCATGGCGACCGGGTGGAGCCTGACGATCGACTGCGCGCACCCGGCGAGGCTGGCCGGGTTCTGGGCGCTGGCGCTGGGCTACGTGCACAGGCCCGCGCCGGCGGGGTTCGGGAGCTGGGAGGAGTGGTTCTCCCGTCACGGGGTCCCGCGGGAGGAGCGGGACGACGGCGCGTACCTCTGCGATCCCGAGGGGACGGGTCCCGCCCTGTCCTTCCTGAAGGTGCCGGAGCCGAAGGCGGTGAAGAACCGGGTGCACGTGGACGTGCAGGCCGGCGGCGGCCGTGGGACGCCGTGGGAGGTGCGGTGGCCGCGCGTGGTCGAGGCGGTGGAGCGGCTGACCGCCGCGGGGGCGACGGTGGTCCGTGAGGAGGAGCTGTGGGGCAGGCCCGACCATGTGGTGATGGCCGATCCGGAGGGCAACGAGTTCTGCGTGGTCTGACCGCGGACGTTCCCCTCCCGGCCCCTTCCGGCGGCCCCGGCCGGCTCGTCCTGCCGGCACGCGGCGCGTGGTGTGCGAAGCCGTACCGGCCCGGTCGCGGCTCTCCCGTCTCGAAGGACCTGGTCCGCGGGCATGGCCGCGGCCTGCGGCGACCAGAGCTCTTGAGATGTCGAGGTGCGGACCACACCCGGAAGGAGGCCCCGGCCCGCAGGGCCGGGGCGGCCCGGCCGGCGCCGTCGGTCCCGTGTCGTTCGAGGGCTGCCGGTCAGGTCTTCGCGGTTCACGACGCGCGGTATGGCGCGCTCTGCGGGTGCCCGGAAGTCCGCCGCTCCGCTGCTCCGGGCGGTCGGGGCCCGGCGGGACGGGCGCTGGTCCGACAGCCCGCTCGACCTTCACCGGGCGGGGCGCCGGGCAGTACGGTGACCGACCGGAACCCGCCACCCACGAAAAGGGGACACCGCCATGGTCCATCCGGCCGTCACCCGCCTCTCGGCCCTGATCGGGGAGCCGGGAACCCCGGGCGACACCGTCGACTGGGACGAACTGGCCCGCACCACGGGCCTGCGCCTGCCCGCCGACTACCGCGACTTCGTCGCGCTCTACGGCGGCGGCGAGCTGGACGAGTACCTCGGCGTCAGCACGCCGCCGGTGGACGGCTCCCCGTACGGCGACCTCGTCGACGCGCTGGACTTCGACCCCCGGCAGGAGCCGGCCGTCCCCACCGGCGCCGCCGCGGAGGACCTGGAGAAGGGCAGGCTCCTGCCCTTCGCGGGCAGCGCCAATGGCGATGTGGTCTTCTGGCTCTGCGACACCCGTGACCCGGACGGCTGGGACGTCGTCGTCTTCAGGCGCCAGCACCGTTACGGGGAAGCGGCCTGGGTCCGCTTCGCGGCGGGCTTCGGCGACTTCCTGGCCGGAACCCTCGACGGCACGCTGGCGAACCCCTTCGGCGACAGCGGCTTCACCAGGACCCCGCACACCTACCGCCACTGGCGCCGGCCGCTGTGACCCGCACGGCGTCCGCACGCGGCCACCGGTGCCGGTGGCCTGAGCGGGGCTGCCGGTGGTCAACGGCCCTCTCGCCCGGCCCCGTTGGCTTTCCCGGGTCCGCTCGGCGGCGGGCGGCCACGATCGGGGCCGGCCGCCGCGTCCCGCTCACCGCGCCCGCCGCCTCCCGGCGTCCGGTCCCACCCCGGCGACGGTCCCTCCGGTGCCGACGGGAACGGCAACTCCCTGAACAGGGAGCGTGGTTGCGTCGCGGCCGCCGGCTGCTGGCCGCCCGGAACCCGCTACGGGCCCGGTGGGAACACGTGACCCGTTGCGTACCGTCACCGGTCGCAGAACGTGGGCCAGGACCTTGTTCCGGGGGCGCTCGTCCGGTTCCGGGGGAGTGGTCGTCCTGCCCGGTGTGCGCGGGCATGCCGTCGGGCCGACGGCGCTCCCTTCGCCGGGCCGGGGCCGGGGGAGGGGCGGCCGGTGTCAGGGGCGGTGCCGGGGGGCGGTGGCCCGGTTCCCGCCCGTCAGGCCGTCGAGGACCAGGTCCGTCAGGCGTTCGGGCAGGTCCGGTTCGTCGGGGCGGTGGCCGAGCAGGCAGCGGGTCTGGAGGGGGGCGCAGAGCAGTTCGAGTGCCAGGGCGGTGTCGGTGTCCGGGGGGAGTTCCCCGCGGTCCACGGCCCGGGCGATGATGGCGCCGGCCTGGTCGAGGCGGGAGTGCCAGAAGGTCTGCCAGGCCTCGGCGAGGTCGGGGTCGTCGGCGCTGAGGGCGGCGGCCCGGGCGACGGAGCGGCCGGTGGGGGTGGCGAGGTAGCGGGCCAGGGCGCGGGCGAAGGCGGCCAGGTCGGTGCGGACGGCCCCGGTGTCGGGGACGGGGACGCCCTCGTTGCTGCCGGTGAGCATGGCGTCCAGGACGAGTTTCTCCCGGGTGCCCCAACGCCGGTACACGGTGGTCTCGTTGACGCCGGCGCGGGCCGCGACCCCGGCGACGGTGAGCCGGTCGACGCCCTCCTCGGCCAGTACCTGCGCGGCGGCGTCCAGGACGGCCTGGCGCACGCGCGCGGCGCGCCCGCCCGGGCGGCGGCGCACCGGCGGCGGCTCCGACTGCGGCTGCGGGTGCGGCTCGTGTTCGGTCATGTCGATCACCTCGGCCACCACACTAACGCAGGGCCGCTTGCGTTAGGCGTCGGTACGGGCGCATAGTCGTTAACGCAAGTGTTCCGGCTTTAAGAAGCTTGAGTGCGACAGGAGGCACCACCATGTCCTTCACCTGGCCCCTGGACCCGCGGGACCTGTTCGTCGAGCGCTACCCGCAGATGACCCTCGGCCTGCCCGCCGGCGAGGTGGACGCGGTCCGCGCCGCCGTCACCGTGATGTGGCCCGACCGGCCCGGCGGCTGGGTGTACGAGTGGTCCGCCCTCGCCGCCCGCCACGCCGCCGCCGGGCGCCACCGCGAGGCCGCGCAGGCGTACGGCTGGGCCAAGTTCCCCTCCCTCGCCGACGGGCCCAAGCGCACCGCGCTCGCCCGCCAGGTCGAGCAGTACGTCCTCGCCGCCCCCGGCTTCCCGGTGGAGTTCGAGCGCCGTATCCTCACCGTCCCCCACCGCGGCGGCGAGGCCGCCGTGCCGGTCCACCTGATGGCCGCCCCCGGCCTGCCCGCCGACGCGCCCCTCGTCCTGGCCAGCGGCGGCGTGGACTCCTGGAAGACCGACCTGCACGGCATGTGGGAGCAGCTCGCGTTCGCCCTGCCGGCGCGGCTGCTGCTGTTCGACCTCCCCGGCACCGGCGAGAGCGCCCACCTGCCGATGACCCCGCACGGCGGGGACGAGGTGGTCGCCGCACTGGTCGCCTTCGCCCGCGCGGCCGGCAACGGGAGGGTCGGCCACTTCGGCATCTCGATGGGTGGCTACTACTCCGCCCGCACCGGGCTGACCGGGGTGGTGGACGCCTCCGTGGTGCTCGGCGGTCCGGTCGAGCGGGCCTTCGCCCCCGGCCGCGGCTTCGCCTTCGGCATGGACGGCATCGTCGGCAACGCCCTGGGCTTCGACACCGCGCCGACCAGGGCCGAACTCGACGCGGCCTTCGCCGGATTCGACCTGCGCCCGCTGCTGGACCGGGACGCCAACGGGCCGATGCTGGTCGTCAACGGCACCGAGGACGTCCACGTCCCCCAGGACGACACCCTGGTGTTCGAGGGCCGCCGCGACACCCGCGTCGAACTGATCCCGGACACCGGCCACTGCGCCGTCTCCCGCTTCGGCGAGGCGATGGCCCTGATCGCCCCCTGGCTGAAGGACACCCTGGCCGCCTGAACCGGCTGCCCCGGGCGCCCCGCCACGGGACGCCCGCCGCGGGACGCCCGCTGCGGGACGCCCGCCGCGGGACGCCCGCCACGGCGGTCGTCCTCCGCCCGGCGCGTCCGGGACGGGCAAAAGCGACGGCGGCCCGCCCCCCGTCCTGCCCGTCCCGCCGGAGCGGGGACGGGCGGGACGCGGGGGGCGGGCCGCCGCACCACGAAAGGAGTCGGCACCGCGGGCGCGGTGCCGGCCGGTCAGACGAGGGCGGCGAGCGCGGCCTCGTAGTTCGGCTCGTCGGCGATCTCCGCGACCAGCTCGGTGTGCAGGACGGTGTCGTTCTCGTCCAGGACGACGACCGCGCGCGCCGTCAGCCCGGCCAGCGGACCGTCGGCGATCGCCACACCGTAGACGTCGTGGAAGTCCCGCCCGCGCAGGGTGGACAGCGTCTTGACGTTCTCCAGGCCCTCCGCGCCGCAGAACCGGGCCTGCGCGAACGGCAGGTCCGCCGACACGCACAGCACCACGGTGTTCTCCAGCGAACCCGCCTTGGCGTTGAACGTGCGCACCGAGGTCGCGCAGGTCGGGGTGTCGATGCTGGGGAAGATGTTCAGGACCTTGCGCCGACCCGCGAAGTCCTTCAGCGACACGTCCGCGAGCCCCTCGCCGACCAGCGTGAACGACGGCGCCTGGCTGCCGGCGGCCGGCAGCGCGCCACCGACCTGCACCGGGTTCCCCTTCAGCGTGACCTGAGCCATGAAAAGCCTCCTACCAGCAGTGTGTACGGGATGCAACGCCGCCGATCCTACTGCCCGCCCCCACCCCCGCCCGGGGCGACCACCAATACCGGACACCCCGACCGGCCGGAACAGGAAACGGCAGCAGGAAGCGGGATCAGGGACCCGGACAGGGAAGCGGCGAACCGGCCCGCACGGGACCCACCCCGCGGGCCCCGCCGCACAGACCGTCAACCCGCCCACCACACGCCCCCGCCCGCAGCACGGCCGCGCCCTGCGCCGGTGGTGTCCGGCCGCCTCCTTGCCGGGACCGGTCCGGCGTTCCCGGCGGACGGGGGCGGGGTGCCGGGCGGGCCGGGACCTGCCGCCCGGTCACGGGGGAGGCGGCACCCGCGGGCGCGCCTGCCGCCGTCGGGCCGTGTCCGCTGCCGTAGCGAGGTCCCCCCGTGCCCCGCTGCGCCCCACCGCCCACCGCGCCGCGTGGGCGGTGACCTCCCCTCACCCCCTCCCGCCCCGGGGTCAGGCGCCGTCCGCCGCGGGCACGGTGAACCGCAGCCCGGTCAGTTCCTGCGACACCTCCCACAGCCTCCGGCCCGCCCGCGGGTCCTGGGCGCGAGGGGCGGGCGAGGTCAGCGCCGGGGCCCCGCGCAGTTCGCCCGGTCCGCCCGGCCCGTACAGCTCGCCGCCGCGCACCCCGGGGGCGGTCGCCGCGTGCAGCTGCGCCAGCGCCCCGCGGGCGGGTGTCTGCGCGAGCGGGCGCAGCAGGTGCCCGAACAGCAGCCGTACCGGTGCGACGGCGCCGGCGCGGGGCAGGGCGGTGGCGGCGTAGCCGGGGTGGGCGAGCACGCTGCGCACGGGGCTGCGGGCGGCGCTCAGGCGGCGGTGGAGTTCGAGGGCGAAGAGGGCGCCCGCGAGTTTGGACTGGTTGTAGTGGCCCATGGGGGAGTAGGCGCGCTCGCCGGTGAGGTCGTCGAAGTCGATGCGGGCGCGGCGGTGGTTGGCGGAGGTGACGGTGACCACGCGCGGGTCGCGGCCCTGGGCGAGCAGGTCGATCAGGTGGGCGGTGAGGGCGAAGTGGCCGAGGTGGTTGACGGCGAACTGGAGCTCGTGGCCGTGCGGGGTGAGGGTGCGCGGGGGTGCCATGACGCCGGCGTTGTTGACCAGGACGTCGGGGTGGACGCCGTCGGCGCGCAGGCGGGTCGCGAAGGCGTGCACGGAGCGGGGGTCGCCGAGGTCCAGGCGGCGTACCTCCAGGCGGGCGGCGGGGTGGGCGGCGCTCACGCGGGCCGCGGCGCGCCGGCCCTTGTCCTCGTCGCGTACGGCGAGTACGACGCGGGCGCCGCGGCGGGCGAGGGCGTCGGTGGTGGCCAGGCCCAGGCCGCTCGCGGCGCCGGTGACGACGAACACCCGCCCGTCCAGGTCCGGTTGCGGCTCCGGGTCGGGGCCCGGCGCGGGGTCCGGGGCGGGGGCGGGGCTGCGGTCGGGGGTGTGGTTGCTTCGGGGCGTACGACTCATACGGCTCAAGGTGCCCTTCCTGTCACCAAGTGTCAAGGTGGGCATTGGGCGTCGTGTGTGGCGTGGGGGCTAGGATGGGGCGGTGACCTCCCGACCCGCCGCCACCCTGGCCCAGCGCAAACGCCAGCTCGTGGCCGACGAGCTGACGCGGGCGGCGCTGGAGCTGCTGGCGGGCGGCGGGTTCGACGCCGTCACGGTGGACGAGATCGCCACCGCCGCGGGGGTGTCCAAGCGGACGTTCTTCCGCTACTTCGCGTCCAAGGAGGACGTGGTCGTCCGGTTCCTGGGCGCGCTCGGCGCGGCGATGCGCGAGGAGCTGGCCCGCCGCCCGGCGGGGGAGGCGCCCTCGGTGGCGCTGCGGCACGCGGTGTGGCGCAGCGTCGAGGACTGCGCCGGCCACGAGGAGCGCGCCCGCCAGGTGGTGCGGCTGGTCCTGTCCACCCCCGCCCTGCTCGCGCGCTTCCTGGAGCGCCAGGCGCAGTGGCGCGACGACCTCGCCGAGGAGCTCGCCGCCCGCCTCGGCCTGGACGCCGGGCGCGAGCTGTACCCGCGGCTGGCCGCGGACATGGCGCTGGCGGCCTTCCACACGGTGCTCCAGCGCTGGAGCGCCGACGACGACGCCGGCGCTTCCGGTGGCGGTGGCGGTGGCGGCGCGGCGGTGGACCCCGCCGCGCTGACCGGGAGCTGCTTCGCCGTCATCGCCCCGGCCCTGGACGCCGTCGTGCGCACCCCCGCCCCCGGCGGCGCCCCCGCCACGGCCTGACTCCTGCGGCGCCGTCGGGCCGCGCCGCCCTCCCGGTCGCCCCGCGGTATCCGACAAGGCGCCCGCCCCGCGGTGCCCGCGGAGGGGTCCGCGGGTGCCACGGGGCGGGCGCCTGCCGGACGGGCCGTCACCGTACGGGTGCGGGCGCCGGTCCGGGCGGCCGGGTCAGTTGAAGACCACGACGTCGGTGCGCATCGGCAGCGGGCTGTTCCACCCGATGCTGATCTTGAAGGTCACCACGCCGTTGCCCGGGGCGATGCTCGAGACCTGGAAGGCCGCGGCGCCGACGAACCGGTTGCCGTTGGAGTCGATCTCGGAGGCCGTGATGACGACCGTCGAGTCGATCCCGATGACGTTCCAGGACAGCTGGAGGTTGAAGGTCCCGTTGCCCGGGCTCCACGTCCACCAGGCCCGGTTCACGGAGCCGACGTTGCCGCCGATGGCCGCGAGGCCCTCGTCCCGGCCGGCGGGCAGCGAGCTGTGCGTGATCTGCGGGACCTCGGAGGCGGAAGGTTCGACTGCGGCCATGGTGGCACTCCCTGCGCCGGGAGAGCCCCCCACGAGCCCTCCGGATACCCAGAGTGTCCGCCGTTGCGCACAGCGTCACAATCACTCGTGCGAGTGAACCACCGGCGCGCCGCCGTGCCACCCGCGCCACCACGGCCCCAGGCCGCGCGCCGCCCGGCGCGCACCGCCCGCCACCCGCCTGTCGCCCGGCGCGCACCGCCCGCCGGCTGGCGACCCGTCAGTCCGCGGCCCGTCCCATCCCGCCCCGTGTCCCGCGCGGCTTGCCCGCGGCCGGGCGGTGGCCGACGGTGGAGTGCGAAACGCGCCGCGCGGCCCCGCCCGCCCGCGCGCACCGCCGCCCACCCGCCCGCCCGGGCCCGGACCACCCGGGCCCGAGCCACCCGAGGGAGCCCCCCGTGAGGATCAACCTGGCCAGCGTCTTCGTCGACGACCAGGACAAGGCCCTGCGCTTCTACACCGACGTGCTGGGGTTCGTGAAGAAGGCCGACGTCCCGCTCGGCGACCACAGCTGGCTCACCGTCGTGTCGCCCGAACAGCCCGACGGCACCGAGCTGCTCCTGGAGCCCGACCGGCACCCCGCCGCCAGGGCCTACGTCGCGGCCCTGGCCGCCGACGGCATCCCCGCCACCTCCTTCGCCGTGGACGACGTGCACGCCGAGTACGAGCGCCTGCGCGCCCTGGGCGTGCGCTTCACCCGGGCGCCGCTGGCCATGGGGCCGGTGACCACCGCCGTCCTGGACGACACCTGCGGCAACCTCCTCCAGATCGCCCAGTACCACTGACCCCCGCCCCGGGCCCCGCCCGCGCGGGCGCCCCGCCTTGACACCCCGGATCGTATCCAGAATATTAGATACGTCCCGAGGGGCCGGACGGCGGAAGGAGCGTGTGCGGTGGACCTGGACCCGCTGGCCGTGCACAAGGCGCTCGCCAACCCGGCGCGCGCGGACTTCCTGCGCTGGCTCAAGACGCCCGAGCGCTACTTCGACGAGCCGTACTACCGCGAGCGCGGCGTCGGCTTCCACATCGGCGTGTGCGTCACCGACATCCAGGAGCGCTCGGGGCTGTCCCAGTCGGTGGTCTCCGGCTACCTCCAGATCCTGCGCGAGGCCGGGCTGCTGGTGTCCGAGCGCGTCGGCAAGTGGACGTTCTACCGGCGCGACGAGGAGACCATCGCCGCCTTCGCCGCGTACGTGCGCGACGAACTCTGACCCCGCCCCACCCCGCTTCGGGGGGCGCCCGCCCGGCGCCCCCTTTTCTTCGACCCAAACGCATCCAACTATCTAGATTTGTGTATCCAATGGAGGCTGTCGTGCCACGCACCGCTCCCGCCCGAAACGCCCTGGCCGTCCCGGTCCTGGCACTGGGCGTGTTCGGCATCATCACCACCGAGATGGGCGTCGTCGGCGTCCTGCCCTCCCTGGCCGAACGCCTGCACGTCACCCCCGCCGCCGCCGGATGGCTGGTCGGCGCCTTCGCCCTCACCGTCGCCGCCACCGGCCCCGTCGGCGTCCTGCTCGCCTCCCGGCTGCGCCGCAAGACCGTCCTGGCCGCGGCGCTCGCCCTCTTCGCCGTCTCCAACGCCGTCTACGCGCTCGGCCACTCCTTCCCGCTCGTCCTGGCGTTCCGGATCCTGCCCGCGCTGCTCCACCCCGTCTTCTTCGCCCTCGCCCTGACCGCCGCCACCCGCCTGGCCGCGCCCGGCAAGGCCGCCCGCGCCGCCACCACCGTCTTCGCCGGCGTCAGCGCCGGCTTCGCGTTCGGCGTGCCCGTCACCTCCTACCTCGCCGAGCACATCTCCCTGCCCGCCGCGTTCTGGGCCGCCGGCGCCGTCAACCTCCTCGCCTGCGCCGGCGTCCTCGCCTTCTTCCCCGACCTGCCCGACACCGCGCCGCCCACCTACGCCGGACAGCTGGGCATCCTGCGCCGGCCCCGGCTGTGGCTGGCCGTCGCCGCCGTCACCCTGGTGTTCGCCGCGATGTTCAGCGGCTACGGCTACATCGCCGAGTACCTGGGACGCGTCACCGGCCTCGCCCCCTCCCTCACCGGCCCCGTCCTGATGGCCTTCGGCGTCGTCATGACCGCCGGCAACATCCTCTTCGGCCGCCTGCTGGAACGCGGCCTCGTACGCACCGTCACCGCCTACCCGCTCCTCTACCTCGCCCTCTACCTCCTGGTCGACGCCGCCGGCCCCCACCCCCTGCCCATGCTCGCCGCCGTCCTGCTCTGGGGCGCCGTCCACTCCGGCGGCCTCGCCGTCGCCCAGGCCTGGCTCGCCCGCGACGCCACCGACGCCCCCGAGTTCGGCAACAGCCTCTTCATCTCCTTCTCCAACCTCGGCATCACCCTGGGCACCACCCTCGGCGGAGCCGTCGTCACCACCGCCGGCCCCCGCCACCTGCCCCTGGCCGGCGCCGCCCTCGCCGCCGCCGCCCTGGCCGCCGTCCTCCTGCGCCGCCGCCTGGACCCGCCCCGGCAGCCCGACCAGCCGCAGCCCGACCAGCAGTCGCGGCCCGACCAGTCGCGGCACGACGAGTCGCGGCAGGACGAGTCGCGGCACGAGGAGCCCCGGCCCGCCCCGGCCCCCTGACCGGCCCCGCCGGCCCGCACCCCCTGCCCCGCCCCGGGCAGGGGGCGCACCCGCCCGCCGGCCCCCGACCCCCGGCTGTACCCGCACCGCCCGCGCGGCCCGCACGCGGGAACCCCGGCGGCCCGCCGCGGACCACCGCTACCGTGTCACCGGCCCCCGCCACCGGCCGTCGCGGCGCTCCCGCGCGCCGCACCCGGCCACGACACGAGACGAGTTGATGCCGCACCATGTCCGACGACGACATACCGCCGGGCGTCGGCGCCGCACTGCTGCGCCCCGGGGCCGAGGCGGTGACGGCGACCAGCACGCACACCGCCACGACGGACGCGCACCCGGCCGTGCGGAGCCTGCTGGACCGGACCGCGCCCGCGATGCGCTCGCTGTTCCACGGGCGCTGCCCGGAGGTCGTCCTGCTGTCGCGGGTCGCCGCCGAGGCGCGGGCGGCGCTCGTCGCCGAAGGCGTCCACGACCCCGGGCACGACCGGGTCATCGAGCGCATGGGCCTGCTGCTGTCCGGGGCGGTGATCGCGGGCATCCTGCTGCGCGAGCCCGGCGATCCGGCGCACGAGCGCCCGATCCCGCCCTGCTCGTCGTGCGCACCCGCGCTCGACGCGCTCGACGTGCGGGTCGTGGAGGTGCCCGCGCTGTGACGTCCCGTTTCCCCGCCCCCGTCCTCCACGCCCTGACCGCGGCCGGCTGGTACGAGGGCGTCCGCCTGCCCGAGCGCGAACTGCGGGCCCGGCTGCGCTCGTGGGGGGACCCGGCCGCGTACGTCCCGGCCCCCGTGACGGCCGTGCTGCGGGAGTTCGGCGGCATGACCGTCCACCAGTACGGGCCGGGTGCGGACATGTCCCGGATGCCGTTTCGGATCGATCCCGGGGCCGGGCTCCACGCGGACCGGAGCCTGCGCGCCTACGGCGCGAGGTACGGCCCGGACCTGGTGCCCGTCGGGGAGTACGACCTGGGACGCGGGCGGCTCGCGATGGACGCCGAGGGCGCCGTCCACCTGTTCTGGGGCGACCTGTGGAAGGTCGCCGACTCCTTCGACGGCGCCCTGGTCGCCCTGGTCGAGGGCCGGCGCCCGAGGCGCCTCGACCCGGCCGCGCCGGCCCCGCTTCCCCCCGGCGAACCGGCGGACGAGGCCAGGGCCCGCGACCTGGCCCGCCACCGCGCCGTCCGGGGCGGCCCCCTCGGCGCGGTGGACGTCGTGCTCCGGGAGTTCGAGCTCGGCTGGCCGGCCTTCCCGGTCTTCGCCGACCCGGACCCGCTCGCGAACGTGGGCGCGGGCTGCCTGGTCGTGGACCGCCGCAACGGCCTCGTCACGCAGATGCCCGCCCTGCCCGCCGACCGCGTCCTGGACATGTACCGCGCGTGGTACCCGGCCCGCTGACGCGCCGGCGGCACGTCCCGCCGCCCGCGTCGCGGCGGCACCGCGGCACCCGCCCGGGCACCCCGCGCCCCGGACCCCCGGGGCGCGGGCGGGTTCAGGCGTAGCGGTCGAACAGGGCCTGCAGGTAGTCCTCCAGGCGTTCCGTCAGTACGGCGGGCGTCAGGTCGGTGCGTCCCAGCTCGCGCCAGGGCTCGGCGACCTTCCGGGCGTCCGGGGCGAAGGCGAGGGCGTCCAGCAGCCGCCAGTACAGGTGGTCGCGGCCGCCGGCGAGGGTGCGGCCGCCGGCGGCGGTGTAGCGGTCGGCGAAGGCCAGGCCCGCCTCGGGGCCGTGCAGCAGGGCCAGGGCGGTGGAGCAGTGGGCGACGTCCAGGTCGGCCGGCCCCCAGGACGTCTCCACCCAGTCGACGACCCCGCTGACGGCCAGGTCGGCGCCCGCGCCGGTGAACAGCACGTTGCCGGGGTGGAAGTCGCGGTGCAGGAAGCAGGAGCGGTGCGCGGGCACCGCGCCGCCGATCACCTCCACCGCCCGCCGCCACAGCCCGGCGCGGGCGGTGCCCCCGGGCACCTCCACGCGCTCGGGGGCCGTCCACGCCTGCCAGGCGCGCGGCCGGTCCTCCTCGGCGACGTCGAGGGCGTGCACGGCGGCCAGCTGCGCGGCCAGCAGGCCCGCGCGCCGCCCCGCCTCCCCGTCCTCGGCCACCCGCACGGTGCCGGGCAGGTGCGTCATCAGCAGCGACGGGTGCTCGCACACCGCCCCCGACCCGTCCACCGCGCGCAGGTGCGCCGCCGGGACGCCGCCGCCCTCCAGCAGGCGCAGCACCGCCGCCTCGCGGGCCAGTAGCCCCGGGGCGTGGCGGCGGTAGAACGGCTTGACGAAGGAGCGCAGCACCAGCGCGTACGGGCCCGCGCCACCCGGGCGCTCCACGTCCACGCGGCGCATCCGCGAGGTCCACCCGCCGGTGAGCGCGCTCACCCGCGTGACGCGCTCACCGGGCGCGAGGAGCCCCTCCACCCACCGGCGCGTGCCGTCCCACCCCTGGCCCCAGTCCCCACCGTCGATCATGGACGGCAAGCCTACGCCCCGCCCCCGCCCGACCCGCCCCGGGCAGGACTGACGAAGAGTCAACTCCCGTACAACCACGGACAGAAGCCCCCTGTTCCGACAGGTGTCGAAGTTTGACAGGCGGGGCGCGCCCGGGGTTGGCTGGACGCCGATCCGCACCGCACCCAGGGGGAGGGGCCCGCCATGCCCAGGACCGTCGTCTTCGAGACCACCGGAGGACCGGAGGTACTGGCCGTACGCGAGCGCGCCCTGCCCGAACCCGGGCCCGGCGAACTGCGCCTGCGCGTGGCCGCGATCGGCCTCAACCGCGCCGAGGCCCTCTTCCGCGCCGGCACCTACCTGGAGCGGCCGCGCCTGCCCGCCACCCTCGGCTACGAGGCCAGCGGCACCGTGGAGGCCGTCGGCGAGGGCGTCACCGCCTTCACGCCCGGCGACCTCGTCGACACCGTGCCCGCGTTCTCCCAGAACGACTACGGCGTCTACGGCACCCACGTCCTGGTCCCCGCCCGCGCCGCCGTCCCCCACCCCGCCGGCCTCACCCCCGCCCAGGGCGCCGCCGTGTGGATGCCCTACCTCACCGCCTACGGCGCCCTCGCCGAGGACGGCCACCTGCGCCCCGGCGACCACGTGCTGATCACCGCCGCCGCCTCCGGCGTGGGCCTGGCCGCCATCCGCACCGCCCGCCGCCTGGGCGCCCACCCGATCGCCACCACCCGCACCCGCGCCAAGGCCCGGCACCTGCTGGACGCCGGCGCCGCCGAGGTCGTCGTCACCGGCGAGGACGACCTCCTCGCCCGCGTCGACGCGGCCACCGGCGGATCCGGCGTGCGCACCGTCTTCGACCCCGTCGCCGGACCCGGCGTCCTGACCCTCGCCCGCACCCTGGCCCCCGGCGGACGCCTGACCGTCTACGGCCGCCTCGACCCCCGCGACACCCCGATGCCCGGCCAGGACACCTTCGCCCCCGTCACCAGCCGCTTCTTCTCCATGCACGAGGTCACCCGGGACGACGAACGCCTGCGCCGCGCCCACGCGTTCGTCACCGCCGGCCTGGCCGACGGCTCCTTCACCCCCGCCGTCGACCGCGTCTTCGAAGGCCTCGACACCGTCGCCGAGGCCCACCGCTACCTGGAGGCCGGCACCCAGATCGGCAAGATCGTCCTGACCGTCGGCGACTGAACCACCACCGGAGGCCGAACCGCCCCTGCCGGGGGCCGGCGGGCCCTCAGGCCCCCGGGGCCCGGCGGGCCTCCGCGTCGGCGGCGGCCACCACCGCCGCCAGCAGCCCCGGGAACCGCCGCTCCAACTCCTCGCTGCGCAGCGCGTTCATCTTGGTGGTGCCCACGTAGTACTGGCGCAGCAGCCCCGCCTCGCGCAGCACGCTGAAGTGGTGGCTGGAGGTCGAACGCCCCACCGGCAGGTCGAAGGAACCGCAGCTGAGATCGGCTCCCGAGTGCGCGAGCGTGCGCACCACCGTCCTGCGGGCCGGATCAGCGAGCGCCTCCAGCACCTGCTGGACGCTCACGTCCTCCACACCAGGGTGCACGATCACCCGCGCCGCCACGCGTGCCCGCCCCACACCCACCACCCCTTCCCAACACTCGACCCCCGTCTGTCCGACAGTCAAAAACCGCGCCGTGTGCGCGACTTCACGAGCACGACGCTACCAGGGACGATCGCCCGGCCCCCGGCCTCCGCCCCCGGGAGGCGCGCCGGACCCCCGGACCGCCCCCGCGCCCCACCCGCCGCCCACACCCACCGCAACACCCGCGCAACACGCCCCGCCGCCCGGCACGGGGCCGGCCGCGGGCCGTACGGGAGCGCCGGGCGCGACGGCGCGCGGCCGAGGACGGCCGGAAAAGAGGGGATGCGCGGCGCGGCACGCCGGGGGAGGGACGCGGCGCCGGGGAGGGCCCCGTGACGGACCGCCGAGGACCGCCCGGGCACGACGGCGCGCGGCCGAGGACGGCCGGAAAAGAGGGGATGCGCGGCGCGGCACGCCGGGGGAGGGACGCGGCGCCGGGGAGGGCCCCGTGACGGAC
>NZ_JBSFKI010000051.1:28594-55474 GCF_053598475.1 Kitasatospora sp. NPDC001119
ACCGCCGAGGACCGCCCGGGCACGACGGCGCGCGGCCGAGGACGGCCGGAAAAGAGGAGGCGCGTCGTGGCAGGCGGCACGGGGGAGAGGCCCCGCAAAGGGCCGCCGAGGACGACCGGGGACCGCCGGGCACGGCGGCGCGAGGCCCGGGACGGCGGCCGGAAGGAGAGGGCGCGCGGAGACAGGCGGCGCGCCCCGCCGGACCGGGGACCGGCGGGGCACGCCGCAGCGGCACCACGGCAGCGGCAGCGGCAGGCGCGGGCGCAGGCGCGGGCCCCCGGGCTCAGGCCGCGCGCACCGGCGCCGGCGCCGCCCGGGCCAGGCGCGTCAGCGCCAGCGGCTCGAAGATCCCCATCAGCACCGGGTCCACCGCCCGCACCGCCGCCGGCGCCGGCGCCGCCGGCACGGGGGAGCGCAGCATCGCCAGGTAGAGCTCCTGGGTCTCGGCGGCCGGGTCGATGCCCAGCTCCTCGGCCAGCACCTGGCGCAGCTGCTGGTAGCAGCGCAGCGCCTCCGCCCGGTTGCCGGAGGCGGCCAGCGCCTCCATCCGGCAGCGGTAGGCGCTCTCCCGGAACGGCGCCCGGCGCACCGCCTCGTCCGCCCAGCGCAGCGCGTGGTGCTCCTCGCCCAGCGCCGACGCCGCCAGGCTCGCGGTCTCCAACGCGCTGATGCGCAGCTCCTCCACGTGCTCGCGCACCCCCTGCGCCCACTCGCCCTCGTGGTCGGGCAGGAACGCCCCGCGCAGGTTCGCCAGCGCCCCCGCGGCCAGCTGCTGCGCCACCGCGTGGCCGCCCGCGGCCAGCGCCTCGCCGGCCTCGCCGACCGCCGAGGCCGCCGCCTCCAGGTCCACCGCCGCGTCCGCGGGCAGCCGCAGCACGTACCGCCCGCCCTGGGAGATCAGCGGGGTCGCACCGGGCCCCTGCCCCGGATCGGTGACGAACGCCCGCACCCGGCTCACCACGCTGCGCAGCGCGGAGGCCCAGGTGTCGGGCAGGCCGTCGGGCCAGATGGTGTCGGCCAGCTGGTCGCGGCTGGTGCCGCTGGAGCGCTCCAGCACCAGGCGGGCGAACGCCACCTGGGCCTGGGCGCTGGACAGGTGCTGCGGGGCGCCGTCCTCGTGCTCGACGGCCACCAGACCGGTCAGGCGGATCAGCATGCGCGGGCCCCCGATCTACCGGACGGACCGTCTTCCCTGAAGCCTTTCAACACGAGCTCCAACCCCCTCGAGCCAAAGCGGAAGTGACGGCCCGTTCCGGCCGTCGGCGTGGGAAATTGCGGATCGGAACAATAAACCGCCGACCAGCCGTTCGGTTTCGGCGGATTTCGACCATACATTCGCCGCATCGCGCGGTGTCAACACCGGTTGCGGAAACATACCCACCGGCCGGTCAATGCGTCGTGGACGCAAGGTTTCCGCACGTCAGAGCGTTCCCGCAGGCCAGGAAAGCGCCTATTGCGGACGCCTTGCGCATCCTGCCGTAGAAATGTAGCCATCCTTGAGCACCCCGCGTGAAGGCTTCGAGAAACACCCCGAGCCGCGAAAAGCCCCGAACAACCGCGAAACAGCCGCACGCAACCGCGAAACAGCCGCGAACAACCGTGAAAAGCCGTGAACACCGTGACGCCGTGAAGGAGAAACCCGTGAACGCCACCGGAGCATGGGACCGCCTGGAGCCGAAGCTCGCCGCAACGAACGCCCGCGTGGCCGCACTGGAGTCCGACCCCTCCCGGCGCAACAGCTTCGTCGCCTACACCATGGAACGCGACAGCGCCTACTGCGACCTCGACGGCGAGCGCCTGCTCATGATGTCCGGCTACAGCTACCTCGGCCTGGCCGGCGACGAACGCGTCGTGGCCGCCGCCAAGGCCGCCGTCGACGTCTACGGCACCGGCAACCACGGCGTGCGCGCCCTGGCCGGCACCATCCCCCTGCACGAGGAACTCGAAGCCGAGGTCGCCCGCTTCGCCGGCCGCGAACGCGCCCTGGTCTTCGGCTCCGGCTACGCCGCCAACGTCGGCACCGTCGGCGCCCTCGTCGGCCAGGGCGACACCGTCCTGATCGACAAGTACGACCACGCCTCCATCGTCGACGGCTGCCGCCTGTCCGGCGCCACCGTCACCCGCTTCCGCCACAACGACGTCGACCACCTCGAGCGCCGCCTCAAGGCCGCCGCCCCCACCGGCGTGCGCCTGGTCATCGTCGACAGCGTCTACTCCATGGACGGCGACATCGCCCCGCTGCCCGAACTGCGCGAGGTCTGCGACCGCTACGACGCCCTCCTCATGGTCGACGAGGCCCACGCCCTGGGCGTCATCGGCAAGACCGGCGGCGGCATCGAGGAGCACTTCGACCACAAGGTCCGCGTCGACGTCAAACTCGGCACCCTCTCCAAGGCCATCCCCTCCATGGGCGGCTGGATCGCCGGCAGCCACGACCTCATCGGCCACCTGCGCTACGCCGCCCGCCCGTTCCTGTTCTCCGCCGCCCTCGGCCCCGCCCAGACCGGCGCCGCCCTGGAGTCCCTGCGCATCCTGCGCCGCGAACCCGAGCGCGTCACCCACACCCAGACCCAGGCCCAGCGCCTGCGCACCCGCCTCAACGACGCCGGCATCTCCACCATGGACTCCACCACCGCCGTCCTGCCCGTCATCGCCGGCAGCGACGACGCCGCCTACGACTACGCCACCGCCTGCCGCAAGGCCGGCGTCATCGGCCTGCCCGTCGTCACCCCCGCCGTGCCCAACGACCTCGCCCGGCTGCGCATCGCCGTCACCGCCCGCCACACCGCCGCCGACATCGACTTCGCCGCCGAGGCGTTCCTGACCGCCGCCGCCCAGACCGGCCTGATCTGACCCGCCCGGCCCGCCCGATCCGGCCCGCCCCGCCCGCCTGATCCGGCCTGCCCGGACCAGCCCGCCCCGCCCCCGCCGCCACCGCCGGGCCGCCCGCGCGACCGCGCTAAGGAGACGAAGCCATGGCCCCCCACCACCGGCCGCCGATCGCCGTCACCGGCCTCGGCGTGGTCAGCCCCGCCGGCCACACCGTCGAGGACCTCTGGCGCACCGTCGCCTCCGGGCGCTCCACCGCCACCGCCCTCACCGACCCCGCCCTGGCCCGCCACCGGGTGCGCCTGGGCTGCAAGGTCACCGACCTGCCCGACAACGACCTCGTCCCCGCCAAGGACGCCCGCCGCCTCGACCCGTTCGCCCACTACGGCACCCTCGCCGCACTCGCCGCCCACGCCGACGCCGGACGCCCCGAACCCGAACCCGGGCGCAGCGCCATCGTGGTGGGCACCGCCGTGGGCGGACGCACCACCAGCGACCGCGAGTCCGCGCTGTACACCGAGCACGGGCCGCTGCGGGTCTCCCCGCTGATGCCGCTGGTCACCATGCCCAACGCGGCCGCCGCCCAGATCGCGATGCGCCTGCACTGGAACGGGCCCGCCCTGACCATCGCCACCACCTGCGCCTCCAGTGCGGACGCGATCGGCCACGGCGCCCTGCTGCTGGAGACCGGGCGCGCCGACGTGGTGATCGCCGGCGGCTGCGAGGCCACCCTCACCCCCGTCACCCTGGCCGCGTTCGGCAACCTCGGCGCGCACTCCCTGCGCAACGACGAACCCCGGCGCGCCTCACGGCCCTTCGACACCGACCGCGACGGCTTCGTGATGGGCGAGGGCGCCGGCTTCCTCGTCCTGGAACGCCTGGACGACGCCCGGGCCCGCGGCCGCACCCCGTACGCGCTGCTCGCCGGGTACGGCGCGAGCGCGGACGCCTACCACCTGTCCAACCCGCGCCCCGACGGCGCCGGCGCGGTGGCCGCGATGCGCGCCGCCCTCGCCGACGCGGCCCTCGCGCCCGGCGACATCGCCCACGTCAACGCCCACGGCACCTCCACCGTGCACAACGACCGGGCCGAGGCCGCCGCCCTGCGCGCCGTGTTCGGCCCCCACGGCGTGCCGGTCACCTCCACCAAGGGCGCCATCGGCCACCTGATCGGCGCCGCCGGCGCCGTCGAGCTGATCGCCGCCATCGAGGCCATGAACGCCCGCACCGTCCCTCCCACCGCCAACCACGAGAAGACCGAAGAGGGCCTGGACCTCGACGTCGTGCACACCGCGCCGCGCCCGGTGCGCGCCGGCGCGGCCCTGTCCAACTCGTTCGGCTTCGGCGGCCACAACACGACCCTGGTGGTGACCCCGCTATGACCGCACCCACGACCACACCCGCCGCACCCGCCGCACAAGCCGCCCCCGCCGGACAGGCCGAACAGGCCGCACAGGCCGTACCCGCCGTGACCGCGCCCGCCGGTCCGGTGTCGCGCACCCGCCTGCACGTCACCGACCGGGACCTGGCCGCCTACCGGGCCGCGGCCCGGGCCCGCCTGGGCGCCCCCGCCCGCGCCGGGGCCGGCCCCGCGCACCCCTTCGTCGCCGCCCACGCCCTCGCCCAGCACACCGTCGGCGCGCTGACCGCCGGCGACCACGGGTTCACCGGCGTGGTCCACCTCGCCCAGGAGATCCGCACCCACGCCCCGCTCACGGCGGGGGACGTCGACGTCGCCGTCGAGGTCGCCGCCGTGCGCCGCGAGGCCCGCGGCACCCGCCTGGCCCTGACCACCCGCCTCACCGACGCGGCCACCGGCGCCCCGCTCGCCGACCTCGCCACCGCCGCGCTCCTGCTGGGCGCCACCGGCGCCCAGCCGTACGGCGCCCTGCCGCCGGCCGCCCACCCCGGCTCCGTGCCCGACGGCCCGCCCCTGGTCCTCACCCACGTGCTGGACGCCGGCGACACCCGCGCCTACGCCCACGCCTCCGGCGACCTCAACCCCATCCACCTCGACGACGACGCCGCCCGCGCGGCCGGCTTCCCCGGCGTCATCGCCCACGGCATGCACCTCGTCGCCCTGGCCGCCGAGGAGATCACCGACCGCCACGCCGGCGGCGACCCCGCCCGCGTCACCGCGCTCGGCGCCCGCTTCGCCGCCCCCACCCGCCCCGGCACCGAACTGCGCCTGACCCTCCAGCCCCACGACCGGGGCACCGTGGTGCGCTTCACCATCGCCACCGAGGCCGGCACCGCCGTCAAGGCCGGCTGGGCGCGCATCGCACCGGCGGGGGAGTGAACGCCATGACCACCACCCCCAGCAGCGCCCCGTTCGGCCGCCCCGTCCAGGACACCGCGCTGCCGCCGCTCGCCCTGCCCGACGCGTTCACCGCCCACGCCCGCACCCGCCCCGACGCCCCCGCCCTGCTCTGGCACGACCAGAGCGTCAGCTACCGGGAGCTCGCCGAGGCCGCCGACGCCGAACGCGCCCGCCTGAACGCCCTCGACCTGGCACCGGGCGAACCGGTGGGCCTGTACGCCGTCAAGTCACCCGCCGCGGTCGCCCTGGTGCTGGCCTGCCTGATGGAGCGCCGCCCCTTCCTGCTGCCCTCCCCGCAGCTCGCCCCCGCCCTGCTGGCCGCGCTCTTCGCCCAGGCCGGCGCGCGGCGCCTGCTCGCCCCCCTGGGCCAGGACGCCCCCCGGCTGCCCGCCCTGCCCCACCCCGCCCCGGTGCCCACCCTCGCGGCCGGCACCTCCTTCATGCTCACCACCTCCGGCTCCACCGACCTGCCCAAGATCGTCCCCCTCGCGCAGGGCGCCGTCGACCGCTTCACCGCCTGGGCCCACGACACCTTCGACCTCGGCCCCGGCCGCACCGTCGCCAACTACGCGCCCCTCAACTTCGACCTCGCCCTGCTCGACGTGTGGGCGACCCTCGCCGCCGGCGGCACCTGCCTGCTCATCGACCCCGCCCACGCCCTCAACGCCCGCCACCTGCTCGCCCAGCTCAAGCGCCACCGCCCCCACGTCCTGCAGGCCGTCCCCCTCGCCTACGCCCTGCTCGTCCAGGCCGCCGGAACCGCCCACGTCCTGGACAGCGTCGAGCACGCCGCGTTCACCGGCGACGCCATCGACGCCCGCACCCTCGCCGCCCTGCCCGCCCTGCTGCCCGGCGCCGAGCTGTACAACATCTACGGCTGCACCGAGACCAACGACAGCTTCCTGCACCGCCTGGACCGCCTGGACGCCGCCGCCGCCCTGCCGGTGCCCATCGGCACCCCGCTGCCCGGCGTGCGCACCCTGGTCGCCACCGCCGACGGCACCCCCCTGGACGGCCCCGGCAGCGGCGAACTCTACGTCTCCACCCCCTTCCAGGCCGCCGGCTACCTCGACCGCTCCCGCGACACCGGACGCTTCACCACCCAGCCCGAAGGCGCCGGCGAAGGCCGCCGCTGGTTCCGCACCGGCGACCTCGTCACCCGCGACGAGGCCGGACGCGTCCACCTCACCGGCCGCGCCGACTTCCAGGTCAAGGTCCGCGGCGTCGCCGTCAACACCGCCGAGATCGAACGCGTCCTGCTCGCCCACCCCGACGTGCGCGAAGCCGCCGTCGCCGCCGCCAGCGACCCGCTCACCGGCAAACGCCTGCACGCCGCCGTCCAGCGCACCCCCGGCTCCACCCTCAACAGCCTCGTCCTGCGCGAGCACCTGGCCCGCAACCTGCCACGCGCCGCCGTCCCCGAGAAGCTCGCCATCCACGACGCCCCCCTGCCCAAGACCGCCACCGGCAAGGTCGACCGCAAGGCCGTCCTGCCCGCCCCGTAACACCCCGCACCACCCGACCAGCCATCCAATCAGCGGCCACCAGGCCACCGACGCAAGGGAGTTGCCGACATGAGCAACATCGCCCAGATCAAGCGGTTCCTCATCGACGAGTTCCTGCCCGACATCACCCCCGACCAGCTCGCCGACGACCACGACCTGCTCTCCGACGGCGTCATCGACAGCCTCGGCGTCCTCAAACTCATCGCCTGGGTCGAGGACCACTTCACCCTCCCCGTCGACGACACCGACCTCGACCCCAACAACTTCCGCTCCGTGGCCGCCATCGACGCCTTCATCACCGAACGCCGCACCACCGCCGCCACCGCGGCCGGCGTCACCGTGGGCGGC
Organism: Kitasatospora sp. NPDC001119; assembly: GCF_053598475.1. Taxonomy (NCBI): domain Bacteria; kingdom Bacillati; phylum Actinomycetota; class Actinomycetes; order Kitasatosporales; family Streptomycetaceae; genus Kitasatospora; species Kitasatospora sp. NPDC001119. The sequence continues at coordinate 35,597 of NZ_JBSFKI010000051.1, forward strand.
TGACAGCCATGCACCAGGCCCTCACCGCGCTCCTCGCCGCCCGCCCCGTCGACCTGGCGGCCTGGCGCTCGTGGTGGGACCAGCTCGAACACCGCACCCTGGGCCCGGCCGACAGCGACCGGGCCCAGGCAGCGGCCCTGCTGGCCGCCCTCACCACCCGCCTGCCCGACCCCGACACCCTCACCGCCCTGCACACCTCGCTCACCGAACGCACCCCCGACCCCGGCCCCGCCCACCCCGGCAGCGTCAACATCGTCGGCACCGGCGGCGGACCCGCCACCTTCAACCTCTCCACCGCCGCCGCCCTCACCGCCGCCGCCATCGGCATCCCCGTCGTCAAGACCGGCTCCCGCGCCTACACCAGCGCCGCCGGCTCCGTCGACCTCCTCGAACGCCTCGGCATCACCCTCACCTCCAGCCACACCGCCACCGCCGACCACCTCGCCCGCCACAACATCGCCTTCGCCGGCCCCCACGTCTACCCGCCCGCCCTCACCCGCCTCGCCCGCACCCTCTACCCGCTCACCCTCAAACCCTTCGGCGCGTTCCTCAACACCCTCGGCCCCCTGCTCGCCACCGTCCCCGTCACCGCCCAGCTCACCGGCACCGCCACCCCCACCGCCCTCGCCGCCCTGCGCCCCCTGGCCGCCAACACCACCACCCGCACCGTGTGGCTCGCCCACAACAGCGCCGGAGCCGACGAACTCCTGCCCTTCGCCGACAACACCCTCCACACCCCCGACGGCGACATCCACCTGCCCGCCGGCGCCGTCGCCCCCGCCGAAGGCACCCTCGCCGACCTCGCCCCCCACCCCCACGACCTCACCGGCCACTTCCTACGCGCCCTCGCCGGCCGCGCCGGAACCACCGCCACCCACACCATCGCCCTCAACGCCGCCGCCCTCGCCCTCGCCTCCGGCCGCCACACCCGCTGGCACACCGCCTACACCACCGCCCTGGACGCCCTCGCCGACGGCGCCCCCCACGCCCTGGCCACGCGCCTGGCCACCCGCCCCAGGGAGACCGCCGGTGTCTGACCCCCTCTTCCCCCGCGACGACCTGGGCCTGGCGCTCTTCCTCAACGCCGGCGACCCCGCCGGCCGCCTCACCGACCTCGCGCTCATGCTCGACGACCAGCGCGTCGACGTCCTCGAACTCGCCGTCCCCTTCCCCGACTCGCCCACCGACGGCCCCGTCATCCGCCGCTCCGCCACCCGCGCCCTGGCGGCCGGCACCACCCTGGACACCGTCCTCGCCGAACTCGCCGACCTCACCCCCCGCCTGACCCACCTCAAGGTCGCCCTGCTCGCCGACTGGAGCCACAGCCTGCGCCACCGCGACCCCACCGCCACCGCCACCGCCATCCGCGACGCCGGAGCCCGCGCCCTGCTCGTCCACGCCCTGCCCCCGCGCCTGCGCCCCGCCTGGCAGCACGCCCTGCACCACACCGGCCTGCCCCAGGTCACCACCTGCTACCCCGCCTCCACCCCCGAGGTCCTCACCGCCGCCGCCCACGGCGCCACCGACGCCTACGTCTACCTCGTCGCCCACTACGGCCGCTCCGGCACCACCCCCGCACACGGCCACCGCGCCCTCGCCGACACCGTCACCGCGCTGCGCACCGCCGCCCCCGCGACCCCCGTCGCCGTCGGCTTCGGCGTCAAGGCCGCCGCCGACCTGGCCGCCGTCGCCGCCGCCGGAGCCGACGCCGCGATCGTCGGCTCCGCCGCCGTCGCCCGCGTCGAGCACGCGCTGACCGAACGCCTCGACCCCGTCGACGAGTTGCGCGCCTACCTCACCGACCTCCGCCCCCGCCCCGCCCTCCCGGAGCGGCCCGGCGGACCCCGCACCACCCCACGCACCACCCCCGGCACCACCCCCGGCACCACCGGCACCCGCACCACACCCGCCGGCACCACGACCCGAGAGGAACAACCCGCATGCTGATCCGCGACCTGGCCGACGTGAAGACCGTCGAGTGGGGCAACGGCCTGTCCCGCCGCTTCCTGGTGGAGAGCGACGGCCTCGGCTACAGCCTCACCGACACCGTCGTCAACGCCGGCACCAAGTCCCGCCTGGAGTACCGCAACCACCTCGAGGCCTGCTACTGCATCGCCGGCTCCGGCGAGGTCATCGACATGGACGGCACCTCCCACCCCATCACCCCCGGACGCCTCTACGCCCTCGACGAGCACGACGCCCACTACCTCGTCGCCAGCCCCGAGGAGGACCTGCGCCTGGTGTGCGTCTTCTCCCCGGCCCTGCGCGGCGACGAGGTCCACCAGCTCGACGCCCACTCCTCCTCCGCCTACTAGAGGCACCAGAGGCACCCCGCGCCCCCACCGGGGCCCGCCGCCCCCGCACCCCCGGGGGCCCGGGCCCCCGGGACGGGCCCCAGGAACCGACGTGAGCCGGCGCCACCGGGCGCCGGCCTGCCACCCCGCGCCCCGCACCGGCGGCCCGGGAGGAAGGCGGCACATCCCATGATCCGCTGGAACGCCGACCAGACGGCCCTACGCGAGGGCCTGGCCCGCTTCGGCGACGACCTCAGCGCCGGCCACATCGAAGGCGACGAACAGGCCGCCTTCTCCCACGACAAGTGGCGCATGATCCAGAAGACCGGCATCCTCTCCCTGCCCTTCGAGGAACGCTACGGCGGCCTGGGCCAGTCCCTGCTCACCACCATGTACGTCCTCGAAGGCCTCGGCCACACCTGCCGCGACGGCGGCCTCAACTTCTCCGTCACCACCTCCATGGCCTCCACCGGCGTCCCCCTGCAGGCCTTCGGCTCACCCGCCCTCAAGGACGCCTACCTGCCCCGCATCGCCTCCGGCGAGGCCATCGGCGCCCACGCCATCACCGAGTCCGAGTCCGGCTCCGACGCCATGCAGATGCGCACCCGCGCCGTACGCGACGGCGACCACTTCGTCCTCAACGGCGCCAAGACCTTCGTCTCCAACGGCCCCGTCGCCGACGTCGTCGTCGTCTACGCCCGCACCCACCCCCAGGGCGGCGCCCTCGGCGTCACCGCCTTCCTCGTCGACGCCGACACCCCCGGCCTGACCACCGGAAACCCCATCAAGAAGATGGGCCTGCGCACCTCCCCGCTCTCCGAGCTCTACTTCGACGACGTCCGCGTCCCCGCCGACCGCGTCCTGGGCCGCGTCGGCGGCGGCTTCCTCGTCCTCGACCACGTCATGAAACGCGAGATCCTCTACACCTTCATCGTCAACACCGGCGAGATGCAGCACCGCCTCACCCGCTGCCTGGACTACGCCAAGACCCGCATGTCCTTCGGCAAGCCCATCGGCTCCTACCAGTCGGTCGCCAACAAGATCGTCGACACCAAGATCCGCCTCGAAACCGCCCGCAAGTGGCTGTACGACACCGCCCAGCGCCTGGAGGCCGGCGACAACGTCACCGTCGACATGGCCATCGCCAAACTCCTCACCAGCGAATCCAACCTCGCCACCTCGCTGGCCGCCGTCCAGGTCTTCGGCGGCAACGGCTACATGTCCGAGTACGGACTGGAGAAGGACGTGCGCAACGCGGTCGCCGGCACCATCTACTCCGGCAGCAACGAGATCCAGTACAACCGCATCGCCGCCATGCTCGGACTCGGCAAATGACCGCCCCCGCCCTCCTGGCCCCCCGGCGCGCCGGCCACCTCAAGGTCTGCGGCGCCCGCACCCGCGCCGACCTCGCCCTCCTCGCCGACACCGGCCCCACCCTGGTGGGCCTGTGGCACGGCGTCCCCGGCGGCCCCGCCGACCTCGAAGCCGACCGCCTCGCCGACCTCGCCGCCACCGCCATCCGCCTGGGCCTGGAACCCGTCCTCGTCACCTTCCTCGACGACGCCCGAAAGATCGCCGCCCTCGCCCGCGCCACCGGCATCCGCTGGATCCAGCTCCACGCCTACCAGAGCCCCGCCCTCGTCGCCGACCTGCGCGAACAGCTCCCGTACGCCGTCCTCGTCAAAGTCCTCCACCTCTCCCGCGGCCGCTGCCTGGAACGCGCCTTCACCGGCGCCTTCGAACGCGCCGGATGCGACCTGTTCCTCCTGGACACCGTCACCGACGACGGCCGCGTCGGCTCCACCGGCCAGGCCCTGGACCCCGCCCACGTCCACGCCCTGCTGCCCCGCCTCACCATCCCCTTCCTCCTCGCCGGCGGCCTCAACACCACCAACCGCGACACCTACCGCACCGTCACCGACCACCCCCTGTACGCCGGCGCCGACATCGACACCGCCGCCCGCGACCGCACCGGCCGCTTCACCCACGAAGCCGTCACCGCCCTCACCCGCGCCTGGCACCCGCGCCTCCAGGAGACCCCCGCATGAGCCCGAGCTTCATCGACGCCCTGCTGGCCGCCCCCCGCCCCCTGGTCATGGAGGTCAAACTCCGCGACCCCCACGGCGCCGACCTCCTGGGCCCCCGCACCGTCACCGACCTCGTCACCCGCTACGAACAGGCCGGCGCCCCCTGCCTGTCCGTCGTCACCGGCCGCTGGTTCGGCGGCACCCCCCGCCTCCTGCGCGAGGTCACCGCCGCCACCCAACTCCCCGTCCTCCAGAAGGACTTCCTCACCCGCCCCGCCCAACTCGAAGCCGCCCGAGCCCTCGGCGCCTCCGCCGTCCTGCTCACCGCCGCCCTGCTGCCCGCCACCTCCCTCACCCGCCTCGTCACCACCGCCCTCGACCTCGGCCTGACCCCCTTCGTCGAGATCACCGAGGAACGCGAACTCGACACCCTGCCCCGCATCGCCGAATGCGTCGTCGCCGTCAACAACAAGGACATCCGCACCCGCGAACGCGACCGCGGCGACCTCGGCCGCAGCCTGCGCCTGCTACCCGCCCTACGCGCCGCCGGCTGCCGCGCCCCCGTCTCCGCCTCCGCCATCACCGACCCCCACGACGCCGCCCGCCTCCTCGACGCCGGCTACGCCGCCCTGCTCATCGGCACCTCCCTGATGCGCACCGGCGACCTCACCGGCTGGCTCGCCGACCTCGACGCCGCCAGAGCGGGGGTCGCCGCGTGAAGAACGACCTGCGCACCCGCTCCCTGGTCCTGGACGCCGCCGGCATCCCCGTCTCCGCCCTGGTCGCCGAACCCGAACACCACGCCCCCAAGGCCGTCGTCCTCGCCATCCACGGCCGCGGCATGCGCGCCGCCTACTTCGCCGGCCCCGCCCACCCCGACACCAGCCTGCTCACCCTCGCCGCCGACCTCGGCTACACCGTCCTCGCCGTCGACCGCCCCGGCCACGGCGCCTCCGCCCACCGCCTGCCGCACGGCCAGCTCATCGCCGACCAGGCCGCCACCCTCCACGCCGCCCTCACCGACTACGCCCGCGCCCACCCCACCGGCGCCGGCGTCCAACTCCTCGCCCACTCCTTCGGCGGCAAAATCGCCCTCCAACTCGCCGCCCACTGGCCCGACGACCCCCGCCTGCCCCTGCTCGGCTGCGACATCTCCGGCCTCGCCCAGCACTACGCCCCCGGCGCCTGGGACCGCCCCGACGACCTCGCCGGCGGCGGCCGCCTCAACTGGGGCCCCCTCCACCTCTACCCGCCCGGCACCTTCCACGCCGCCCGCACCCTGCTCACCCCCGTCCCCGCCCTCGAATCCCGCGAACTGGCCACCTGGCCCGCCCGCTACAACGCCCTCGCCGCCCGCGTACGCGTCCCCGTACGCCTCACCCTCGCCGACCACGAGCACTGGTGGCGCCTGGACCCGGCCCACCGCGCCGCCCTGACCGCCGCCTTCCCCGACGGCCTCGCCCACCTGGCCACCGCCCGCCGCGCCGGCCACAACCTCTCCCTGGGCCACGCCGCCCGCCCCTACCACCTGCGCGCCCTCGCCTTCACCGACGACTGCCTCACCCGCCCCGCCCCCGCCCCCGGCGCGGCCGCACCCGCCGCCGCACCCGCCGCCGCGGCCCCCGGGCCCCTCCTCACGGCCGTCTGACGGCCCCACAGACCATCTGGCGCGGGTGGAAGGGCCCCGCCGCCCCCTCGGGCAAGGGGCGGCGGGGCCCGGCCCCCCACCGGCGGGAATCCCCGCCCGCCCGGCACGGTTGCCACCGATGGCCCACGAACGGACCCCCGTTCCACCCGGGCCCACGACGCACCGTCACGAGAGGGGCAGCACATGAGGATCGGCGACATCGAGGTCCTGGCGGTCATGGACGGAGAAGGCACCGAGACCGCCGCCGAGATCCTCACCCGCCCCGGCACCGACGACCCCTGGGCCTGCCACCAGCACCACCGCGACCCCGACGGCACCCTCCACCTGCCCCTCGGCGGCTTCCTGGTCCGCAGCGGCGCACGCACCGTCCTCGTCGACGCCGGCGTCGGCCCCCACGACCACGGCCGCTACCACGGCGGCGCCCTGCTCGACTCCCTCGCCGCCCACGGTGTCACCCCCGCCGACGTCACCGACGTGCTCTTCACCCACCTGCACTTCGACCACGTCGGCTGGGCCGCCGTCGACGACCGCCCCGTCTTCCCGAACGCCGTCTACCGCGCCCACCGCGCCGACTGGCAGCACTTCGTCACCGGCCCCGCCGCCACCCCCGAAGCCGTCGCCAAACTCACCCCCGTCGAAGACCGACTCGAACTCTTCGACACCGACTTCACCATCGCCCCCGGCATCGACGCCCTCCACCTGCCCGGCCACACCCCCGGCACCACCGCCTACGTCCTGTCCTCCGGCGCACGCCGCGCCCTGCTGCTCGGCGACATCGCCCACTCCGTCGTCCAGTTCAGCGAACGCGACTGGCAGGTGATCTGGGACCTCGACCCCGCCGCCGCCTCCGCCGTCCGCAACCGCATCGCCGACGAAGCCGCCGACACCGACGACCTCCTCGTCGCCGCCCACTTCCCCGGCATGCGCTTCGGCCGCATCCTCACCGCCGACGGCCTCCGCCGCTTCGTCGCCGTCTGACACACCACCCGCCCCGCGCGCCGCCGCCACGCCCCGCCCGCCCCGCACCGAGACGCGCGCCGGTCGCGGCCGGGCGGGCACCGGCCCCGTAAGGTACCGGCATGTCGGTTGTGATCGCGGGCGGCCACGGTAGGGTCGCACTCCTGACGACCCGTCTCCTCACCACCCGGGGCCTACCGGTCACCGGAATCATCCGGCGCCCCGAACAAGCCGCCACCGTACGCGCCGCCGGCGCCCAACCCGCCGTCACCGACCTGGCCCACGCCACCCCCCACCACCTCGCACACCTGCTCACCGGCGCCCAGGCGGTGCTCTTCGCCGCCGGCGCCGGCCGCGGCAACGCCCCCGGACAGGCCGACCCCGTCGACCACGACGCCGCCCTCACCCTCGCCGACGCCACCCAACTCGCCGGAGTACGACGCTTCGTCATGCTCTCCACCATGGGCGCCGACCCCGCCATCCACTACCCGCCCGACCCCCTCGTCGAGACCTTCCTCCAGGCCAAGGGCAGAGCCGACCAGGACCTGCTCTCCCGCCCCGCCCTCGACTGCACCGTGCTGCGCCCCGCCTGGTTCCGCGACGGGCCCGGCACCGGCCGGGTCCACCTCGCCGAACACACCGGCCCCGGCGAGATCGACCGGGCCGACGTCGCGGCCGTCCTCGCGGACCTGCTCACCACACCCGCCACGGCCCCGCGCGTCCTGGAACTCGTCTCCGGCACCGTCCCCGTCCACGAGGCCGTCGCACGCACCGCCCTGCGCCTCGTCGCCGACCACTGAGCCACCCGGCCCGCTAGCGACGGCGCCGGCGCCGGTCGCTGCGCTGCGCCGCCCAGGCCAGCGCCAGCCCCACCGCGCCGAGTGCGGCGGCGATCCCCAGCGGCGCGGTGTACCCGGCCCCGGCGGACAGGGCCGCGCCCGCCAGCAGGGGGCCGCCCGCGTTGCCGATGTTGAAGGCGGAGATGTTCGCGGCCGAGGCGAGGTTGTCCGCGCCGCTCGCCCGCGCCAGCACCCGGGCCTGCAACGGCGGGATGACCGCCCCGCCGGCCAGGCCGAACAGCAGGAAGACGGCCGCCACGGCGGCCCGGCTGTGCACGGCGGCGAGCAGCAGCAGCGGAACGGCCGTCACCCCGGCCAGCGCCGCGTACAGCGCGGCCGCCGGCGCCCGGTCCGCCAGCCGGCCCGCCAGCGGGGTGCCGACCACCATGCCCACGCCGACCAGCATCAGCACCACCGGCACCGCGCCGGACCCGAAGCCCGTGACCTCGGTCAGCAGCGGCGAGACGTAGGTGAGGACGGTCAGGAAGGGCGCCCAGCCGAAGGCCGTCGCCGCCAGGGCCAGCCACACCCCCGCACGCCGGAACACCCGCAGCTCGGCCCGCAGCCCGGCCCGCGGGGCCGCCGGCCCGTGCGGCAGCAGGACGGCCAGCGCGACCAGCAGCACCACGCCCAGCGCGGTCACCGCCCAGAACGTGGCCCGCCAGCCCAGCGCCTGCCCGAGCGCGGTACCGCCGGGCACCCCGAGCACGTTGGCGAGGCCGAGCCCCGTGAACACGGCGGCGATCGCGCCGGCCCTGCGCCGCGCGGGCACCAGCGAGGTCGCCACCGCGGAGGCGATCCCCACGTACGCCCCGCCGGCCAGCGCGGACAGCACCCGCCCCGCCAGCAGCGCGCCGAAGCCCGGCGCGAGCGCGGTGACCAGGCCGGCCGCGATGAACAGGCCGACCAGGTACAGCAGCATCCGCCGGCGGGCGACGCGGACCCCGAGCGCGGTCAGCAGGGGAGCCCCCACGACCATGCCCACCGCGTACCCGGACACCAGCACCCCCGCCGTCGGCAGGGACACCCCCGTGTCCTCGGCGATCCGCGGCAGCAGCCCGGCGACCACCACCTCGGCGGAGCCCACCGCGAACGCGCCGAGGGCGAGCGCGAACAGGGCGGCACCGGCCGGAAGTTCAGGCGCACGGGCGTTGGTGGGGGAGGGGGCGGACGCGGGGCAGGGGGCGCGGCGCGCCGAGAGATCGCTGGTCATGGCACCAGCCTGGCCGCCGCCGCCCCGCGGATCAGCCCCCGAACGCGCAACGACCGGTAAGCCAGGCTTACCGGTCCCGGCCCGCCGCCCCCACCGCCCCCACCGCCGCCGCCGGGGGCTCCGCCCACTCCCGGTTCCACCCCCGGGCCCGCTCCACCGCGACCGCCGCGAACGCCCGCACCCGCGCACTGTCCCCGCCCGCCCGCCACACCAGCCCGTACTCGAGCGGCTCGGCGTCCACGAACGGCACGAACACCACCCCCGGCGGCGCCGAGTGCGCCGCCACGTCCGCCCCCACCGGCGAGATGCCCTGCCCCGCCCCGACCATCGCCAGGGTCTCCGCCAGCGTCGCCGCCGACCGCCCGCGCTCCACCACCCGCCCCCCGGGCGTCACGGACGGCGCCAACCACTCCTGCCAGTACCCGGGGACGTGCCCCGTGCAGGCGAACACCCGGTCCCGCGCCAGGTCCTCCACCCCGACCGACTCCCGCCTGGCCAGCACGTGGTTGGCCGGCACCGCCAGCATCTGCGGCACCCGCAGCACCACCGGGCCCCGTACGAGGTCCTCCTCCTCCACCGGGAACTGGGTGACCAGCACCTGCGCCCCGCCGCCGCGCAGCGGCTCGAACATGGACGCCACCTGCGTCTCGTGGATGCGCACGTCGATGCCCGGGTGCCGGCGGGCGAAGGCGCCGATCACCTCCATCACGAACTCCCCGGCCGCACCGCCGAGGTAGCCGACCGTGAGCACCCCCTCGACGCCCCGGGCCGCGGCCCGCGCCCGCTCCAGCCCGTCCCCGATCCGCCGGTACGCCGGGCCGACGTCCTCCAGCAGCCGCCGCCCCAGCTCCGTCAGCCGCACCCGCCGACTGGTCCGCTCGAACAGCGGCGCGCCCACCCGGCGCTCCAGCCGCTGGATCGTCTGGCTCACCCGCGCCCTGGAGACCCCCAGCCGTTCGGCCGTCCGCCCGAAGTGCAACTCCTCGGCCAGGACCACGAAACCCTCGATCTCCAGTCGCTCCCACACCCGCCCGATGCTACGCCCGGCCCCCGGCCGTCCCCCTGGGCCGTACCGGCCGGGGGCCCGGTGCGGGTCAGGGCCGGGGGCAGAACTCGGCCTCCAGCTCGGAGGTGAACACCGCGATCGGCCAACTGCCGTTGGTCCAGTCGCCGTTGATGTTGGTGGTGAGCAGGTGGCCGCCGTCGCGGGTGCCGAAGGTGTAGGTCCAGGAGCCGTTGATGGCGCCGCCCATGCCCCAGAGGGTCGGTCCGCAGTCCAGGGTGACGGAGCCGACGCCGAGGCCGTACGCGGCGTTCGGGATCCACGCGCCGGGCGGTGTGGGGACCGTCGTGAACAACTCCCGCTGCTGGGCGGGCGGCAGCAGCCGTCCGCCCAGCAGCGCGGCGAAGAAGGTGTCGAGGTCGCGGGCGGTGGAGACCATGTCGCCGGCGGCGTAGCCCCAGGAGGGGCTGAGCTCGGTCACGTCGTGGACGGGGGCGGTGGGGGAGGGGTCGCCCAGGCGGGAGTAGGCGCGTGCGTGCGGGCCGCGCAGGGCGGTGTCGTCGGGCCCGGGGGTGTAGGTGCCGCTCAGGCCGAGCGGGGTGATGACGCGCTGGTCGACCTGCTCGGCCAGGCTGGTCCCGGTGGCCCGTTCGACGATCAGCCCGGCGAGGACGTAGCCGGTGTCGGAGTACGTCCAGCCGGCGCCGGGGGCGAAGTCCGGGCGGTTGGCGGTGCCGGTGCGGACGAGCTGTTCGGGCGTGTAGTCGTCGAAGCGGTGGAGCAGGAAGCCGGTGCCCTCGTTCTCGGCGCGGACCTTCGCGTCCATCGCGTAGTTGTAGACCCCGCTCGTCATGCCGAGCAGCTGCCGGACGGTGATCCGGTCCGGCTCGTAGCCGGGCCCGTCGACGAGGCCGGGCAGCCACCGCTCCACGCTGTCGTCCAGGTCCAGCCGGCCCTCGGCGGCGAGTTGGAGGACGACGGTGGCGACGAAGGTCTTGGTGGTGCTGCCGATGCGGAACCGCTCCTGGGCGTGGCGGGGGCGCCCGGTGGCCAGGTCGGCGACGCCCGCGGTGCCGAACCAGGCGCGGTGCCCGTCGCGCACCTCGGCGACGATGCCGGGCACGCCGCCCTCGGTCACGGCGCGCTCCAGGACCCGCTGGACGCCGGGGTGCCCGTCCCGGGCGTCCGGGGTCGCGGGCGCCGGCGCGGCGGTGGCGGTGCCGCCCGCGACCAGGGCGGCGGTCAGGGCGGCGGTCAGGGCGGTGGCGGTCAGCGCGGTGGCGCGCCTGGTGATTCCCATGCTGGTGTTCCCCCTCGGCGTGGTGTTCGTGGCCTGGGAAGAAACTAGGAGCCGCTTCACGGTCGGGTCAACGTCAACTCCATTGCCGTGCACGGTCTGTGCAGGTGGGAGCGGGGACATCCTTGCAATGGTCGTGCCGACGAATGCAACAGCTGCCTGCGTTCCATTGCAACAGTCGCCGGGGGCGGCCGATACTGGGCCGACCGAGTCCGACCGAGGAGGGGCGGGGACGGATGCCCGGAGCCAGACTGACCCAGCAGGAGCGCCACCGGATCGCCACCGGGCTGGCCGAGGGGTGGGGGTACGGCGAGATCGCCCGGCAGCTCGGGCGGCCGACGTCGACCGTCACCCGGGAGATCGCCCGCAACGGCGGCCCGTCCGGCTACCGCGCCGACCGGGCGCAGCGGGCCACCGTCCAGCGCTCCCGGCGCGGGCGCGCGGCGGCCGGCCGGGAGGCGGTGCCGGAGCCGGCGGTGCCCGGGCGCGACACGGAGGAGGTCCGCCAGTTCGGTGACCGGCTGGCCGAGTTCCTGGCGCTCGGCGGCATGCCCCGGATGACGGCGCGGGTGCTGGTCTGCCTCCAGCTCACCGAGGACGGCGCCCTGACGGCGGGTGAGCTGGTGCGGCGCCTGCGGGTCAGCCCGGCGTCCGTCTCGAAGGCGGTCGGCTACCTGGAGGTCCAGGCCCTGGTCCGCCGGGAGCGCGACGGGCGCAACCGCCGCGAGCGGTACGTCATCGACGACGACGTCTGGCACCGCGCGCTGCTGGCCAGTGCCGAGCGCAACGCGGTGCTCGCCGGGATCACCCGCCACGGCGCCGAACTGCTCGGCCCGGCCACCGCGGCCGGAGCCCGGATGGACGGCGCGGCCGCGCTGCTGGACCGGATCGGCCAGGACATCGTCCGCGGCATCCGGCAGTGGCACGAGGAGAGCCGGCGCGGCCGGGAGAACGCCGGGGCGGGCGCCGCCTCCCCGCCGTGAGCGGTCTCCCGGCCCCGGCCGGGAGCGGCCGGGTGGTGCGGGTCATCCGGCCGCGGTCGCGGGGCCCGTCGGGTGGGCGTGGTCGAGGAAGGCGCGGACCTGGTGGGCGAAGGCGTCGGGGGCGTCCGCGTAGAGCCAGTGCCCGCTGTGCGGGATCTCCGCCAGGCGGGTGTTCGGGCGTTCGCGGGCCATCCGGCGGGCGGTGGCGGGGGTGAGGAGGAAGCTGTCGGCGGCCCGCAGGAGCAGGGCGGGCTGGGCGGAGGCGTTCCAGACGGCCGTGAAGTCGCCGGTGAGGGCGGTCTGGGAGGCCGTCATGTCGGCGGTGTCGAAGAGGAAGCCCCAGCCGTCGGGGAACTCGGCGGCGCTGTCCATGAAGTAGCCGGCCGGGACGCCGCGTTCCTCCAGCGCCCGGGCCAGGGCGCGGCGGGTCGGGGCCCGGCGGGGCCAGCCGGACACGTCCAGGACGGGGCTGGTCTCGGGCTCCCGGTTGAGCGTCGTCATGTCGGCGACCACGAGGGCTGCCACGAGGTCGGGGCGCCGGTGGGCGAGGTGGAAGGCGACCGCGCCGCCCATCGAGTGCCCCAGGACGGCGGCCGGTGCCGGGCCGAGCGCCTCCAGGAACGCCGCCGCGTCGGCCGCGTAGGTGTCCGGGGTGAACTCGCCCCCGTTGTCGGACAGTCCGTGCCCGCGCTGGTCGAGGGCGAGGACCCGGTAGCGGCCGGCGAGCGCGGCGGCCAGCGGCGCGAAGATCCGGCCCCGCCCGAAGTGCCCGTGCAGGGCGAGCACGGCCGGTCCGGGGCCGCCGAAGTCCAGGTAGGCGAACCGGCGTCCGCCGAGCCGGACGAACGACTCGGCGGGCCGGTCCGCGGGTCCGTCCGTCATCCCGTACGCCCCCTTCTCGCGAAGTGCCGTGTGCGGCAGGGGAAACCTATCCCGGGCGGCGCGGACGGCGGTGGGCCCGCTCCGGGGGGGCGGTCGGGGGGCGGGGCGGTCAGGTGTAGAGGGCGGCGGCGCGGCGGGTCGCCTCGGCCAGGCGGGAGCGCAGCTCGGGCGGGTGGAGGACCTCGGCCTCCGGGCCCAGGCGCAGCAGTTCGAGGTAGCCGATGTCCCAGCTCTCGACCGGCAGGGTCGCGGTGACCCAGCCGTCGGCGTCCGCCGGGCCCGCGGTGGCGAGGGCGTCGGCGGCGGCGGTCGGCTCCAGCAGGGCGGCGAGGTTCTCGACGGCGAACGGGCTCAGCCGCACCACCGCCCGCTCGCGCAGCATGGCGCGGGTGAACTCCCGGGCCGCCGCGGCCCAGTAGTCGGCGAGGTCGAACTCCGGGTCGCGCTCGAACCGTTCGTCGCCGGCCTCGGCGCTCTCGAAGCGGTCGACGCGGTACGAGCCGACCCGGCCGGAGGTGCCGCGCGCCGCGAGGTACCAGTGCCCGGCCTTCAGGACCAGGCCGTACGGTTCCAGCCGCCGCTCCCGGGTGCCGGAGCGAGCCGCGTAGCGGGCGTGCAGGACGCGGTCCTCCCACACGGCGCGCGACACCTCGGCGAGCAGCGCGGGGGTCGGGGCGTCGCGGAACCAGGCCGGCGCGTCGAGGTGGAAGCGCCGGGCCGCGGCCGCGGGGGCGTCGCCCAGGGCGGCGGCGACCTTCAGCCGGGCGGCGAGGGCCTGCCCGGCCAGGCCCATGTCGCGCAGCGGGCCCGGCAGCCCGGCCAGGTGCAGGACCTCGGCCTCGGCGCGTTCGAGGCCGGTGAGGCGGGTGCGGTAGCCGTCGACGAGCCGGTAGCCGCCGCCGCGGCCGCGCTCCGCGTACACCGGCACCCCGGCCTCCACCAGCGCGGCGACGTCGCGCTGCACGGTGCGCTCGGAGACCTCCAGCTCGGCCGAGAGCTCCGTGGCGGTCATCGTCCGCCGGCTCTGCAGGAGCAGCAGCAGCGCGATGGCCCGGCTCGCCCGCACGTCGCCCCTTCCGTCGCCTGCCTGGTGTCGCCCGGTGGGCCCGCCCGCGTGTGCGGTGGCCCGGCTCCATTGTCGCCGGGCCCGGTGCGGGCGGGGTCAGGCCTCGTCGGCGGCCGCGTCGAGCTTGGCGGGGTCGGGGGCGAACGCGGTCATCCACTGCGGGTGCAGTCGGTAGTAGACGACGTCGTTGTCCCAGTCGAAGGCGTCGGGGCCGTAGAAGTCCCGGAAGTAGGCGAGCAGTTCCGGCCAGTCGGCGGCCGGCTCGCCGCCGTGCGGGTTGAGGACTTCCGCGGTGCCGTGGGTGAACACGCCCAGGTCCTCCCCGCGCAGGTGCGCGGCGCTGACGGCGGGCCGGGCGGCGAGGTGCCGGGCCTTGGCGGCGCCGCGCGCGGTGCCGAAGTGCCACATGCCGTGCAGGAAGTGCCCGTCCACGCCGCTGATCCGCGGCTCGCCCTTCGCCGTCACCGTGGACAGCGCGAGCGTGCACATGCCGGTGAGCACACCGGTGAGCCGGTCGGCGGTGAGCGAGCGCTCGCTGTTGATGATCGACCGCAGGTGCGCGGTGGAGCGGGCGAGCGAGGCGTCGAGGAGGGCCTGGAGCCGGTGGAGCTCGTCGGGTGTTTCACGCATGGGGGGTCCTTGTCTGTCCGTCGTCCCGGCCCGTGCCACCACGACACCGACCGGCGCCCCCTACTGTCCCCGCGAAACCCGACACCTTCTGTCGTGATTTCCCGCGGTGTCCTGCGGTTTTCCACGCGCCCGGCCGGCGGTGGGGGAGTGGGAAGTCGGCCGGGCCGGCGTTCCACTCCCCGGGGCTCCGCGGTGGCAGCCGTCAGCCGTCGGCCGCCTGCCGTGCGGGGGTCAGGGCCAGAGGCACTGCGACTGCGGGTCGAAGCAGGTGAGGCCCATCGCGGACGCCACCTTCGCGATGTGGACGCTGGCCTCCTCCACCATGCTCCAGCGGATCGGAAAATAGATCAGCGGGCCGCTCGCCTCCCCGATCAGCGGGCCGGTCGACCACGGCGAGGTGTCGTCCTCGTCCTCGGCGAGGTCGGGCCACCGCTCCAGCAGCGCGGCCACGAAGGCCGCGATCCGCTCGGTCGGCGGAAGGTTCTCCTCGTCCGTGCCGAGGTACCGCTCGTACAGGTCGTCGAAGCACCGGCCCGCCGCGGCGTCGTCCGCGGGGCGCTCGCCCTCCCAGACCGCAAGGTCGTAACTCATGGGCGCAGCCTGCCACCCGGCACCGACAACCGCCCCGGAGCCCGTACGCGCAGGCCCGGCCTGCCAGGGGCCGCCGCCGTGGGGGAGTGGGAAGTCGGCGGGGCCGACTTTCCACTCCCGGCGGCTCCCCGGTTCCCCGGGGCGGCTGCTCCGTGCGGCCGTCAGCCGGCCGGCTGTGCCCGCTCCAGGGCTTCCCGCAGCCGCCTGACCTCGTCGACCAGTCGTGGCACGTCCTGGCGGGCGGCGGCGATGAAGTCGAGGTCCGCGTCCGTCGCGGGGTCCGGTCCCGTCCGGGTGCGGCCGTCGGTGGTCCGGGTCAGGTGGAACTCGTCGTCCCGCGGCGCGTCGGGGCGCAGTTGGACGAAGCTCGCGCCGCCGATCCCCTGGCGGGTCTCCAGCCGGGCGACCCACGGCCCCGGTGTCGCGGCGCCGGCGCGCAGCTCGATCGCGGACAGTTCTTCCTCGGACAACGGCTCGTCGGACGGCATGCCCGGATCCTGCCCCCGGTCCTCCGGGCCTGTCCAGGGCCACCCGGGCTGCCTTGAGCGGGGTGGCCCCGTCTGTTCAGTCCCGCCGGTTCGCCGGCCGGGCCTCGACCCACTGCGGTATCCGCGCCGGTGCCAGGAACTTCTCGTTGAGCACCAGCATCCACGCCAGCGCGATCATGCAGACGATCGGGATCGCGAGCAGCAGCACGATGAAGACGATCGGGTGCGCGTGGCTGAACGCGTCGCTGTTGATCCCGAAGAGCGTCACGGGACCGGCGATGACGAGGGGCGCCACCAGCCAGCAGAACAGGTAGGTGCGGATCACCTCGCTCATGCGCAGTTCGGCCCGGCCCAGGAACACGTACTGCGTGGTGCTCGTCGAGGAGCCGTGCCGCCCGGAGACGTCGACCGTCTCGCCCTCCTTGACGTAGTAGCGTCCCAGCGGCCGGATCGGCAGCATCAGCATGGTGAACCAGTGGGTGGCGAAGCAGGCTCCCTGGGAGTCCGGCCGCGTCTTGCCCAGCATCGTCCGCCCGAACCCGTTGACCGTGCCCAAGCGCGGTGCCGTGCGCATCGGCATGACCCTGTCCGACATCTGCCCCCCATCCCGGCGACAACCGTTGTGATCCGATCAGCATGCCAGCGCCGTACGACACCCTCCCGGCGGGGTCGCAACACCTCCATCGGATCTCCCCGGTGACGGACGATCACCTCCCGCCGCCCGGCGGAGCGGGAAGTCGGCGGGGCCGACTTCCCGCGCGCGGGCGGCCCGCCGAAAGGGGCGGGCCAGGGGGCGCGCAGCCAGTAGACAGGGCGCGCGGTCAGCGGAGGGGGCGCGCTGGCGGAGAGGGCTCCGCGCTCTCGACGGATAGCTCTTACTGAGAGCTAAAATGAGGATATGACCGCGACAGGGCCCGAAACGCTCGACGTCGCGCTGGCGGACGAGTTCTCCACCCTCCTCGTCGGCATCCAGCGCCTGGTCCGCCGCCGCCTGCGGCAGACGACGGACGAACCCCGCCTGCGCGGCGCCCAGGTCGAACTGCTGCGCCTGGTGATGGACAGCCCCGGACTGCGCGTCTCCGAGGCCGCCGAGGAGCTGTGCCTGGCCGGCAACTCCGTGTCCACCCTCGTCAACCAGCTCGTCGCCCGGAACCTGCTGCGCCGCGAGAGCGACCCCGCCGACCGGCGCGCCGCCCTCCTGCACGCCACCCCGGAGGCCGTCGAACGCATCGAGGCCTGGCGCCGGCGCCGCCGCGCGCTGATGGGCGACATCGTCGCCGGCCTGCCGCCGCGCGAGCGCGAGGCCCTGGCCGCCGCCCTGCCCGCCCTGCGGCAGGTCGCCGAGGGCCTGCGCACCCCGCCGGGGGAGGAGGAACGATGACCACCGAGGACACCCGGGGCACCGGGACCACCGAGGACACCAGGGAGGCCGCGGACGCGGTGGCCTGCCGGGGCCTGGAGTACACCTTCCGCCACGGCCGCGGGAAGGCCACCCGGGCCGTCGACCGGATCGACCTCACCGTCCGCACCGGCGAGGTGTTCGGCCTGCTCGGCCCCAACGGCGCCGGCAAGACCACCACCATCCGCGCGATCACCACCCTGCTGCCCGTCGGCGCCGGCATGGTCCGCGTCTTCGGCCACGACGCCACCCGCCACCCCATGCAGGTGCGCCGCCTGCTCGGCTACGTCCCCCAGCAGCTGTCCGCCGACGCCGGGCTGACCGGACGCGAGAACGTCGCCCTGTTCGCCCGCGTCTTCGACGTCCCGCGCCGCGAACGCGCCGCCCGCGTCGACCAGGCGCTGGCCGCCGTCGACCTCACCGAGGCCGCCGAACGCATGGCCGCCACCTACTCCGGCGGCATGGTGCGCCGCCTCGAACTCGCCCAGGCCCTGGTCAGCGCCCCGCGCCTGCTCGTCCTGGACGAACCCACCATCGGCCTGGACCCGATCGCCCGCACCGGCGTGTGGGAACGCGTCGACGCCGTACGCGCCGCCACCGGCATGACCGTCCTGGTCACCACCCACTACATGGACGAGGCCGACCGCCACTGCGACCGCATCGCCCTCATGGACCGCGGCCGCGTCCGCGCGCTCGGCACACCCGCCGAACTCAAGGACCAGGTACGGCGCACCGACCCGGCCCAGGCCGCGCCCAGCCTCGACGACGTCTTCCGCCACTTCGCCGGCCGGCAGCTGGCCGACGCCACCGAAGGAGACTTCAGCGATGTCCGCCGTACCCGCCGCACCGCAGGCCGCGTCGGCTGAACCCCCCGCCCCCCGCCCCGCCGCCGGCCCCGACCTCTCCCTGCTGCTGGTGCCCCCGCGCGCCCGCACCGGCTGGCGCCTGGTGCCCGCCCGCATCGGCGCGATGTGCGCCGTCGAACTGCAGAAGCTGCGCCACGACCGCACCGAGCTCTACACCCGGGCCGTCCAGCCCGCCCTGTGGCTGCTGATCTTCGGCGAGACCTTCACCCGCCTCAAGGCCATCCCCACCGGCGGCATCCCGTACCTGGACTACCTCGCGCCCGGCATCATCGCCCAGTCCGCGATGTTCATCGCGATCTTCTACGGCATCATGATCATCTGGGAGCGGGACTCCGGCGTCCTCACCAAACTGCTCGTCACCCCCACCCCGCGCGCCGCCCTCGTCACCGGCAAGGCCTTCGCCGCCGGGGTGAAGGCACTCCTGCAAGCCGTCGTGGTCGTACTGATCGCCGCCGCCCTCGGCGTCGCCATGACCTGGAACCCGCTGCGACTGCTCGGCGTCGTGGCCGTCGTCCTGCTCGGCTCGGCGTTCTTCTCCTGCCTGTCGATGGCCATCGCCGGCATCGTCCTCACCCGCGACCGCCTGATGGGCATCGGCCAGGCCATCACCATGCCGCTGTTCTTCGGCTCCAACGCCCTCTACCCCGTCGACCTGATGCCCGGCTGGCTCCAGGCCGTCAGCAAGGCCAACCCGCTCAGCTACCAGGTCGACGCCCTGCGCGGCCTGCTCATCGGCACCCCCTCCCACCTGCCCCTGGACTTCGCCGTCCTCGCCCTCGCCACCGTGGCCGGCATCGCCGCCGCCTCCGCCCTGCTCAGGCGCCTGGCGCGCTAGCCGACGCCGTCACCGCCCTGCGGAAAAACGCGGTGACAGGCGGGGCGCCGCCCCGGGAGACTGCCTTCCAGCAAGCCGACGACCGGAGGGCGGGGTACCAGTGGCACTGGCGAGGAAGGGCGCGCGGCGCATCGTCGTCGACGGCGAGGAGTACCGCTGGCGCGTGACCCGCCAACACTGGTGCTGCGACTACGAGGGCACCACCCTCGGCTACGCCGCCGAGCACGCCACGCACCCCGGAACGACACTCGTCGTGGACGCCGGCCGCCCCACCCTCCGCACCCCCGGGGCGGTGGCGACGGACCTCGTCCTGCCACGCGAAGTCGCCGCGGGCATCCGCACCGCCCGGGCGAACGGCTGGACACCCGCCACCCCCGGCCCGCCCCTCACCCTGCACCTGTCCGCCGCCTGACCGGGAAGGAACGACACGACCCCATGACCCACGCCTTCCCCCAGACGGTGCTCCACACCCCGCGCCTGACCCTGCGCCCCTTCACCGCCGACGACACCGACGACACCCGCGCCGCCTGCGCCGACGACCTCACCCAGCACTGGCTGCCGCTGCCCCGCCCCTACACCCGCGAGGACGCCCACACCTGGTGCACCCGCACCGCCCACGACCTGCGCACCACCGGCGACGGCATCCACTTCGCCGTCACCGAGCGTATGAACGGGCGCCTGGCCGCCACCGTCGGCCTGAAGAAGACCGACTGGCGCTCCCGCAGCTCCGAAGCCGGCTACTGGGTCGCACCTCGGGGCCTGTCTTCGAACTCGCGTCTGCGGGCCGACGCCGGGGCACGCACCTCGCCGCGTTGTCGTCGGTCGCCAATGCTCCGCAGTGGCTCCCTCCTCCGCCTTGC
>NZ_JBSFKI010000052.1:0-53948 GCF_053598475.1 Kitasatospora sp. NPDC001119
GCCGCCCCACCCGCATCCACACACTCTGCACCCAACACGGCATCGCAACAACGGCCTGAGCCTGACCTAGATCGAATACTTCGCCAGCAGAGTCGGCGGGCCGACTTCCTGCGCGGGGTGTGGGGTGCGGATCAGTGGCGCAGGTCAGGCGGCGGGGGTGAGGGGGAGGGGGCGGCCTTCGGGGGTGAGGGCGATGGCCCAGAGGCCGTGGGTGGCGGGGTGGAGGGGGGTGGGGGCCTGGCGGGCGAGCTGGTGGTCGAGGTAGGTGACGGCGTCCTGGTGGTTGACGGCGTTCCAGGCGTGCGGGCGGCCGTAGGCGTCGAGGGTGAGGAGCACCGCCTGGGAGCCGTGGCCGGCGCGGCGGAGGTCGTCGGCGAGGCGGTCGAAGGCCGGGGCGCCGTCGCCCAGGTCCCGGAAGGGGGCGCCGAGTTCGCGTTCGGCGCGGTCGCGGCCCCCGCGTTCGCCGGCGTCGCCCTCGGTGGGGATGCGCGGGGCCGCGCAGGTGGGGCGGCCGGTGTAGCACTCGACCGCCGAGAGGGCGATCTCCAGGCTGTTGTTGGCCCGGCCCGGTTCGCGGTGGCCGCCGTCGTTGACGGCCTCCGCCCAGCCGCCGGCGGCCGGGTCGGGGTGGCGGACGGGCAGGCCGTCCGCGTCCCGGGGGGCGCGGCGTTCGAGTTCGGCCTGGTGCTCCGGGTCGACCGGTGCGAGCCCGCCCGGCAGACCGTACGGACGGCTGTCGGCGATGCTGCGCGGCCGGAACGCCGGATCCTCCGGCGGGGCTCCGCGCCGGGCGCGCAGGGCGAGTTGGAGGGCCATCGCGTGAGCGGTCGCGACCGGGACCGCGCCCCAGGCGAGGGTCGGGTCGGCGGGGACCGCCGCGTTCTCCCGCCGTCGGGCCTCCACCGGGTGCGCCTCGGGGCGGCCGATCACCGGGGTGGTCCCGACGACCGGGGGTGCGGCCGGGGAAGGCGGCGCGGTGTGGACCGGCGGCGGTCCGACGACCGGGTGCGGCGCCGCGCCGACCGGAGTCCGGGCCACCGGCGCGCCGGTCTGCGGCCCTCCAGCGGCCGGACCGCCGACGGCCTGCCCACCGCCCACCACGCCGCCGGGGCCGCCTGGACTGCCGGTCGCCCCCGCCCCGACGCCGCTGCCGAACGGGGCCGCCACGTTCGCGGGTCCGCCGCCGGTGCCCGCCAGCGGCCCCGGCCCGACGGTGGCGACCGGACCGGCCGCCTGGTACGTGCCGTACCCGCCGCCGTACGCCGGGGTCCCGAACTGCCCGGGCACCCCGACCGGCCGGACCGCCGAGGGGGTCTCCGGCGCCGGGCCGTACGCGGGTCCTCCGGCGGACGGTGCGGTGACGGGCGCGATGGCGGGCGCGGGCGGAGCGCTCACCGAGTCCGTCCGTACGGCCACCGGCCCGCCCGTACTCCCGCCGCTGTGCGAGGCGGCCGCGGGCGCCTGGAGCGGGTAGTCTCCGTCCGACCAGCCCGCCGACCCGCCGCCCTGCCGGACCGGCGCGGCAACGGCCGGTACCGGCGGTGCCCAGTCACCGCCGCCCCCACCCCCACCGCCCGTCGCCCGGTGCTGCCCCGGCGAGCCCCCGGCCGCCACGGAACCGCCCGCCGACGCGCCCACGGGAGCACTCGCCGCGCTCGCCACGTCCGGCCCGCCGACGACCGCCCCCGGGTCCGCCACCGCGACCGAGGCCACCGTCACCGCGCCCGGCGCCGTCGGCCCGTCGGGCGCCGCACCCGCGAGCGGCTTGTCGCCACCCGGCCCGACCGCCGACGGCCCGACCACCCCCGGCCCGTCCGCCCCCGGTGTCAGCCCGGCGAGCGGCACCCCGCGGAGCGCCTTGCCGTCCTCGTCGGTGAGCACGGGCTGCCCGTGCTCGTCCAGCCGGACCGCCAGGTCCGCCACCCCGACCACCGGCTTGCCGTCCGGCCCCGGGACGACCAGCAGCCCGGTGGTGTCGGCCACCGGCGTGCCGTCGGCGCGGAGGATGACCGGCTGCCCGTCCGGGCCGAGGACGGGCTTGCCCTGCTCGTCCACCTTGACCGTCAGCCCGGGCACGCCGACCAGCGGCTTGCCGTCCTTCCCCGCGAGCAGCACCAGCCCGGAGCCGTCGGCGCCGAGCACGCCCGGTTCGCCGAGGGCGGCGGGCAACCCGGCGGCGAGCGGGTCGAACGCGCCGTTGCGGTACGAGGCGGCGGTGACCTCCGTTCCCGGCGTGCTGCCGAGCTTCAGCAGGGCGACCGCGGCCGGCTCCTCGAGCACGCCGGACAGGGCGTCCTTCATGGCGCGGCCGAGTTCGGCGAGCAGTCCGCCGATCTTCAGCGCGGCGGTCTCGACGGCGACGGCCGCCACGCCCGCCGCGACCTGCTCGGTGGCGGCGTTCTCCACCGTGGCCGCGAGGCCGCCGACGGCCTTCCGCAGTCCGGCGACCACCCCGTTCCCGACCACCTCGCTCCCGGCCACCCCGTTCCCGGCCGGGTCGCCGCCGGTCGCCGCCGCGGCGACCTTGCCGGCCGCCTCCTTGGCCTTGGCCGCCTGCTCCTCGGCCTGCCGGAGTTCGGCGGCGAGCTGCCGCAGGGTCGCGATGATCTCGGCCTTGCAGGTGTCCACGGCCCGCGCGGACGTGTCGAAGGCCCCGGCGACCAGCCCGACCGCGCTGTGCGCGTCGTCCAGGTGGCCCTTGCCGCCGCCGCTGAAGGCCTGCCAGTACGCGCCGAAGGCCTCGACCGCGTGGCCGGAGTTGTCGGCGGTGACCCGCCGGACGGACTCGCCGCAGCGGCGGGTGAGCCGGTCGGCCTCCTTGCCGAACTCGCGCCAGACTCCGGCGGCCCTGCGCAGGCCCTCCTCGTCGGCCTGCGGCCACAGCCGGCCGGTCCGGGCCAGCACCGGGACCAGTTCCTCGGGCAGTTTCCGGGACACGCGCTTCCCCCTTCGAGCCGGGCTTCGGGCCGGGTCCGTCAGACCGACATGTCCTTGGGGACGGCGGGCACCACCCCGGGGGTTGCCCCCGGCACCCCGGGAACTCCCGCGACCCCCGGCACCGCCGTCGCCCCGAACCCGCCCGCCGCCGCGCTGTCCGCGTCCGCCGTCCGCGCGGCCATCGTGTGCAGCCCGGCCCCGACCCCGGCCACCCGCCCGGCCAACCCCCGCAGCCCGCCGACGAGTTCACCGCGCGCCTGCCCGTACACGGTGGCGAACCCGCTGCCCGGCTGGTCCGCGCCCCAGGGGGCGCCGAGCGCGGCGAGGCCCTGCTCCAGGGCGGCGACGGCCTTCGTCAGTTCGCCGCCGAGCTTCTCGAACTCCCGGCCCTCGCCGTGCAGTTCCCACGGCTTGAGGATGAACTCCCCGCCCGCGCCGCCGGACGCCCCGGTGCTGCCGCCTGCCATCCCCGTACCTCCCCGTAGCGGTCCCGTCGCGGACCCCGCCGCGGACCGGCCGCCATCCTAGGCGCGCCCCCGGGCCCGCCCGCAGCGCCCGACGGACCTCTTCACCCCGCCTTCACCCCGGCCGACCCCGCCACCACCGACCCCGCCCCGTGCTCCGCCGGGCCCCGCCGCAAAACCCGCCCCGACCCCACCCCCGACCCCGCCACCGGTCCCGCCACCGCGCTCCCGCCCCCGAAAGCTCTACCCTTGCCGGGTGGCACCAGCAGAAACGTCCAAGAAGAAGTCCAAGGCGAAGCCCAAGGCCTCCCCCGCCCCCGTCGACCTCGCGATGCCGAGCCTGCGCCGCGAGATCCCGCGCGACGAGGTCCCGCTGGACTTCGCCCGCGCCTGGGTCGAGTTCGCCGACCCCGCCGACGAGGAGCAGGTCTTCCGCTGCGACCTCACCTGGCTGACCTCCCGCTGGTCCTGCGTCTTCGGCCAGGGCTGCCACGGCATCCGCGAGGGCCGCGGCGAGTCGGACGGCTGCTGCACGCTGGGCGCGCACTACTCGGACGAGGACGACGAGAAGCGCGTCCTGGGGCACGCGACCCGGCTGACCCCCGAGCTGTGGGAGAACTTCGCCGAGGGCACCGACGCCAAGGGCCGGATCGTCTCCGACGGCGGCATCACCATGCTGGACGAGGACGGCGACCGCCAGACCCGCCGGGTCGGCGGCGCGTGCATCTTCGTGAACAGCCCGGACTTCGCGGGCGGCGCCGGCTGCGCCCTGCACGCGCTCGCCCTCAAGGAGGGCCGCGAGCCGCTGGAGACCAAGCCGGACGTCTGCTGGCAGCTGCCGATCCGCCGCACCTACGACTGGATCGACCGCCCCGACGACACCCGCTACCTCCAGGTCACGATCGGCGAGTACGACCGCCGCGGCTGGGGCCCGGGCGGCCACGACCTGCACTGGTGGTGCACCGGCGCCCCGGCGGCCCACCAGGGCGCGGACGCGGTGTACGTCAGCTACCGCCCCGAGCTCACCGAGCTGATGGGCCGGAAGGGGTACGAGGCGCTGGCCCGGCTGTGCGAGGAGCGGATCGCCACCAAGGGCGACCGCAAGGTGGCCCCGCACCCGGCGGACCCGGTCAGGAAGGCCAAGAAGGACTGACCCCCGCCCCCGGTGCCCGCCCCACGCGGCGGCACCGGCCCACCCACCGGCGCCGGCCCCCGGCGCCGGCCTACTTGTCGATGTCCCCGACCACGAAGAACATCGACCCCAGGATCGCCACCATGTCCGCGACCAGCGTCCCCGGCAGCAGCTCGGTGAGCGCCTGGATGTTGTTGAAGGACGCCGAGCGCAGCTTGAGCCGCCACGGCGTCTTGTCGCCGCGCGAGACCAGGTAGTAGCCGTTGATCCCGAGCGGGTTCTCGGTCCACGCGTAGGTGCTGCCCTCGGGTGCCTTGAGCACCTTGGGCAGCCGCTGGTTGACCGGGCCGGGCGGCAGCGTGGCGAGCTTGTCGAGGCAGGCGTCGGCGAGGTCGAGCGCGTTGAGGGTCTGCTCCAGCAGGCACTCGAAGCGGGCCAGGCAGTCGCCCTCCTCGCGGGTGACCACGGTGAGCACCTGCCGCAGTTCCTCGGAGCCGTACGCCAGGTACGGCTCGTCGCGGCGCAGGTCGAGGTCGAGGCCGCTGGCCCGGGCGATGGGGCCGCTGACGCCGTACGCCTCGGCCTGCGCCCGGGTGAGGATGCCGACCCCGGCGGTGCGGGCGCGGAAGATCTCGTTGCCGAGGACGAGGTCCTCGAAGACGGGCAGCTGCGAGCGCACGGTGGCGACGGCGGTGCGGACCCGGCCGAGCCAGCCGGCCGGCAGGTCCTCCTTGAGGCCGCCGACCCGGTTGAACATGTAGTGCATCCGGCCGCCGGAGGCCTCCTCCAGCACGTGCTGGAGGTCCTCGCGGCCGTTGAAGGCGTGGAAGACCGGGGTGATCCCGCCGAGCTCCAGGGGGTACGAGCCGAGGAACATCAGGTGGTTGAGCACCCGGTTGAGTTCGGCGAGCAGGGTGCGGATCCAGACCGCCCGTTCCGGGACCTCCATGCCGAGCATCCGCTCGACGGCCATGACGACGCCGAGTTCGTTGGAGAAGGCGGAGAGCCAGTCGTGCCGGTTGGCCAGCATGATGATCTGCCGGTAGTCACGGGCCTCGAACAGCTTCTCCGCGCCCCGGTGCATGTAGCCGATCACCGGCTCGGCGCTGACGATCCGCTCGCCGTCCAGCACCAGCTTCAGGCGCAGCACGCCGTGGGTGGCCGGGTGCTGCGGGCCGATGTTGAGCACCATGTCGGTGGTGCCCGCCGCGCCGGTGAAGTTCTCGGCTCCCGCCCCGATGCCGACCGTGGTCTCCCTCATGCCCCCAGAGTCTGCCATCCCGGCAGGCCCGCCAAGCTCACCGGTTCCGTCATGCGGACGGCCTGCACCAGCCACCCGAAGGCGCCCAGCCCGCCCGGGTCGGTCAGCTCGGCCCCCTCCCCCGCCCCGCTGAGCGCCCGCAGGTAGCCGACGGGGTCGCTGGTGGCCAGCGCGAGCGCCGGGCGCCCGCCGCTCACGCCGAGCGCCCGCAGCGCCTCCCGCTGCGTTGTCCACAGGCTGTGGAGACCGGGCACGGCGACGGAGTCCAGCGCGACGTGCGCGGTGACGTCGCAGGAGCCGTCCGGCACCGGCGCCACCTCCCGGCCGTCCCGGAATCCGGCGTACGTGCCGAACGGCGGCCGCCGCCCGGCGGTGTGCCCGTAGTCGACGGCGACGGCCAGGCCGCGCTCCAGCCCGGCCACCGCCCGCGCCCAGGCGGCGTCCCGGGGGCCGCCGAACTCCACGGCTTCGCCGGGCTCCGCGACCGGCCACCAGCGGCCGGCCCAGGCCGCGTCGGCCGCCGAGACCGGCTCGCCGAGGCGGGTCCCGCCGGTCGCGGTGTCCACCTCGACGTAGCGCAGCACCCCGTCCTCGTCGACCTCCCCGGCGTCCAGCGGGACGTTGTCCAGCCACTCGTTGGCGAACAGCAGCCCGGTCACCCCGCGCGGCGGCCGGTCCGTCCACAGGGCTGTGGACGGCAGGCCGGCCGGGCGGTCGGCGATCTCCACGCCGTACGGGCGCAGCCGCGCCAGCACCTCCGCGGGCAGTTCGGCCAGGACGCCGGTGAGCAGTTCGCCCCGCCCGGCCCCCATGTCGACCAGGGCCAGCTCCTCCGGACGACCGAGGGCCTCGTCAACCTCCAGCAGCAGCCGGGCCACCGCACGGGCGAACCTCGGCGAGGCGTGCACGGAGGTGCGGAAGTGGCCGGCGGGGCCCTCCGGCCTGCGGTAGAAGCCCTGCCCGGGGTCGTACAGGGCCCGTTCCATGGCGGGCGCCCACCGCATCCAAGTCATGGGGCTGGACGCTACCCGGCGCCCGGTCGACCCTCCCCATCGGATCGGGTGCTTCTCCGACCTACGGAGTAGGGCGGATCGCCCTACCGGCGGACCTGGGCACACGGAGCGACTGCCTACGCTGGACACGTGCATCGACTCAACGCCTGGCTCCGCCGTCACCCCATGGTGGTCGACGCCGCCTGGGCGGCGATGGTGCTCTTCGCCGGCCTGGTGCCGAACGACGCCTCGATCGACGAGGGCTGGCGCTTCGACCTCTCGATCGCGATCGCGGTGGTGCTGCCGCTGCTGATGGTCGTCCGGCGGCGCTACCCGGACCTCACGGTGTCCGCCGCCGCCGCCATCGGCGTCGGCCAGGTACTCGTGGACATCTCGCCGGCCGGCTCCTCGATCGCCTATCTGGTCTTCGCCTACACCGGCGCCGCCTTCGGCCAGAAGTGGATCTCCCGGCTGGCCCTGATGGCCGGCCTGGCCTCCGGGCCGCTGGTGTTCTGGCAGATGATGCCGGTGAAGACGGTCTTCGACCGGGCCGGCGACGCCCACACCCGCCCGTACACCTTCGGCGAGGCGGCGCTGATCA
This sequence comes from Kitasatospora sp. NPDC001119, assembly GCF_053598475.1. Taxonomy (NCBI): domain Bacteria; kingdom Bacillati; phylum Actinomycetota; class Actinomycetes; order Kitasatosporales; family Streptomycetaceae; genus Kitasatospora; species Kitasatospora sp. NPDC001119. Next base: position 7,388 of record NZ_JBSFKI010000052.1, read on the forward strand.
CGCTGCTGATGAGCACGCCGTTCATCCTCTGCTGGGCCTGGGGCCGGCTGACCAGGGTGCGCCGCGCCTACCTGACCGAGCTGGAGGACCGCGCCGCCCGGCTGGAGCGCGAGCGGGACGCCCAGTCCAAGGTGGCGGTCGCCGCCGAGCGCGCCCGGATCGCCCGCGAGCTGCACGACGTGGTCGCGCACAACGTCTCGGTGATGATCGTCCAGGCCGACGGCGCCGCGTACGTGCTGGACAACTCCCCGCAGCAGGCCAAGGAGGCGCTCGGCACGATCGCCTCCACCGGCCGCCAGGCGCTGGTCGAGATGCGCCGCCTGCTGGGCGTGCTGCGCACCGCCGACACCAAGGCCGAGGAGTACGTGCCGCAGCCGGGCGTCGAGGAGCTGCCGGAGCTGCTGGAGCAGGTCCGCACCGCCGGGCTCGACGTGGACTACGCCACCTCCGGGCACCCGCGCGAGCTGCCGCGCGGCGTCGAGCTGACCGTCTACCGGATCGTCCAGGAGGCGCTCACCAACGTCCGCAAGCACGGCGGCCCCGACGCGCACGCCCGGGTCGCGGTCGACTTCGGTGAGCGCGAGCTGGCCGTCCTGGTGGAGGACGACGGGCGCGGCAGCACCGACGAGCACCTGGCCGCCGGCGGCGCGGACGGCCTCGGCCACGGCCTGATCGGCATGCGCGAGCGGGTCGGCATGGTCAGCGGCAGCCTCGACGTGGGCCCCCGCCCCGGCGGCGGCTTCCGGATCCGCGCCGTCCTGCCGCTCAAGGCGGCCCACTAGCCCCGTCCGCCGTCCACCCCCCTCCAAGGAGTCCCACCTTGACCATCCGCGTGATGCTCGTCGACGACCAGGAACTGCTGCGCACCGGGTTCCGGATGATCCTCCAGTCGCAGGGCGACATCGAGATCACCGCAGAGGCGGGCGACGGCGCGCAGGCCCTGGAGCAGCTGCGGCGCACCGAGGTGGACGTGATCCTGATGGACGTCCGGATGCCGCGGCTGGACGGCGTGCAGGCGACCCGCCGGATCTGCCTCGCCGAGGACGGCAGCCCGCTGCCGAACGCCCCCCACGTGCTCATCCTCACCACCTTCGACCTGGACGAGTACGCCTTCGCCGCGCTCAAGGCCGGCGCCAGCGGCTTCCTCCTCAAGGACGTCCCGCCGACCGAGCTGGTGGCCGCGATCCGCGCGGTGCACGGCGGGGACGCGGTGGTCGCCCCGACCACCACCCGCCGGATGATCGACCGCTTCGCCGAGGTGCTGCCCACCCCGCAGAGCGCGCCCGGCTCGGACGTCCTCGGCCCGCTGACCGAGCGCGAGCGGGAGGTGTTCCTGCTGGTCGCCCAGGGCCTGTCGAACGGCGAGATCGCGGCCCGGCTGGTGCTCTCCGAGGCCACCGTGAAGACCCACGTCGGCCGGATCCTGGCCAAGCTGGGGCTGCGCGACCGGGTCCAGGCCGTGGTGCTGGCGTACGAGGCCGGGCTGATCCGGGCCGGGGCCGGCGACTGAGCCGCTTCGGCGTCCGGGCGCCCCCGTAGACTGGGGCGGTACGTCCGGTACCCGTGGAGCGGACTGGAACGGTCATTCAGGACAAGGCAGGACAAGGGTGGACGTGAATCCGTCCGACTTCGCCGACCAGGCTTTCGGCGACCCAGGCGACCCCGGCAACCGCCCCGCCCGGCTGGCCGTCGGCGTGGTCGGCACCGGCCGGGTCGGCCCCGCGCTGGGCGCGGCGCTCCAGCTCGCCGGGCACACCGTGGTCGCCGCCTCCGGGGTCTCCGCCGTCTCCCGCCGCCGCGCCGAGGCGCTGCTGCCGGGCGTGCGGATCGTCACCCCGCCGCAGGTGCTGGCCGCCGCCGACCTGGTGCTGCTGACCGTCCCGGACGACGCGCTGGCCGACCTGGTGGCCGGGCTGGCCGCCACCGGCGCGGTCCGCCCCGGCCAGCTGGTCGTGCACACCTCCGGCGCCCACGGCGTCGCCGTCCTGGAGCCCGCCACCCGGGCCGGGGCGCTGCCGCTGGCCCTGCACCCGGCGATGACCTTCACCGGCACCTCGGTGGACCTGGCCCGGCTGGCCGGCTGCCCGTTCGGCGTGACCGCCCCCGAGGAGCTGCGGCCGGTCGCCGAGGCGCTGGTGGTGGAGATGGGCGGCGAGCCGGAGTGGGTGCCCGAGGAGGTCCGCCCGCTCTACCACACCGCCCTCGCGCACGGCTCGAACCACCTGGTCACCCTGGTCGCGCAGGCGATGGAGCTGCTGCGCTCGGCCGGCGTCGCCGAGCCCGGGCGGCTGCTCGGCCCGCTGCTGGGCGCCGCCCTGGACAACAGCCTGCGCTCCGGTGACGCGGCCCTCACCGGCCCGGTCGCCCGGGGCGACGCGGGCACCGTGCGGCGCCACCTGGCGCAGCTCAGTACGGTGTCCCCGGACATCCCGGCGGCCTACCGGGCGATGGCCCGCGCCACCGCGCAGCGGGCGCTCGCCAACGGAACCATCGACGAAACGTCGGCGGCGGCACTGCTGGACGTACTGAACGAGGAGAGCACTGATGGCACGCGGTAAGCAGCCGAACAAGCCCCAGCGGACGCCGAAGGTCCACCGGGCCGTCGTCACCCGCACCGTGGACGACTTCGAGGCCGCGTTCTGGCCGGACGAGCAGCCGGTCGACAACGCCGTCGTGATGACCATGGGCGCGCTGCACGAGGGCCACGCCGCGCTGATCCGGGCCGCCCGCAAGCAGGTCGGCCGCGAGGGCCGGGTCGCGGTGACGGTCTTCGTCAACCCGCTCCAGTTCGGCCCGGGCGAGGACCTGGAGCGCTACCCGCGCACCCTCGACGACGACGTGCGGCTGGCCGAGGAGCACGGCGCCGACGTGGTCTTCGCGCCGTCCGCCGAGGAGGTCTACCCGAACGGCGAGCCGCAGGTGCGGATGGCGGCCGGCCCGATGGGCGAGCGCTTCGAGGGCGCCACCCGGCCCGGCCACTTCGACGGCGTGCTGACCGTGGTCGCCAAGCTGCTGCACATCACCGACCCGGACTTCGCCTTCTTCGGCGAGAAGGACGCCCAGCAGCTGGCGATCATCCAGCGGATGGTCGCCGACCTGGACTTCGACGTCGAGATCGTCGGCGTGCCGACCGTCCGCGAGGAGGACGGCCTGGCGCTGTCCTCGCGCAACCGCTACCTCTCGGCGGAGGACCGCGAGCACGCGCTCGCCCTGTCCAAGGCCCTGTTCGCCGGCCGGGACGCCGCCGCGCAGGGCCCGAAGGCCGTCCGCGAGGCCGCCTCGGCCGCCCTGGACGGCGCCGAGGGCGTCACCCTGGACTACCTCGCCCTGATCGACCCGCACGACTTCTCCGAGGCGGCGGACGACTTCCAGGGCGAGGCGGTGCTGGCCGTCGCCGCGAAGGTGGGCCCGACCCGCCTGATCGACAACGTCCGCATCATCGTTCGGTAGTACCGCAGTAAGAACCCCCTTCAGGCATGCACTCACAGGAGGCGTGACCCGCAATGCTCCGCACCATGCTCAAGTCCAAGATCCACCGGGCCACCGTGACCCAGGCCGACCTGCACTACGTGGGATCCGTCACGGTGGACGAGGACCTGCTCGACGCCGCCGACCTGCTCCCCGGCGAGCTGGTCCACATCGTCGACATCGACAACGGCGCCCGGCTGGAGACGTACACCATCGCCGGCCCGCGCGGCTCCGGCGTGATCGGCATCAACGGCGCCGCCGCCCGCCTCGTCCACCCGGGCGACCTCGTCATACTCATCGCCTACGGGCAGATGGACACGGCCGAGGCCAAGGGCTACGAGCCGAAGATCGTCTTCGTGGACAAGCAGAACCGGATCACCGGCCTGGGCGGGGACCCGGCGGAGGCCCCGGAGGGCAGCGGACTGCTCCGGGGTGACAGGGCGTACGGTGACGGCAACGGCGCGGCCGACGCCGTCTCGCGCTGAAGGAGCCAGCCACCCATGTCCACGCACCGCCTCACCGCACCGGCCCCCGGCTGGACCGCCGCCACCGACGTGGTCGTGGTCGGCTCCGGGGTCGCCGGCCTCACCGTCGCGCTCAACGTCCGCAAGGCCGGCCTGCGGGCCATGGTGGTCACCAAGGCCGTGCTGGACGAAGGCTCCACCCGCTGGGCCCAGGGCGGCGTCGCCGCCGCCCTGGGCGAGGGGGACACCCCCGAACAGCACCTGGACGACACCCTGGTGGCCGGCGCCGGCGTCTGTGACGAGGAGGCCGTCCGCACCCTGGTCACCGAGGGCCCGGACGCCGTCCGCCGGCTGATCGCCACCGGCGCCCTGTTCGACCGGGGCGAGGACGGCGAGGTCCTGCTGACCCGCGAGGGCGGCCACCACCGCCGCCGGATCGTCCACGCGGGCGGGGACGCGACCGGCGCCGAGATATCGCGCGCCCTGGTCGCCGCCGTCCGCACCGACCCGGGCATCGAGCTGATCGAGCACGCGCTCGTCCTCGACCTGCTGACCGACGCGGCGGGCCACGCCGCCGGGCTCACCCTGCACGTGATGGGCGAGGGCCAGCGCGACGGCGTCGGCGCCGTCCGGGCCCGCGCGGTGGTGCTCGCCACCGGCGGCATGGGCCAGGTCTTCTCCGCCACCACCAACCCGGCGGTCTCCACCGGCGACGGCGTGGCCCTGGCCCTGCGGGCCGGCGCCGCCGTCACCGACCTGGAGTTCGTCCAGTTCCACCCCACCGTGCTCTGGCTCGGTCCGGAGGCCGAGGGCCAGCAGCCGCTGGTCTCCGAGGCGGTCCGCGGCGAGGGCGCCCACCTGGTGGACGCGGACGGCGTCCGCTTCATGGTCGGCCAGCACGAGCTGGCCGAACTCGCCCCGCGCGACATCGTCGCCAAGGCGATCACCCGGCGCATGCAGGAGCAGGGCGCCGAGCACATGTTCCTGGACGGGCGGCACTTCGGCGCCGAGATGTGGGAGCACCGCTTCCCGACCATCCTCGCCTTCTGCCGCGCCAACGGCATCGACCCGGTCACCGAGCCGATCCCGATCGCCCCGGCCGCGCACTTCGCCTCCGGCGGCGTCCGCACCGACCGGCACGGCCGCACCAGCGTCCCTGGCCTGTACGCCTGCGGCGAGGTCGCCTGCACCGGGGTGCACGGCGCCAACCGGCTGGCGTCCAACTCGCTGCTGGAGGGCCTGGTCTTCGCCGAGCGGATCGCCGCCGACCTGGCGGGGCTGGACGCGGCCGGCGACCTGCCCGAGCGCGCGGTGGACGTCGCCGCCGCCCGCGCCGCGCAGCCCGTCCCGCTGCCCCCGTCGGAGGCGCGCGCCGAGATCCAGCGGCTGATGTCGCGCGGCGCGGGCATCCTGCGCTCCGCCGCGTCGATGGCCGACACCGCGGCCGGACTGGCCCTGCTCGCCGAGCAGGCCCGCTCCCACGTGGCCGAGGAGAAGCCGGCCGACCCCCGGGTGGAGACCTGGGAGGCCGCCAACCTGCTGCTGGTCGCGACCGCCCTGGTCGCGGCCGCCGCGCAGCGCGAGGAGACCCGCGGCTGCCACTGGCGCGAGGACTTCCCCGAGCGCGACGACGCCCACTGGCGGCGCCACCTGATCACCACCCTCGCCGCCACCGGCGGTCCCGTCAGCACCCCTGAGGAGCAGTAGAACCATGACCCACTCCCACGAGGAACTCCCCCTGGCCGACCAGGGCGGCTGCGGCGACGGCTGCGCCTGCGGGGACGGCGAGGGCTACGAGACCGGTCTGGACCCGCAGCTCGCCGAGCTGCTGGAGCAGGCCGGGCTGGACCCGGTCGAGGTCGAGGACATCGCCACCCTGGCGCTCGCCGAGGACCTGGCCGGCGGCGAGGACGTCACCTCGGTGGCGACCGTGCCCGCCGAGGCCGTCGCCACCGCCGACTTCACCGCCCGCCAGGCCGGCGTGGTGGCCGGCCTGCGGGTCGCCGAGGCCGTCGTCTCGCTGGTCTGCGAGGAGGAGTTCGAGGTCGAGCGGCACGTCGAGGACGGCGACCGGGTCGAGGCCGGCCAGGTGCTGCTCTCGGTCCGCTCCCGCACCCGCGACCTGCTGACCGCCGAGCGCAGCGCGCTCAACCTGCTCTGCCACCTGTCCGGCATCGCCACCGCCACCCGCGCCTGGGCGGACGCCCTGGAGGGCACCGGCGCCGTCGTCCGGGACACCCGCAAGACCACCCCGGGCCTGCGCGCGCTGGAGAAGTTCGCGGTGCGCTGCGGCGGCGGCGCCAACCACCGGATGGCGCTCTCGGACGCCGCGCTGGTGAAGGACAACCACGTGGTCGCGGCCGGCGGCGTGGCCGAGGCCTTCCGGGCCGTCCGGGCCGCGTACCCGGAGCTGCCGGTCGAGGTCGAGGTGGACACCCTGGAGCAGATCACGCCGGTGCTGGAGGCCGGGGCGGACCTGATCCTGCTGGACAACTTCACCGTCGGCCAGCTGAAGGAGGCCGTCGCGCTGGTGGCCGGCCGGGCGAAGCTGGAGGCCTCCGGCGGTCTGACCCTGGCCAGCGCGCGCGAGGTCGCCCAGACTGGTGTCGACTACCTGGCCGTGGGCGCGCTCACCCACTCCTCGCCGATCCTGGACATCGGCCTGGACCTGCGCGCCTGACCGTCAGGTCGGCCGCAGTCCCGTCCCGACTCGCAGAAAGCGTCCCCGTGCTCCTCACCATCGACGTCGGCAACACCCAGACCACGCTCGGCCTGTTCGACGGCGAGGACGTGGTGGAACACTGGCGGATCTCCACCGATCCGCGCCGCACGGCCGATGAACTGGCGGTGCTGCTGCAAGGGCTGATGGGCAGCCACACCGCGGTGAAGGAGGCCGCGGTGGAGGGCCTGGCGATCTGCTCGTCCGTCCCCGCCGTGCTCCACGAGCTCCGCGAGGTGACCCGCCGCTACTACGGCGACGTCCCCGCGGTGATCGTGGAGCCCGGCGTGAAGACCGGGGTGCACGTCCTGATGGACAACCCCAAGGAGGTCGGCGCCGACCGGATCGTCAACGCGCTGGCCGCGAACCACCTGTACGGCGGCCCGTGCATCGTGGTCGACTTCGGCACCGCGACCACCTTCGACGCCGTCAACGCGCGCGGCGACTACGTCGGCGGCGCGATCGCCCCCGGCATCGAGATCTCGGTCGAGGCGCTCGGCGTCCGCGGCGCCCAGCTGCGCAAGATCGAGCTGGCCCGCCCGCGCAACGTGATCGGCAAGAACACCGTCGAGGGCATGCAGTCCGGCATCCTCTACGGCTTCGCCGGCCAGGTCGACGGCCTGGTGGAGCGGATGGCCCGGGAGCTCGCCAAGGACCCGGACGACGTCCAGGTGATCGCCACCGGCGGCCTGGCCCCGCTCGTCCTCGGCGAGGCCGGCACCATCGACGTGCACGAGCCCTGGCTGACCCTGATCGGCCTGCGCCTGGTGTACGAGCGCAACCGCCCCGCCAGCTGAGCGGCGCTCAGCTGCCGGGCCTCGGGGTGGCCGGCAGGGTGATCGGGCCGCCCCCCGGCGGCGGGGTCAGGCCGGACCACGGGGGCACGTCGACGGTGAACTGCGTCGGCCCCGTCAGCGGGGTCGGCAGCGGCACCGAGACCCCGAACCGGGGGCTCGGGAGCGAACCCACCGCCGAGGCCTGCGGAATGGCCGCCATGACCTGCTTCCAGCGCGGGTCCGTGACCACCTCGGCGAGCTTGTCCATGGTCAGCGGCGGGTCGGTCCTGGTGATCGGCGTGCCCTGCTCCAGCGGCTTGCGGTTCCATTCCTGGAGCATCAGCTGGTACCCGTCCACGGTCAGCTTGGCCGACCAGGTCTTCGATCCGGCCGGCTCTCCGTCCCGGGTGCCGGCCTGGTAGAGGCGCAGGTGGCCGCCGCCCGGGAGGGTGGTCTCGGTGCAGGTGTCGTCGCCGGTCGGCACGGCCGGGCAGTCGGTGTCCTCGCCACCCGGGAAGCGGGTGATCCAGAACAGGTACTGCGCCGGGCCGTGGCCGTCGTCCACCACCAGCCGCAGCTGCGGGGTGTCACTCTCGGTGCCCCGGGCCTCGCCGACCTGCACCGTCGGCGACGGCAGGAGTTCGGTGAGCATCCGCTGGAACTCCGCGCCGGAGACCGGACCGGCGGACGGGGCCGCCGCCGGACCGGCCACCGCCGTACCCCGCCCGGGCAGCAGGCCGCCGAGCGCGACCCCGCCCACCCCGACCAAGGCCAGCGCGGCGGCGCCCGCCGCGGTGCCGATCCGCCGCCTGCGGCGCAGCCGGCGGCCGTGCGACCAGCCGGTGTCGACCAGCGGGCCGGGTTCGGTGTCGTAGGCCTCGCCGGCCCGGCCGAGGGCCTCGGTGAAGGCCCGCTCGAACCGCCCCTCGGGCCCGTCGTGCTCTGCGGACATGCTGAACCAACCTCTCTACCAAGTGGGTTGACGTGACGTGACGCGCCGGCTCAGCGCTCGGCGAGGTCGTCGAGGCCGCTGCCGAGCACCGTGCGGATCCGGCCGAGCGCGCGGAAGGCCTGGGTCCGGACGGCGCCCGGGGTGCTGTGCAGGACCGCGGCGGTCTCCTCGACGCTGCGGTCCTCCCAGTAGCGCAGGACCAGCACCGCCCGGTCGCGCGGGGCGAGCCGGCCGAGCGCGTCCACCAGGGCGAGCCGCAGTTCCGGGTCGCCCTGCGGGGCCGCGCCGTCCGGCACCGCCTCGACCGGCCGCTCGCCGCTGGAGCGGCGGACGCGGTGCGAGAGGAAGGCCCGCACCAGCACGGTGTGCGCGTACCCGGCCGGGTTGTCGATCCGGCGCTTGGCCCCGAACCAGGAGGTGCGGTGCCACTGGGCGTAGATCCGCCCGAGGGCCTCCTGCACCAGGTCCTCGGCGAGGTGGGTGTCCCCGCCGGTGAGCAGGCAGGCCGACCGGTAGAGCGGTCTGGCGCGGGCGGCCGCGAAGGCCTGGAAGTCCTCGTCCCGCCGCCCGCCCCGGGCCGCCTTCCCCTGACCGTCCGGTCGCATCCTGCCCGGCCCCCTCGCTCGTTCTCCCCTGACACCTGGATGACCAGGTGCGCCCCGGGTGGCGTTACAGGTGGCGGCGAAAGGCTTCTTCGCCGGGCCGACCGTGGGTGGTTCGGCGCGACGTTACCGACAAATCGGATATTCGTCACGTAGTGTCAGCCCATGCCTACGCCACACGGATCGCGCGGCGGCATGGCCTTCAGCGCCGACGAAGTCCGCGTGCTGCGCCGCGCCCTCGCCCAAGCCCTCCACCCCGCCGTGCCCGTCCACCTCCAGGGGCCCGTCCGGCCCGCCCTCGCCGGGCCGGGCGCCGAACTCTGGGCGGAGGACGTCCAGGACGCCCTGCGCCTCACCGAGGCGATCGACGAGGCCGTCCAGGAGGGCGGCCGGCTGCGCGCCTTCCTGCTCGCCGACCTCGGACGCTACCGATCCGCCCTGCCCGGCAGCGCCCCCGGCTACCTGGAACGGCTGGAGGAGGCGGTGTCCGACGGGTACCTGCCCGGGCCGGAGGACCTCACCGCACTGCGCGGACTGAGCCGCCAGCCCTGCGGCCAGGGCGAGCGGGCCCGCCGCTCCCGGCTGGCCGGGCGCTGCCACGCGCTGGCCGAGGCCGCCGTCCGCGAGCGGCTCGCCCTCCATAGCGGACCGCCCCGCCACCTGGTGGCCGTACCGAGTCCCGCCGCACCGCCGCACAGTCACCCCACCCCTGTAGGAGGACGGACCCCCATGAGCAGCACCGACTCCCGCCCGGAGCAGCCCGCCGCCGCGAAGACCCCGCCCCGTCCGCACCGGATGCCCACCCCCGCCGAGCTGTTCGGCCGCCGCCCCAAGCCCCCCGCCCACCCCGCCCCGCCCGCCGACGACGCCCCCGAGGACGTCGAACTCGCCACCGGCACCGGCTGAGCCGTCCGCGTCCGATCCGGGGGAGGCCGCCGTCGCGGCCTCCCCCGCGGCAATCCCGGCGCGGAGCACCGTGTGTGGCTGGCTACCCTTGTGGGGTGAGCGATCAGAGCCTTGTTCCCGCGACCGACGACCTTCCCGAGCAGATGCGCGTCCGGCGCGAGAAGCTCGACCGGCTCCGGGCGGCCGGTGTCGACCCGTACCCGGTCGGTTTCCCCCGCACCACCACCATCGCGGACCTGCGTGCCAAGCACCCCGACCTGGAGCCGGACACCGCGACCGGCGAGCGGGCCGGCGTCACCGGCCGCGTGATCCTCTCCCGCACCGGAGGCAAGCTCTGCTTCGCCACCCTGCGCGACGGCACCGGCGACCTCCAGGTGATGTTCTCCCTCGACAAGCTGGGCCCGGAGCGGCTGGCGGCCTGGAAGGCCGACATCGACCTCGGCGACCAGGTCGGCGTCGAGGGCGAGGTGATCACCTCCAAGCGCGGCGAGCTGTCCGTGATGGTGGACCGCTGGGAGCTCACCGCCAAGTGCCTGCGTCCGCTGCCGGACAAGCACAAGGGCCTGACCGACCCGGAGGCCCGGGTCCGCCAGCGCTACGTGGACCTCATCGTCAACCCCGAGGCCCGCGAGATCCTGCACCTGCGCAGCAAGGTCGTCCGCTCGATCCGCCGCACCTACGAGGACCGCGGCTACATCGAGGTCGAGACCCCGATGCTCCAGCCGGTGCACGGCGGCGCCAACGCGCGTCCGTTCAAGACGCACATCAACGCGTACGACATCGACCTCTACATGCGCATCGCCCCCGAGCTGTACCTCAAGCGGCTGGTGGTCGGCGGCGCCGAGAAGGTCTTCGAGATCAACCGCAACTTCCGCAACGAGGGCGCGGACTCCACCCACAACCCGGAGTTCACCTCGCTGGAGTCGTACGAGGCGTACGGCGACTACGACACCCAGGCCGAGCTGATCCGCGAGACGATCGTCAACGCGGCCCGGGACGCGCTGGGCACCACGGTGATCAGGGGCGTGGACGCGCACGGCGTCGAGCACGAGATCGACCTGGCCGAGCCGTGGGAGGAGATCGGCGTCTACCCGGGCATCTCGGCCCGCCTGGGCGTCGAGGTCACCCCGGAGACCGGCGTCGAGGAGCTGCGCAAGCTGGCCACCGAGCACGGCATCCCGTTCGAGAAGGACTGGGGCCACGGTCAGATCGTGCTGGAGATGGTCGAGCGCCTGCTGGAGGAGAACGCCGTCCGGCCGACCTTCATCAAGGACTACCCGACCGAGGTCTCCCCGCTGACCCGCCAGCACCGCTCGCGGCCCGGCGTGGCCGAGAAGTGGGACCTGGTGATCTTCGGGACCGAGATCGGCACCGCCTACTCCGAGCTGGTCGACCCGGTCGAGCAGCGCGCCCGCCTCACCGCCCAGTCGCTGCTGGCGGCCGGCGGCGACGTCGAGGCGATGCAGGTGGACGAGGACTTCCTGCGCGCCCTGGAGTACGCGATGCCCCCGACCGGTGGCCTCGGCCTCGGCGTGGACCGCCTGATCATGCTGCTGACCGGCAAGAACATCCGGGAGACGGTGCTCTTCCCGCTGGTGAAGCCGGAGCCGAAGGCTTCCGCCGCGACGGCGGAGAAGACCGAGGAGGAGTGACCTGATGGACTACGTCAGCGCGATCGTGCCGCCGCTGGTCATGGCGATCGGCTTCGGATTCCTGGTGCGGGCCATCGTCCGCAGCCAGGGCGGGGCCCAGCGGGCCAAGGAAGACCTCGACTGACCCCGTCAGCCGCCCCGAACGACCGGCGCGCCGCCATTCCCGATTCCCGGGGGTGGCGGCGCGCCGGTTTGGCGCACTTCACAAGATTTGCCCCATTCACTCCCTATCCTGGCCGCACTATGGTCCGGCAACTCGGCGAACTTGAGAACGCCATCATGACCCGGGTGTGGCAGTGGAACCGACCGGTCACGGTTCGCGAGGTTCTCCTGGATCTGCGGTCGGAACGCGAAATCGCGTACACCACGGTGATGACCGTCCTGGACAAGCTCCACAGAAAGGGCTGGCTGCGCCGCGAGCGGGTCGGCCGGGCCTATCGTTATGAACCGGTCTCCTCGCGTGAGGCGTACACGGCGGCCCTGATGAACGACGCCTGGGCCACCGGTGACAATCCGGCGGCGGCCCTGGTGCACTTCTTCGGCCTGATGTCGCCCGAGCAACGCGAAGCGCTCCGGGACGCCTTGCGGGTGGCCGCTCTGTTCCCGCCCGATCCGGCCGGCGCGGATTCCGCGGACGGCGGACCGGATACCGGTGGGACGGAACCGGGAGCGGCGCGATAACGTCCCGACCATGGAGGTCACCATCCGCCGGGCGCGGACCACGGACGTGCGGGCAGTGCGCAGGCTCATCGACACCTACTCACGCGACGGCATTCTGCTGGACAAGCCCACAGTCACACTGTTCGAATCCGTCCAGGAGTTCTGGGTCGCGGAACGGGACGACAACGGCGTGGTGGTGGCCTGCGGCGCACTGCACGTGATGTGGGAGGACCTCGCCGAGGTCCGCACGCTCGCGGTGGATCCGGTCGCCCGGGGCACCGGGATCGGGCACCTGCTGCTGGAGAAGCTGGTGCAGACCGCGCGCTGGCTGGGCGTCCGTCGGATTTTCTGCTTGACGTTCGAGGTCGCGTTCTTCGCGAAACACGGTTTCGTCGAGATCGGCGAGGTCCAGGAAACCGATGATGGTACGACAGACCCGGCGGCGATCGCTACGGATGTCTATGAAGAACTCCTCCGCTCGTACGATGAAGGCGTCGCCGAGTTCCTCGACCTGGAGCGGGTGAAGCCCAACACACTGGGCAACTCGCGCATGCTGCTGCACCTCTGAGCCGCTCCAACCGGGTCAAGGGTTTGTGTTTTCCGGAGAAAGGCGCTTTCCTTTCCTTAGGCAATGGGTCGTTTAGCGGAAAGGGAAGCCCGTGGCACAGAGGGTGCAGGTCATTCTTGAAGACGATCTCGACGGCGGTTCGGCGGACGAGACGGTGACGTTCGCCCTCGACGGCGTTGCCTACGAGATCGACCTGAAGAGCGCCAACGCGGACAAGCTCCGCGGCCTGCTGGCGCCGTACGTGGAGAAGGGCCGCAAGCAGAGCGGCCGGCTCGCCGGTGCCCGTCGTCCGGGCCGCGGCACCGCGGCGCGTCCGGCCGGCGGCGGCGCCCCGGACACCGCCAAGATCCGCGCGTGGGCCAAGGAGCAGGGCCTGGAGGTCAACGACCGCGGCCGCGTTCCGAGCAACGTCCGCGAGGCCTACGAGAAGGCCAACGCGTCCTGATCCCGGCGCCGCGGGCCCGCCGGAGCGGGTGCGGGGCCCGGCGGCCGGGGACGGCCGCCACCATCACACGCACGGGGCGCGGAGGAGTCTCCTCCGCGCCCCGCGGCGCGTACCCGGAGGAGCCCGCCGCGGCCGGCCCCGGGGGCCGTCCCGGGCAGCGGCTCGGGCACCGGCTCGGGTAGCGGCTCGGGCGGCGGAACAATCACGGGCCGTGCGACGCTGTAGGGGCGAAGCGGCAACGCGGACGACACCGGGGCGACGTGCCCGGCACCCCGTCCGCCGTCGAACCGCCGTCACCGCGGCCCGACTTCTCGCCAGGCGAACACCGCCACCGCGGAAACTGCGCGAGAACCGCCCCGATACCGGGTATGAATGCAGGTGGACGGGTTCTTCGGCCCGTCCAGGGGCAGTATGTGCGACCGGCCGGAGGGGTTCCGGCGGCGGCGTCGGCGGCACGTGTTCGCCGATGGCGTAGCGGAATCCGGTGCATCCGGCCCACCTGTGGGAACACCGTTTCCCAACACCAGGTTGGGATTGGTGTCGGCTGGTCGCGCAGCATCTCGCTCCTCTACCGGGGAGTGAATCCGTGGGCCGCGCCGCTGAGCGGGACTAGCATGCGGAAGGACAGGGCGGGGACGGACCCCGAACTGCCCGACCGCTCTGAGGAGCGATAAACGATGTTCGAGAGGTTCACCGACCGCGCGCGGCGGGTTGTCGTCCTGGCTCAGGAAGAAGCCCGGATGCTCAACCACAACTACATCGGCACCGAGCACATCCTCCTGGGTCTGATCCACGAGGGCGAGGGCGTCGCCGCCAAGGCCCTGGAGAGCCTCGGGATTTCTCTTGAGGCCGTTCGCCAGCAGGTCGAGGAGATCATCGGCCAGGGCCAGCAGGCCCCGTCCGGTCACATTCCCTTCACCCCCCGGGCGAAGAAGGTCCTGGAGCTCTCGCTCCGCGAGGCCCTTCAGCTCGGCCACAACTACATCGGCACCGAGCACATCCTGCTCGGCCTGATCCGCGAGGGCGAGGGCGTCGCCGCCCAGGTCCTGGTGAAGCTGGGCGCCGACCTCAACCGGGTGCGCCAGCAGGTCATCCAGCTGCTCTCCGGCTACCAGACCGGCGGCGGCAAGGAGTCGGCCACGGCCGGCGGGCCCGCCGAGGGCACCCCGTCGACCTCGCTGGTCCTGGACCAGTTCGGCCGCAACCTCACCCAGGCCGCCCGCGAGGCCAAGCTCGACCCGGTCATCGGGCGCGAGAAGGAGATCGAGCGGGTCATGCAGGTGCTGTCCCGCCGCACCAAGAACAACCCGGTGCTGATCGGTGAGCCCGGCGTCGGCAAGACCGCCGTGGTCGAGGGCCTGGCCCAGGCGATCGTCAAGGGCGAGGTCCCGGAGACGCTCAAGGACAAGCAGCTCTACACGCTGGACCTGGGCGCCCTGGTGGCCGGCTCGCGCTACCGCGGTGACTTCGAGGAGCGCCTGAAGAAGGTGCTCAAGGAGATCCGCACCCGCGGCGACATCATCCTGTTCATCGACGAGCTGCACACCCTGGTCGGCGCGGGCGCCGCCGAGGGCGCCATCGACGCCGCCAGCATCCTCAAGCCGATGCTGGCCCGTGGCGAGCTGCAGACCATCGGTGCCACCACCCTGGACGAGTACCGCAAGCACCTGGAGAAGGACGCCGCGCTGGAGCGCCGCTTCCAGCCGATCCAGGTCGCCGAGCCCTCGCTGCCCCACACCATCGAGATCCTCAAGGGTCTGCGCGACCGCTACGAGGCCCACCACCGGGTCTCCATCACGGACTCCGCCCTGGTCGCCGCCGCCACCCTGGCCGACCGGTACATCTCGGACCGCTTCCTGCCGGACAAGGCGATCGACCTGATCGACGAGGCCGGCTCCCGAATGCGCATCCGCCGGATGACCGCGCCGCCGGACCTGCGCGAGTTCGACGAGAAGATCGCCGACGTGCGCCGCGAGAAGGAGAGCGCGATCGACGCGCAGGACTTCGAGAAGGCCGCGTCCCTGCGCGACGACGAGAAGCAGCTCCTGCAGGCCAAGGCCAAGCGCGAGAAGGAGTGGAAGGCCGGCGACATGGACGTCGTCGCGGAGGTCAACGAGGAGCTCATCGCCGAGGTCCTGGCCACCGCCACCGGCATCCCGGTCTTCAAGCTGACCGAGGAGGAGACGTCCCGCCTGCTGCGCATGGAGGACGAGCTGCACAAGCGCGTCATCGGCCAGAAGGACGCCATCAAGGCGCTCTCCCAGGCCATCCGGCGCACCCGTGCGGGCCTCAAGGACCCGAAGCGCCCCGGCGGTTCGTTCATCTTCGCCGGCCCGTCCGGTGTCGGTAAGACCGAGCTGTCCAAGACGCTGGCGGAGTTCCTGTTCGGCGACGAGGACGCGCTGATCGCGCTCGACATGTCCGAGTTCTCCGAGAAGCACACCGTCTCCCGGCTGTTCGGCTCCCCGCCCGGCTACGTGGGCTACGAGGAGGGCGGCCAGCTGACCGAGAAGGTCCGCCGCAAGCCGTTCTCGGTCGTCCTCTTCGACGAGGTCGAGAAGGCCCACCCGGACATCTTCAACTCGCTGCTGCAGATCCTGGAGGACGGTCGCCTGACCGACTCCCAGGGCCGCGTGGTCGACTTCAAGAACACCGTCATCATCATGACGACCAACCTCGGCACCCGGGACATCTCGAAGGGCTTCAACCTCGGCTTCGCGGCCGCGGGTGACACCCAGACCGGGTACGAGCGGATGAAGGCGAAGGTCGGCGAGGAGCTCAAGCAGCACTTCCGCCCCGAGTTCCTGAACCGTGTCGACGACATCGTGGTGTTCCACCAGCTGTCCGAGGAAGACATCATCCAGATCGTCGACCTCATGATCGACAAGGTGGACGAGCGGCTCAAGGACAAGGACATGGGCCTGGAGCTCAGCGTCGAGGCCAAGAAGCTGCTGGCCAAGCGCGGCTACGACCCGATCCTGGGTGCCCGTCCGCTGCGCCGCACCATCCAGCGCGAGATCGAGGACCACCTCTCCGAGAAGATCCTCTTCGGCGAGCTGCGGGCCGGCCACATCGTCGTCGTCGACGTCGAGGGCGAGGGCAAGGAAGCCAAGTTCACCTTCCGCGGCGAGGAGAAGTCGGCCGTCGCGGACACCCCGGCCGCGGTCGCCTCGTCCGGTCCGGACCTGACGAAGTAACCCAACTTTTAACAGACAACTTCACAGCCACCGAGCCCCCGGCGTTGACGCCGGGGGCTCGGTGCGTTCGCTCCCGCCGCCGCCCGCGCCGGTGCGGGCCGGGTCGGCTGGCCCCCGCGCTGGCTGGTGCGGGTGCGCTCGGTTTCTCACCGACCTTTCACGAACATACGGTTGACAGGCGGTCAGATGATGGGAAGTCGCGGAGGATAGCGCCGTGACCATGTCATGGTCAAGGTCTATCTTTTCCGTGCACGCTTGGATCAAATGACGTCCACCTGTCTTTCATTTTGGTTTGCCGGGCTTTGGCCAAGAGCTGGGCCCTGGTCGGGGAGGACGTCACAACGTTGAAGAACACCAGGAGAACCGCTGCGGCTGCCACGGCCGCAGCGGTCATAGTCGCGCTCGGCACGGGCCTGTTCCCGGCCTCCGCCGTCGCCGCCGGCTCGGCCCCGGTCCCGCGGGACCCGGCCGACGCCGTCCAGAACACCGAGCACAACCTTCCGGGTCCGCTGACCGCGAAGGTGGAGGCGGAGCAGAAGGCCGCCACCGAGAAGCTCCTCAACGGCACCGCCGAGGTCGAGCAGCACAACGGCAGCACCAGCGTGAAGCTCGGCAAGGACAAGTACGTCGAGCTCGCTCGCGAGCGCACGGACAAGATCTTCACCATCCTGGTCGACTTCGGTGACCAGGTGGACAACACCACCAAGACGCCGGACGGCAAGGTCAAGTACGGCGGCGAGGCCGGCCCCAAGCACAACGAGATCGAGAAGCCGGACCCGGCCACCAACAACTCGACCGAGTGGCAGGCCGACTACAACCAGCAGCACTACCAGGACCTGTACTTCGCCAAGGACAAGCCCTCGCTGAAGACCTACTACGAGAAGCAGTCCTCGGGCCGCTACTCGGTCGACGGCGTGGTCTCGGACTGGGTCCGGGTGCCGTGGAACGAGGCCCGGTACGGCTCCGACTACTGCGGCTCCAACGTCTGCGCCAGCGCCCAGGACCTGATCCGCGACGCCGTGGACATCTGGTACAAGGACCAGCAGGCCAAGGGCCAGACCGAGGCCCAGATCAAGGCCACGCTGGCCCAGTACGACCAGTGGGACCGCTACGGTTCGCACCACGACGGGAACTTCAACCAGCCCGACGGGTACATCGACCACTTCCAGATCGTGCACGCCGGCGAGGACAAGTCGGCCGGTGGCGGCAAGCAGGGCAGCAAGGCCCTGTGGGCGCACCGCTCGTACGTCTACGGCAACCTGCAGGGCACGGCCGGTCCCGAGGGCAACAAGCTCGGCGGCGTCCAGGTCGGCAACAGCGGCCTGTGGATCGGCGACTACACGATGCAGCCGGAGAACGGCGGCCTCGGCGTCTTCGCCCACGAGTACGGCCACGACCTCGGTCTGCCGGACCTCTACGACACCGCCGGCAAGGGCATCGACAACTCGGTCGGCTTCTGGTCGCTGATGTCCTCCGGTTCCTGGCTCGGCGAGGGCAAGGACAGCATCGGCGACATGCCGAACGACCTCGACGCCTGGAGCAAGTACAAGCTGGGCTGGCTGAAGGCCGACCACGCCAAGGCGGGCACCGAGTCGACCCACCACATCGGCCCGGCGGAGTACAACAGCAACCTGCCGCAGGGTCTGATCGTCGACCTGCCGAAGAAGAGCATCACCACCGAGATCAACAAGCCGTTCGGCGGCACCGGTGAGTGGTGGAGCGGCAGCGCCGACAACCTGAACGTCACGCTCACCCGTGACATCGACCTGACCGGCAAGACCAAGGCCAGCATCAACGCCAAGGCCTGGTACGAGCTGGAGCAGGACTTCGACTACGCGTTCGGCGAGGTCTCCACCGACGGCGGCAAGACCTGGACCGTCGTCGACGGCACCTGGAACGGGACCGCGCTGCCGCGCGAGAACGGCCGTCCGGCCATCAGCGGCCAGGTGGCCGCCTGGGGCGACCTGTCCTTCAACCTGGACGCCTACGCGGGCCAGAAGGTCAAGTTCCGCTACCACAACACCACCGACGGCGGCCTGCACTTCCGCGGCCTGACGCTGGACAACATCGCGGTCGTCGCCGACGGCGCCACCGTGTTCAGCGACGACGTCGAGAACGGTGACAACGGCTGGGTGGCCGACGGGTTCTCCCGCTTCGGCGGCTCGTACACCAAGGACTACGCGCAGTACTACATCGCGGAGAACCGGCAGTACGTGTCCTTCGACCAGACCCTGAAGACCGGCCCGTACAACTTCGGCTTCGCCGACAAGCCGAACTGGGTCGAGCACTACTCGTACCAGCCCGGCCTGCTGATCTGGTACTGGGACGAGTCGCAGACCGACAACAACGTCAGCGCCCACCCGGGCCAGGGCCTGATCCTGCCGGTCGACTCGCACCCGGCTCCGCTGAAGTGGACCGACGGCACCCTGATGCGTCCGCGCATGCAGGGCTACGACTCCACCTTCGGCTCGCGCCGCACCTCCGGTCTGACCCTGCACAAGGCCGGCGTCGAGACCGTCATCCCGAAGGCCAAGGGCGTCGACGAGTTCAACGACCTGAAGTCGTGGTGGAACAAGGACAACCCGTACAGCGGTGTCAACGTCCCGAAGACCGGGACCAGCATCGAGGTCGAGAACGAGTCCTCGAACTACCTGGAGACCTGGATCCGGGTCCGCCCGGTCGACAACTTCTGATCGTCGCCCCCCGGGTAGCGATCGGCCTGTGACCAGGCAGCTCTGACAACTCCACGTCCGGCCCGTCCCCGCAGCGCGCGGGGGCGGGCCGGACGCTTTGTCAGGCCCGGACGGCCGGCAGCCGGTCCAGGAAGGCGGCGGCCGCCACCGCGACGTCGGCGGCGGTCCAGTCGAGGGCGGACGCGGCGACCGTGACCTCGGTCACCGACAGCCCCGGCGGCCCGCCCGCGCGCCAGGCGCCGAACAGCCCGATCCCGGTGTCCTCGGCCAGCCCCAGCCCGGCCTCCTCCAACTCCCCGACCGGGTACGGCAGCCAGAGCTGGAACTGGTGGGTGTGCGGCGGGGCCGGGTGGACCCGGGCGCCGGGGACGGCGGCGAACGCCCGGGCCAGCGCCCCGGCGATCGTCCGGGCGTGCGCCACGTACCCGGCCAGCCGCGGCAGTTCGCGCTCCAGCCCGGCCAGCGCGGCGAGCGCGAACGGCCACTGCTGGTAGAGCTGGCCGCCGTAGCGGTGCCGCCAGGCCCGGGCGGTGCGGACGAAGCCGCCCGGGCCGGCCAGCGCGGCGCCGCTGATCCCGCCGAGCGTCTTGTAGAAGGAGACGTAGACCGAGTCGGCCAGGCCGGCGAGCTCCGGCAGCGGCCGGCCGAGGGCGACCGCGGACTCCCAGATCCGGGCGCCGTCCAGGTGCAGCGCCGCGCCGTGCTCCTCCCGCACCACCGCGGCCAGCTCCACCAGCTCCGGCCAGCCGGGCAGCACGAACCCGGCGTCGCGCAGCGGCAGCTCCAGGCTCAGCGCGGCGTAGGGCTCGTCCAGGGCGCGCAGCTCCTCGGCGGTGGGCTGGCGCGGCTCGTCGGTCGGCCAGAGGCTGCGCAGCCCGGTCAGCACGCCGAGCGCGTGCCGCTCGTGCCGGTCGGTGTGGGCCAGCGGGTGGGTGACCACGGTGCGGCACCCGGCGGCCTCGGCGTGGATCCGCAGGGCGATCTGCTGGGCCATCGTGCCGGTCGGGAAGAAGGCCGCGTCCTCGGTGCCAAGCAGCTCGGCGACCCGGTGCTCCAGGGTGCGGACCACGCCGTCGCCGTACTGGTCCGGGCGGCCGTCCAGGTCGGGTGCTCCGTCCGGGTCGGGGGCGGCGCCCGGCGGCGGGCCGGCCAGGTCGGCGAGGCGTTCGCGGATGCTCTGCGGCCGGGCCCCGGACAGCAGTCGCTCGCAGCCGCGCAGGGCGGCGAAGCGGCGGTCCGGCAGGCTCGGGCGGTCACCGGCGTCGGTGTCTTCGCTCCTGTTGCCATACATGGCTCGATGGTCCCGCAGCGGGCCGGACCGGTCAGCGGTGCGGACGGAAAGCGGTTCGAGCCCGCGAAACCCCGGCCGCGCGTGGTGCTGGTCACAGGCCTCCGGCACGGTACGACCGGCGGTAGTAGCGGGGCCGGGGAAGCGGTGGACGGCCCGGAGCGGTCATGGGCGATCCGATCTCATGATCATTGCTCCGTCGGTTTGAATCTCCGGCGCCACGATGACTACACGCCGTAGTACATCACCGCGTTTGGGACTCCGCCCGGTGACCGTTACACCTGAGTGGTCCCCCGCTCAGCACGCGCCCGAACGGGCGCTTCGTGCTGCCCTCGTACGATCCGTGAGGTACGGCAGATGTCCACCGTCCCACCCGTGGGGCCGGCCCTGCGCCGGCTCGCCGCCCAGGCGGCGGCCCGGGCCGCCGTCTGGCAGCCCCGGATCGGCCACGCCGTCCGCACCCAGGCCGCGCCGCTGCGCGCCCTCGGGGCGCCCCGGCACACCACCCTGCCCGGCAGCCGTCAGCGAGCCGAGCACGACCACGCGCTGGCCTCGGCCGGAGCGGTCGCCACCCTGCTCGCCGGCGTGCTGCTGGTGGCCACCCCGGGCACGGCCTCGGCGCAGACCGTACGGCCCACCACGCCGGGCAGCTCGGCCTTCACCGTGCCGCGGGCGGAGGTGCCGAGCGCGGGTCTGGTCCAAGTGGCCGGCCCCAGCCCGTACAAGCTGCCCGACGACGGCGACTCGGCACAGGAGTTCGTGACGGTGGCGCCCAACCTGCTGCCGTTCGAACCGCCGGCACCGGAGCCGGAGCCGGAGCCCGCCGACGAGCCGGCCCCGGAGGCCGGACCCGCGCCGGAGCCCGGGCCCGCACCGACTCCCGGGTGGTCGGCGCCGGTGCCGAACGCGCCGACCAGCAACCCGTACGGGAAGGCCAACCGCAGCTACGCCGCCGGGTACCACACCGGGGTGGACTTCGCGGTCTCCCCGGGCACACCGCTGCTGGCGGTCGGCGACGCGAGCGTGGTGTCGGCCGGCTGGGACGGCGCGTACGGCAAGGAGGTCGTGCTGCGGCTGGCGGACGGGCACTTCGCGCAGTACGCCCACATGTCCTCGGTCACCGTCTCGGCGGGCCAGCGGGTGTCCGCGGGCGAGCGGATCGGGCTGTCCGGGAGCACCGGCAACTCGACCGGCCCGCACCTGCACTTCGAGATCCGCACCAGCAACCGCTACGGCGCGGTGGTCAACCCGATCGCGTACCTGGCGGGGCACGGCGTCACGGACTTCTGAGCCGCCCCGGGCGCCGGGCCCTGCGGGACCGGCGCCCTCAGCCGGTGGTGCGGGCGGGGTGGCTGATCCCGGCGCCGATCTCCAGCGCGATGTCCCGGGCCGCCCCGATCGCCTCGTCCAGGCCGGCGGGGGGCGGCTGCTCGCCCCACACGTTCGGGGTGTGGCCGCAGTCCGCCTTGTCCTGCTTGAGCAGGAACAGCGACGAGTGGACGGTGAACAGCGCCATCGCGGCCCGCAGCCGGTCGTGGAAGTCCGCCCCCGGCCCGTGCACCAGCTGCATCATGGTGATCATGCGGTCCCGGAAGGCCAGCCCGGCCGGGGACTCGCGCAGCGCGGGCTGGTTCTCGTGGAAGAAGCGCAGCAGCGGGGCCCGCTCGGCCATCCCGTCCGCGAAGCGGCGGATCAGCTCGTCGCGCATCTCCGGGCTCCAGGCCTGCTTGCGGCCCCACGCGATGGACTCGTCGATCGGCGCGGCCATCCGCTCGACGATGCCCAGGACGATGTCGTCCTTGGTCTTGAAGTGGTAGTAGAGCGCGGCCTTGGTGACGCCCAGGCGGTCGGCGATCTCGCGCAGTGAGGTCTGCTCGTAGCCCTGCTCGGCGAAGAGCTCCAGTGACACCTCGATGATGCGAGCCCGGGTGTCGCTGCGGGGGCTGTGCGGAGTGCCCATGGCCTGCCTCATGACTGCGTCGGTGACTACTGCGGACCCCGGAGCGGTGTCCGCCCCGGGCCCATTCTCCCTGCCCAGAAGGCCGGTCGGGAAACTGGCTTGACGACCGGCTAGGAAACAACCTACCGTGCCGACGGTCGATAAACTAGCCGGGCGACAAGTAAGTGAGCCGCCGCACGGCACGACGCTCCGTCCGAACCACCCTCCGGGAGACCCCACCTCATGTCACAGTCCAAGACCGCCGGCCCGGTGCCGGAGGACAAGACGACCGAGGAGGAGCAGCCGCGGTCGCCCCGCGAGATCCGCCTCGTGATGGTCGGCCTGGTCGTTACCATGCTGCTGGCCATGCTCGACAACCTGATCGTCGGCACCGCGATGCCGACCATCGTCGGCGACCTCGGCGGTGCCGAGCACCTGTCCTGGGTGGTCACCGCGTACACCCTGGCGACCGCCGCCTCCACCCCGATCTGGGGCAAGCTCGGCGACATGTACGGCCGCAAGGGCACCTTCCTCACCTCGATCGTGATCTTCCTGGTGGGCTCGGCGCTGTCCGGCCTGTCGCAGAACATGAACGAGCTGATCGGCTTCCGCGCCGTGCAGGGCCTGGGCGCCGGCGGACTGATGGTCGGCGTCATGTCGATCATGGGCGCGCTCGTCCCGCCGCGCGACCGCGGCAAGTACCAGGGCATGTTCGCCGCGGTGATGGCCCTCGCCACCATCGGCGGCCCGCTGGTCGGCGGCTTCATCACCGACCACCTGAGCTGGCACTGGACCTTCTACATCAACCTGCCGCTCGGCGTCGTCGCACTCGCCGTTGTCGTCGTCACCCTGAAGCTGCCGAAGGTCCGCAGCACCGCCAAGATCGACTACCTGGGCGCCATCCTGCTCACCGTCGGCATCACCTCGCTGGTGCTGATCACCACCTGGGGCGGCCAGCAGTACGCCTGGGGCTCCAAGGAGATCCTCGGCCTGGCCGCGCTCTCCGCCGCCTCGCTGATCGCCTTCTGCTACGTGGAGCAGCGGGTCGAGGAGCCGATGCTCCCGCTGAGCCTGTTCCGCAACCTGAACTTCACCCTGGTCTCGATCATCGGCTTCATCGTCGGCTTCGTGATGTTCGGCTCGACCGTCTTCCTGCCGCTCTACCAGCAGATCGTCCAGGGCGCCTCGGCGACCAACTCCGGCCTGCTGCTGATGCCGATGATGTTCGGCATGCTGGTGATCTCGCTGGTGGTCGGCCAGGCCGTCACCAAGACCGGGAAGTACCGGATCTACCCGATCATCGGCACCATCGTGATGACCGGTGGCATGATCCTGCTCTCCACCATGGGCGTCGGGACCAGCAGCTTCACCTCGGCCTGCTGGATGGTCGTGCTCGGCGCCGGCATGGGCTTCCTGATGCAGATCACCATGCTGGTCGCGCAGAACAGCGTCGAGCTCAAGGACATGGGCGTGGCCAGCTCCACCGCCACCCTGTTCCGCACCATCGGCGGCTCCTTCGGCGTCGCGCTGTTCGGCGCGCTGTTCAACAACCGGGTGGCCGACACCATGAAGGAGCGGCTCGGCGAGCAGGCCTCGGCGGGCGGCGCGAAGGACCCGGGCCAGATGAGCCCGGCCGCGATGCGCGCACTGCCCGCGCCCGTCCAGGACGCCTACCACCACGCGGTGTCCAACGGCATGCACACCGTCTTCCTGTGGGGCGCCGGGGTGGCCGTGATCGCGATCGCCGCGGCGGTGTTCCTCCGCGAGGTGCCGCTGCGCGGCACCGGCAAGGGCGAGGCTCCGGCCGAGGCCTCGCTGGAGGCGGCGGCCGTCTGACGGTCCCCGCGCACGAGGGCGCCCCCGGGAGGTCCTCTCCCGGGGGCGCCCTCGTGTTCCGCCGCCTACTGGGGCAGCCGGTAGACGCCCTGCTCGACCGGCTCGACCAGGCCGTCCGCCACCAGGCCGTCCAGCGCCCGGGCCCGCTGCACCGAGTCCGGCCAGACCGCGTCCAGCCGGGCCTGCGGCACCGTCCCGTGCGCCTCGCGCAGCACCGCGAGCAGCTTGCCGCGCACCTGGCGGTCCGTCCCCTCGTAGGACTGGCCGCGCCGGGCCGGTCCCTCGTACGGCGGGCGGCCGGCCCGCTGCCAGGCGCAGGTGGTGAACAGCGGGCAGTCCCCGCACTCCGGGCCGCGGGCGGTGCAGACCAGCGCGCCCAGCTCCATCACGCCGACCGCCCAGGTGGCGGCCGTCTCGGCGTCGTCCGGCAGCAGCGCGGTGGCGGTGCGGCGCTCGGCGGCGGTGGTGGCCTGGGCCGGGTACTCGACGCCGGTCACCGCGCGGGCGAAGACCCGGCGGACGTTGGTGTCCAGCACCACGTGCCGCTGGCGGAAGGCGAAGGAGGCGACGGCGGCGGCGGTGTACTCCCCCACGCCGGGCAGCGAGAGCAGGGTGGCGTGGTCGTCCGGGACCTCGCCGTCGTGCTGCTCGGTGATCGCCACCGCGGCCGCGTGCAAGCGCAGCGCCCGGCGCGGGTAGCCCAGCCGGCCCCACATCCGGACCGCCTCGCCGGGCGCGTCGGCGGCGAGGTCGGCTGGGGTCGGCCAGCGGGTGAGCCAGGCCTCCCAGGCGGGCAGCACGCGCTTGACCGGGGTCTGCTGGAGCATGAACTCGCTCACCATGACCGCCCAGGGCGTGGCGTCGGGGGTCCGCCAGGGCAGGTCCCGCTTGCTCGCCTCGTACCAGTCCAGGACGGTCGAGTGGAACAGCGGCAGGGGCATCGGCGGCCGGGCGGCGTCGGCGGCGGTGGCAGGGGTGGTGATGGCAGTC
The DNA here is from genome assembly GCF_053598475.1 of Kitasatospora sp. NPDC001119. Lineage (NCBI taxonomy): Bacteria > Bacillati > Actinomycetota > Actinomycetes > Kitasatosporales > Streptomycetaceae > Kitasatospora > Kitasatospora sp. NPDC001119. Next base: position 32,543 of record NZ_JBSFKI010000052.1, read on the forward strand.
ATGGCCCTTCGATCCTCCCATGCCCGCCGACCGGGCCGAAGTGGATCAGTCTGCTCCGGACCGACCGGGGGACCGACCGGAAATCGTCCGATTGGGGCTCGCTCGAACGGATCAAATGGCGGATCATGTGAAGGAAGGGGCGACTGTGCGGTGTTGGTGAGTCAATCGCCACACACAGTCTCGTAGAGTTTGGTCGTGCCTTCTCTGCGTCAACCCGTCGGACCACTGCCGGCCTCGATCTACTGGCGTCGGCGCGTCATCGTGCTCGTCGCCGTCGCGGCGGTCGTCGCCCTGATCGCCTGGCTGATGATCGATCAGGGCGGGGGCGGTGACGGCGGCTCACCGGGCAACGCCGCACAGGCCGTTCCCTCCCAGTCCCAGAACCAGACACCGGCTCAGGCGATCACGCCCGGCGCCTCACCGAGCGGCCCCGCGGCGCGCCCGGGCGGCGGCTCCGGGGGCGGACCGGTGGCGGGCGGTGGCGGCACCGAGGTCAACCTCAGCGGCGGCACCGGCGCCGGCGGGGCCAACCCGGCCCCCGGGGGCGGCGCCGCGCCGGCGACCGGCGGCGGCACCGGTGGCGGCACGGGCGGCTCCGGCGGTACGGGCGGCGGCGCTCCGCCGGTGAACACCCCCGAGGTCATGGCGCTGCCGGTCTGCGCCTCCTCGCAGGTGGCGCTGGAGCTGGCCGGCACCCAGAACTCGTACCAGCCCAAGGACAAGCCCCGGCTGGCCCTGACGGTCAAGAACTCCTCCGGCACCAACTGCCGGGTGGACCTGGGCCGCACCGCCTCCGTGATCACGGTGAGCGGCAGCAACAACGACCGAGTCTGGTCCTCCGGCGACTGCCCGACCGACAAGGGCAGCATCTGGGTGCAGCTCGGCGCGAACGGCAACCAGACCGAGACCTTCACCTGGGACCGCAGCCGCAGCAAGCCGCAGTGCGCGACCGCCGACCAGACGCCGCCGCCGAGCGGCACCTACGTGGTGCTCGCGGAGCTCACCGGGCTCTCCGGGGACAAGGTCTCGGCGCGGGCCTCGATCCGGCTGGACGGCTGAGAACCGGTCACCTTCCCTCGGAGCCCCCGGCCGTCGCTCGGCCGGGGGCTCCGCCGTGTCCGGGGTGCCGGGCGGGGGCGGACGGCGGACGCGGGCGGGGGCGGACGCGGGCGGGGTGCGCGGGGCGGGCCGGGGTGCGGTGCGGACGTGCGACGGCCCCCGGGGAGGTTCCCCCCGGGGGCCGTCGCGGTGTTCGGGTGTCCGTACGGTGGCGCGTCCGGTCAGACGTAGCGCTCCAGGATGGACGATTCGGCAAGGCGGGACAGGCCCTCGCGGACCGAGCGGGCGCGGGTCTCGCCGACGCCCTCGACGGTCTGCAGGTCGTCGATGCTCGCGGCGAGCAGCTTCTGGAGGCCGCCGAAGTGCTCGACCAGGCGCTCTATGACCGTGTTGGGCAGGCGCGGGATCTTCGCCAGCAGGCGGTAGCCGCGCGGCGAGACGGCCGAGTCCAGCGACTCCGGCGAGCCCGAGTAGCCGAGCGCCTTGGCGACGGTCTGGAGGTCCAGCAGCTCGGCGTGGGTGAGCGCCTCCAGGTCGGCCAGCACCTCGGTGACCGTCCGGCCCTTCTTGGCGGCCCGCTCCGGGAAGTAGTCCCGGGCGACCAGCTCGCGCTCCGGCTCCACGCCCGCGATCAGCTCGTCCAGCTGGAGCGAGAGCAGTCGGCCGTCGATGCCGAGCTCCAGCACGTAGCCGGCGATCTCGGTGGCGATCAGCCGGACCATCTCCAGGCGCTGGGCCACGGCGGTGACGTCCCGGACCGTCACCAGGTCCTCGATCTCCAGCGCGGAGAGCGTTCCGGCCACCTCGTCCAGGCGCAGCTTGTAGCGCTCCAGGGTGGCCAGCGCCTGGTTGGCGCGGGACAGGACGGTGGTGGAGTCCTCCAGCACCCGGCGGGTGCCGTTGACGTACATCGCGATCAGCCGCATCGAGTGCGAGACCGCGACCACCGGGTAGCCCGTCTGCCGGTTGACCCGCTCGGCGGTGCGGTGGCGGGTGCCGGTCTCGTCGGTCGGGATGGTCGAGTCCGGCATCAGGTGCACGCCGGCCCGGACGATCTTGGTGATGTCCTTGTCGAGCACCACCGCGCCGTCCAGCTTGCACAGCTCGCGCAGCCGGGTGGCGCTGAACTCGACGTCCAGGACGAAGCCGCCGGTGCACAGGGACTCGACGGTCCGGTCGAAGCCCAGCACGATCAGACCGCCGGTGTTGGCCCGCAGGACCCGCTCCAGACCGTCACGAAGCGCGGTACCGGGCGCGATGGCGGTGAGGGAGGCCCGCAGCAGGGCCTCCTCGCGGGAGGCCTTGTCCGCCCCCCGGTCGCTGGCTGCCACGTGACTCCTCCGGTCGACCCGTGCCGCGCGCCTCACGCCGTGCGCCGGTCCGCGGTCTGTTGCTCTGTCGCTCAGTACCGCTCGGTACTGCCTTCTGGCCAATGAGACTGGGGAAAGTCTAACTGTGTGTGGCCTCGGCAGGGCTTGGGTCAGCGCAGTTCGTCGGAGTCGAGCGGCTCCCAGCCGTCCATCAGCTCCTCGGGGTACGCCGCCGGGCGGTCCGCGGCCCGGGCGGAACGCGGGGACGGCGGCGCCGACGGTGCCTCACCGCGCGGCTCGGTGCGCGGCTTGGCGGCCGAACGGCGGCGGCCCGGGATGGCCCGCAGCGCCTCGCCGATGTCGGCCACCTCGACCACCTTCATGCCCGGCGGCACCTTGCCCGGGTCCGGCGGGACCAGGGCGTGGGTGAAGCCCAGCCGGTGCGCCTCGGCGAGCCGCCGCTGCACACCCGTCACCCGCCGTACCTCGCCCGCCAGGCCGACCTCGCCGATCGCCACCAGGTTGCTGGGCAGCGGGGTGTCGGTGGAGGAGCTGGCCACCGCGAGCGCCACCGCGAGGTCCGCGGAGGGCTCGGTCAGCTTCACCCCGCCGACCGTCGCGGTGTAGATGTCCTGCTTGCCGAGCTTCACCCCGCCGTGCCGCTCGACCACGGCCAGGATCATCGCGATCCGGGGGGACTCCAGGCCCGAGGTGGTGCGCCGCGGGGAGGGGATCTGCGAATCCACCATCAGCGCCTGCACCTCGGCCACCAGCGGGCGCTTGCCCTCCAGGGTGACGGTGAGGCAGGTGCCCGGGACGGGCTTGTCACGCCTGGTCAGGAAGAGGCCGGACGGGTCGGCCAGGCCGACGATGCCCTCGTCGTGCAGCTCGAAGCAGCCGACCTCGTCGGTGGCGCCGTAACGGTTCTTGACCCCGCGGATCAGCCGCAGCCGGGCGTGCCGGTCGCCCTCGAAGCTCAGCACCACGTCCACCAGGTGCTCCAGCAGGCGCGGACCGGCGATCTGGCCGTCCTTGGTGACGTGGCCGACCAGCAGGGTGGCCATGCCGCGCTCCTTCGACGCCCGGATCAGCGCGCCCGCCACCTCGCGGACCTGGGCCGGGCCGCCGGGGGCGCCGTCCAGCTCGGCGGAGGCGATGGTCTGCACCGAGTCCAGGATCAGCAGGCCGGGGTTGACCGCCTCGATGTGCCCGAGCACCGCGCCGAGATCCTGCTCGGCGGCGAGGTAGAGGTGCTCGGAGAGGGCGTTGATCCGGTCCGCGCGCAGCCGGACCTGGCCGGCCGACTCCTCGCCGGTGACGTAGAGCGTGCGGTGCTGCGCGGTGGCCGCCTTGGCGGCGACGTCCAGCAGCAGGGTGGACTTGCCGACGCCGGGCTCGCCGGCCAGCAGCACCACCGCGCCGGGCACCAGGCCGCCGCCGAGCACCCGGTCCAGCTCCGGCACGCCCGTCGAACGGGCCGTCGCGACCTGGCCGTCCACCTGGGCGATCGGGCGAGCGGGCGCGCTGACCGGGCCGGCGGCCGTGGTGCGGATCGGCACCGCGCCGTACTCCTCGACCGTGCCCCAGGCGTTGCACTCCGGGCAGCGGCCGACCCACTTGGGCAGCTGGTTGCCGCACTCGGTGCAGCGGTACGCCGGGCGGGGCTTGGCGGTGGTCTTGGAACGCGGAGGCATGCCGCCCACCGTAGCGTCCGGGTCCGACAACGGCGGCAGCGTCCGGGTCCGGGTCGGGGCCGACGACCAGGGTCCGCGGGCGGGCCGGCCGCGCGTCCACACAGATGGGCGATGTTGTTACCCGAAAGAAGTACATACGCGGCGAATGGCCGGGGTCAGCCGTCCGCGTTCTCTACCGTCGGACGGGTGACGACGAGAACTGTGGGGCCGGACGGGCCTACCCGGTCGACCCGATCGGTCAGGCCGGGCAGGTCGGGTAGACCTGCCGGGTCTGGCGGGTCTGGCGGGTCCGCCGGGTCGGCCGGGTCGGCCGGGTCGGCCGGGGTGCGGACCGCCGCCGTGCTCGCGGCGTACGACCGGCAGGTGGACGGCCTGTTCACCTACTGCCTCTCGGTGCTCTGCGAGCACGACGCGGCCGCCGACGCCCTGCGCGAGGTCCGCGAGCTGGCGCGACGGCACGGCGCCCGGCTGGCCGAGCCCGGGCTGCTGCGCGCCTGGCTGTTCTCCCTCGCCCGGTACTGCTGTCTGCGCAGGCTCGCCGGCGACGCCCCGGGTCCGACCGGTACCGAGGCCGGGCGGACCGCCCCGGCCGAGCCCGGCGAGGCCGAGGCGGCCCGACGGCGGCGCGAGCTCTCCTCGCTCGCCTGGCCCGAGGCGGCCGGCACCGACCCGGAACAGCGCGAGGCGCTGGAACTCTCCGTCCGGCACCGGCTGACCCCGCTCGAAGTGGCGGCCGTACTGGGCCAGCCGTTCGAACGGACCCGCGCGCTGCTGGCCGGGGCCGAGGCCGAGGTCGCCCGGACCAGGGCGGCGCTGCTGGTGCTCGGCGTGGGCAGCTGCCCGGAACTGGACCGGCTCGGCGGGGCCGGGGCGGAGTCCTGGCGGGACTGGGTGCTCGGTCCGGCGCTGCGCCGGGAGCTGGTGCAGCACGTGGTGGACTGCCCGACCTGCCGGGGGACGGCGGAACGGGTGGCCGCGGGCGAGGCGGCGGAGGGTACGGCGGGGGCGGCGGGGCTATCCGGGTTGGCGCTGCTGCGGGCTCCGGCGGACCTCCTCGGGGCCGTCGCGGTCACCGGCGGGGCGGCCGCTCCGGCGGCGGCCGCTCGGGCTGTGGGTCCTCGGGTAGCGGGTGCTCGGGGCGCGGAGCCGGGGCTGCGGTTCGACCAGAGCGGCTTCCCCCGGCACCGGGCGCCGGACGCGGGGCGCGGGTTGGCGGTGCGTCGGCGGGTGGTGACCACCGGCGTGCTGGCGGCCGTACTGGCGGCGCCGGTGATCGCGCTCTGGGCCGGGCACCGGGGCGGTGTCGGGTCGGGGTCGGCGGCCTCGGTGTCGGCGGTACGGGTGGACGCGGCCGGGCAGCCGACCGGGCAGCGGCCCCGGCCCGCGGTGGACGGCCCGGCTGGGGCGGGTGCGCCCGGCATGCCCGGGATGGAGCTGGCGGGGGCCGGGCCCGGGATGGTCGCGGGCGGTGCCCGCGGAAGCGATGCAGAAACGTTGCCTCCCGGTTTTCCGCGGCTCACCTTCCAGGGCGCGGCCATCCCGGTCCCGGCCCACGGCGCGACCCCGCTCAGCAGCCCGACCCTGGTCGCCGCACCGGCCCCGGCTGCCGACCAGGCCTCCACGACGGGCACCGGCGAGCCCGCCCCGGCCGGGCTGCTCACCGTCGAGGCCGGCGAGTACGGCAGCCGGACCATCCTCACCCTCACCAACTCCGGCGCCACGGAGATCCGTTGGCACGCGGCGACGGACGCCGGCTGGCTCCGGCTCAGCCGCGACGCCGGCACCCTGGCGCCCGGCCAGCGGATCACCGTGATCGTCACCGTGGACGAGGACCAGGCGCCGACGACCCACTGGACCGCCCGGATCGCGCTGCCGCCCTCCCAGGCGGTGGTCACCCTGGAGGGCGGGCCGCACAACCGTGGCGGCTCCGCCTCCTCCCCGGCCGATCCGTCACCGTCGTCGACGCCGTCCTCGACTCCGGCGACACCGGTGCCCAGCGGTTCCACCACCACCTCGCCCACGGCGGCACCCACCGCGTCCCCGTCGCCCTCCGGCCCACCGACGAGCACCCCGTCCCCCTCGGGCACAGCGACGAGCTCCTCGCCACATCCGACGGGCACGGCAACGGCCTCCCCGTCGCAGCGCTAACGGCCCACGCAAACGCGGCAGCCCTCCCTCCCGGCCGGCACCCGGAGGGCACGGGCGCACGAGAAGTCGACCTGGCCGACTTCTCGCGCGCGGCGAGGGCGGGCCAGGGGCCGAATATGTAGACCGACCGCCATAATCCCGCCCGCAGTAGCCGGCAAGGCCGCACAGGAAGTCGGCCCACCCGACTTCCCACGCAACACCAGCGGGCAAATACACCGACCTGCGTGCTTCTCCAGAGCCCCAGGCCGAGGATGCGCGAAAAGTCGACCCGGCCGACTTCTCACGCGCAACAGGGCCCAGCCTGGCTGGATTTGTAGACCGACCTGCATATTTCACCGGCCAGCCCGAAGCCGGGAGCGCGCGAGAAGCCGACCAGGCCGATTTCTCGCGCGCGGCGAGGACGGGCCAGGGGCCGAATATGTAGACCGACCGCCATAATTCCGCCCGCAAAACCGGGAACGCACGAGAAGTCGACCCAGCCGACTTCTCGTGCACGGCGGGATCCGAGGTGCTGGCGGGGCGTGCGGGGTGGGGCCCGAGGTGGGTGGCGGCGGGGCGAGCACGGCAGGGTCCGGGGTGGCAGCGCGGCACGCGGGGTGTGCGCGGTAGGTCCGAGATGGCGGCGCAGCGTGCGCGGCGGGATCCGGTTTGCTGGCGGGCTGGGGTCCGGGGCTGGCGGGGGTGGGAATCGAGGGGCGGCGGGGCGTGCGGGGGTGTGCGCGCAACGGGGTCCCGGGGGCAGCGCGGCTTGCGGGGTGTGCGCGGTAGGGGCCGAGGTGCCGGCGGGTTGGGGTCCAGGGGCTGGGTGGGCCCGGGGGGTCAGAGGCGGTGGATCGGGGGGACTTGGTAGGTGCCGTCCAGGACGGCGAGTTCGGGTTGGTAGATGCGGAGGATGGGGCGGAACTCGCCAGGTGGGGTGGGGAGCCAGTTGGCGGCGGCGGTCGGGTCCTCGGGCTGGTCGTGCCGGAGGGTCAGGGTGAGGGAGCCGTCCTCGCCGTGGACCAGTCCTGGGGTGCGGTCGCCGATCGAGTAGCGGTCGATCGGGTTCTCCACCAGGTAGTAGTCCGGGACGGAGTACATCGTGACGGACCAGAACGCCCCGGCCGGGGGCGGCTGGTCGAAGCGCAGGGTGTAGTCGTGGAGGCCGGTGAGGGGGCGGCCGTCGGAGTCGTCGTAGGTCATCGCGTACGAGGCCTCGTAGGCGTGGTTGCCCCAGAGGCCGGCCCGGGCGGCGGCGGCCCGGCTGAGGTAGGCGGCGCGGCGGTCGGGGATGCGCCACTCGGGGTCGTCGAGGGTGCCGGGGCCCAGGTGGTCGGTGTTGTAGTCGAAGAGGTGGAGGGCGCTGCGCCACTCGCCGGGCGGGTGGTCCTCGGGCGGGCGGGTGGCGTCCTCGACCCGTTCGCGGCCGGCGGCCAGGCCCTTGGCCAGCGCCAGTGTCCATTCGGCGGCGGCCGCGCGGTACGGCGAGGCGCCGTCGTCGAGCAGGCCGAGCGGGGCGAAGCGGCGCTGGTACTCGATGTCCGCGGTGGCGGGCGGGAAGGCCTGCATCCAGACCCGCAGCCGCTCGAAGAAGGCCAGCCGCTCGGGGACGTCCGCGTCCGGTTCGGGGAGTCCGGCGACCAGGCCTCCGGGTTCCAGCGGTTCCAGTTCGAGGGCGGCCTGGAGGGCCCGGACCCGGGGGAAGTCGTCCGGGCCGGCGCAGGCGAAGCGGCCGACGAGGGTGCCGACGGTGGTCGGCAGTTCGATCACCCGGTCGGGGTCCGAGGGGGTGCCGTGCCAGCCGGGCGGGACGATCAGCCAGGTCTGCGCGCCGGTGCCGGTGGCCCGGCGGCCGAGGTAGGCGACGTTGTCCGTCCAGGCGTCGATGATCTGCAGCACGTAGTAGGCGCCGGCGGTGTCCGGGACGCGCAGCACCTGCGGGCCCTCGGAGAGGTCGAGCTGGGCGATCGAGTAGACCGTGTCGTTGTTGACCGAGACGAAGCGGTCGGCCGGACCGGCCAGCCGGGTGGCGTGGCTGAGGTGGTTGAACGGCGCCGCCGGCAGAGTGCCCAGGCCGCCGCGGTCGAAGCGCTCGACCATGGTGAGGCCGGCGACCAGCGGGTAGCCGTAGACGTACGCGTCGGCGGCCAGGGCCTCCAGCTCGGGCTGGTTCATCACGGGTCCTTCGTCCGGGGCGGGCAGCCGGTCGGCGGGGGCGGCGCCGCCGGCGCGGCACCGGTGGGACGCTCGACGCCGGCGGGCCGTCGGTGCCGGCGCGGCGGGCGGGTCCGCCGTGCGGGGCGCGCACCGGGCCGGGGTGCGGTCGCCGACCGCGGTACACCTCGGATGCTAAGCGGGGCCGGGTGGGGCGGCACGTCGGACCGGACGCCGCGCGGCTTCCGCCCGCCGGGATCTGCTGAGCGCTGATCCGGGCGTACCGGCGGGGCGGCCGGGAGAGGGTCGTCGGTATGAAGATCCTCCTGCTTGGGGGCTCGTCCTTCCTCGGACGGGCCTACGCTGCCGAGGCCCTCGCCAGGGGCCACCGGGTGACCACCTTCAACCGCGGCCGCAGCGCCGCCGACCTGCCCGGTGTCGAGGCCGTCCGGGGCGACCGCGACAGCGCCGGGGACCTCGCCCGGCTGGTCGACGGCCGCGGCTGGGACGCCGTCGTCGACACCTCCGCCCAGCAGCCCGCCCAGGCCGCGCTGAGCGCCCGGCTGCTGCGTGGGCGGGCCGGGCACTACACCTTCGTCTCCTCCGTGCACGCCTTCGCCGACTGGCCCGCCCACGTGGTCGACGAGGGTTCCGCGCCGCACCCCTGCCCCGCCGACACCCCGCCCGACCAGCCGCCCGGCAACGCCCTGAAGGCCGGCTGCGAGCGCGCCGTACTGGCGGGGTTCGGCGCCGGGCGCACGCTGGTGCTGAACAGCGGGCTGCTCGTCGGGCCGTACGAGTTCGGCGGCCGGCTGCCCTGGTGGCTGGAGCGGATGGCGCGCGGCGGGCGGGTGCTCGCCCCGGGGGATCCGCGGCGGACCATGCAGGTGATCGACGTCCGGGACTTCGCCGCCTTCGGGCTGGACCTGCTGACGGCCGGGACGGCGGGGCGGTTCGTCACGACGGCGCCGCCGGGGCGGCTCCGCTTCGGCGAGTGGCTGGAGACCTGCCGGGAGGTGGCGGGCGCCGCGGACACCGAGCTGGTCCGGGTCCCGGACGGGCCGCTGCTCGCCGAGGGGCCGGACCGGGTCGACTGGTGGACCGAACTCCCGCTCTGGGCGCCGGACCTGCCCGAGCTGGCGGGCGTCTGGCTGGCCGACACCGGCCGGGCGGAGGCGGCCGGGCTGCGCTGCCGGCCGTTCGCCGAGACGGCGCGGGACACCTGGGAGTGGCTGCGGACGCGCGGGCCGGTCGAGGACACCGACGCCGAGGGGCGCAAGGGGCGGCCGGGGGCGGCGGTGCGGCACGGCATCGAACCCGCCAAGGAGCGGCGGCTGTTGGCCGCCTTCGGCTGACGGCGCGGTCGGCCGGGCCGTGGAAGCGACCGGGAGTGGGAAGCCGGCCGGGCCGGCTTCCCACTCCCGGGGAGACACCGGGGAAAGGCCCGGGGACGCATCCGGCCCGGGCGGCCCGCTCAGTGCGTACGGCGGGTGACCAGCTCGGCGAGCGCCAGCAGCTCGTCGGCCGCGGCCGGCTCCGGGACCGCGGCGGCCAGCTGCGCCATCGCCGTGGCCATCCGCTCGCAGGACTCGCCCTGCGCCCAACCACGCCCGCCGGCCGCCTCGACGGCCGCCGCGCACCGCGCCAACTCCTCGGGGCTCAGCGGGCGTTCGATCGCGTACAGCTCGGCCAGCCGCTTGCCATCCACGGTGCCGGACCCCAGCGCCGCGACCACCGGCAGCGACTTCTTCCGGGCGACCAGGTCCGCGCCGACCGGCTTGCCGGTGACCGCCGGATCCCCCCAGATGCCGATCAGGTCGTCGATCAGCTGGAAGGCCAGGCCGATCTCCCGGCCGAAGCCGTCCAGCGCCTGCGCCGCCTCCTCGGAGGCGCCCCCGTACAGGGCGCCCATCGAGCAGGCCGCGCCGAGCAGCGCGCCGGTCTTGGCCTCCGCCATCGCCAGGCACTCGGGCAGCGAGACGTCGTCGCGCCGCTCGAAGGCGCAGTCGATCTGCTGGCCCTCGCAGAGCTCGACCACGCAGTCGGCGAGCCGGCGGATCGAGCCCTGGGCGGCCGGGTGGGTGTCCTCGGCGAGCAGGCGCAGCGCGAGGGAGTGCATGGCGTCGCCGGCCAGGATGGCCTCGGTGGTGCCGAACACCCGCCAGGCGGTGGGCCGGTGGCGCCGGGTGTCGTCCCGGTCGATGACGTCGTCGTGGAGCAGGGTGAAGTTGTGCACCAGCTCCACCGCGGCGGCCGCGGCGACGGCCTCGTTGGGCCTGCCGCCCAGGGCCTGGGTGGCGGCGAGGACCATGGCCGGCCGGATCGCCTTGCCGGCGGGGGCCTCGGCGGGGGTGCCGTCCGCCTCCCACCAGCCGAAGTGGTAGCCGGACACCTTGCGCATGGTGCCGGGCAGCGAGTCGACGGCGGCCCGCAGGACCGGGTCGACCAGGGCGCGGGTCCGGGCGAGGATGTCCGCCGCCTCGTGCCCCTCTTTGTGGTCCCGCTCCAGCGTGGGACTCGTCATGGGTCTCTCCCCCTGTCGGGCGCCTGTCGTGGGACGGCCCGCCGACGGCGGACCGGAGTTTCGCTGCGGTGCCGGGCGCGGTCGCGCCTCGCCCCGGCCGGGCCCGTGCCGGCGGGGTCGGTACGCACCGGGGCCGTACCGGTCGGGCCCGTACGCGCCGGGGTCGTACCGGCCGGGTCCGTACGCGCCGGGGCCGCCGTCCGCCGGGGCCGGATGGGCGGCCCCGACGGACGGCACGACGGCGCGGCGCCGCGACCGGCCGTGCGAACCGTCAGTACTGCGCGATGTCCACGTTCTCCAGGACGCCGACCGCGTCCGGCACCAGGATCGCGGCGGAGTAGTAGGCGCTCACCAGGTAGGAAATGATGGCCTTGTCGTCGATTCCCATGAACCGCACCGAAAGGCTCGGCTGGTATTCGTCCGGAATTCCGGTCTGGTGGAGGCCGATGACGCCCTGGTTGTCCTCGCCGATGCGCATCGCGAGGATCGAGCTGGTGCTCCCGACGATCGGGATCTTGTTGCACGGGAAGACCGGGACGCCGCGCCAGGACTGGATCTGCTTGCCGTCGACCTCGACCGTGTCCGGGTAGAGGCCGCGCTTGTTGAGCTCCCGGCCGAAGGCGGCGATGGCCCTGGGGTGGGCCAGGAACAGCTTGGTGCCGCGGCGGCGGCTGAGCAGCTCGTCCATGTCGTCCGGGGTGGGCGGGCCGGAGTGGGTCTGGAAGCGCTGGTCGTACGCGGCGTTGCCGAGCAGGCCGAAGTCGGGGTTGTTGACGAGCTCGTGCTCCTGGCGCTCGCGCAGGGCCTCGATGGTCAGCCGCAGCTGGTGCTCGGTCTGGTTCATCGGCTGGTTGTAGAGGTCGGCGACCCGGCTGTGCACCTTGAGGATGGTCTGCGCGACGCTGAGCTCGTACTCGCGCGGCTTGAGCTCGTAGTCCACGAAGGCGCCGGGCAGCTCGTACTCGCCCTGGTGGCCGGCGGAGAGGTCGATCGCGGCCTCGCCGTGCTTGTTCTGCGCCTGCTGGAAGCCGTTCAGGTATTCGATGATCTGGAGCTGGAGCGCCTCGGAGCGGTCGTGCAGCTCCTGGAAGGCGGGCCAGGACAGCGTCATCACGGTGCCGGCCGTCGCGGCGCGGACGGTGTACGGCCAGGCGCCGCCGTCCTGCCGGACCGCCTCGTCGCCGAGGTGGTCGCCGTCGGCGAGGGTGCCGACGACCGTCTCCTCGCCGTACTTGCCGGTGCCCAGCCGGTCGAGCTTGCCGTGCGCGATCAGGAACACCTCGGTGATCGGGGCGCCGGCCTGGACCAGCACGTCGCCCGGGGCGAACTCCCGCTGCACGAAGCGCGAGGCCAGCTCCTCCAGCACGGCCTCGTCCTGGAACCCGCGCAGCACCGGCACCTCGGCCAGCGTGGGCGCGACGATCCGCACCTCGGCACCGGTCTTGACGAAACCCACCCGGCCGCGGCCGACCGAGTGGCGCAGGCGGCGGTTCACCCGGTAGGTGCCGCCGGACACCTGCACCCAGGGCAGCTTCCTGAGCAGCCAGCGCGGGCTGATGCCCTGCATCTGGGGCGCGGACTTGGTGGTCGTCGCGAGGTTCCGCGCGCCGGCCGTGCTCAGACTCTGCTGCTGCCGAATCTCCGACTGCGCACTGGGCGCGGGAATTCCGGCATTGGTTTCGGTCGACATGGGGGAGCCCTTCGCATATCCCGATGAAGTGTCGCCTTGCACATGCGTGTTGCAGCTTCATGGTGGGCCCTGCCGAGGGTGCCCCGCAATCACTCGTTCGAGTGGTTCGGAATGCCTAAACAAATAGTACGAATAGATCACCCGATCGATATCTGTTCGACCGCCCATTCGAACAACTCGGAGCGCGGCGCCCCATCCTCCCCCATCCGCGCCCCGAACCGCGCCACCCCGCGCCACGATCCACAGGCGGCGCCCCCGCCGTCCGGACCGTTCGAACAGGCCGCTAGGGTGCCCTGACCCTTCGTCAACTCTCTTCCCGAGAGGGTCACATGAGTGCACCCGTACGTGTCTGGCTGAACCGCACCTACGCCGAGAACGTCTTCTTCATCGAACAACTGCGCGCCGCCCCGCGCCCGGTGGTGGTCCACGCGACCCACGGCGACCCGGACTCCCCCGTGCTCGCCGCCGCCGACCACGGCAGCGCCGAGCCGGCCGACCTGCCGGCGGACGGCTACGTCGGCTACGCGCTGGACTACTGCGCCCGGCACGCCGTCGACGTCTTCGTCCCGCAGCTGCACCAGCTCGCCATCGCCCTCGCCCGGCCGGAGTTCGAGGCGATCGGCACCGCGCTGCTCTGCCCGCCGGCCACCGCGATAGCGGCCTTCACCAGCAAGGCCGACGGCTACGCGGTGATCGCCGGGGCCGGCCTGCCCACCCCGCCCTGGTGGCGGGTGCGCACCCCCGGCGAGCTGTGGGACGCCGTCGAGCGGATCGAGGACGCCGGGCACACCGCCTGCCTCAAGCCCACCGCCGGTGCGGGCGGCGCCGGCTTCCGGGTGCTCACCCGGGAACCGTACGGAGCGCGGCGGCTGACCGGCTGGGACCACCGGGTGCAGGTCGATCAGGTGGCCGCGGCACTGGCCGAGGGCGGCCCGGACGGCGAGCCGGTGGACCTGCTGGTGATGCCCTACCTGGACGGACCGGAGGTCTCGGTGGACTGCCTCGCCGACCGGGACGGCGGCCCGCTCACCGCGGTCGGACGCACCAAGGAGGGCCGCCGCCGCGGCTTCACCACCGAGGAGTGCTACCTGGACCCGGTCCGGCGGCTGGTCCGGGCGACCGGCATGGCGTACCTCTCCAACGTGCAGTTCCGCCGCTTCGACGGCCGGCCGGTGGTCATCGATGTCAACACCCGCCCCGCCGCCGGGCTCCACCAGCTGCGGCTGTGCGGCCTCAACCTGCCGTGGGACGCGGTGCGGCTGGCGCTCGGGGAGCGGCCGGAGTACCCGGGGGCGGAACCGGACGTGCGCGGCATCGAGTACACGCTGGTGTCCGGCATCCGGCCGGTGCTGCAGCGCCGGGCGCCGGGACGGGTGTCACTGGTCCGGGCGCTGCACCGGTGAGCGGCCGAGCCCCTAGAGCGGGCCGTTCCAGTCGAGGGTCGGCTCCAGCACGCCCTCGAGCGTGAGCAGCCAGCGCTTCACCTCGATCCCGACCCGGCCGCCGCCGAAGCCGCCGATCCCGTCCGCCGCCACCACCCGGTGGCAGGGCACCAGCAGGGGGACGGGGTTGGCGGCCATCATCTGCCCGACCGTGCGGGCGGCCAGGCCGGGCTCCGTCACGTCCTCGAATACCCCGCTGCGGGCGGCCAGTTCGCCGTAGGTGATGGTCCGGCCGTACGGCACCTCGCGCCAGAGCGCCTGCAGCACCGCGCGGTGCGGGCCGGAGCTCAGGCTCCAGTCGATCGGCAGGCCCAGGTCGCGGGTGCGGCCCGCCAGGTAGGCGCCGATCCGCTCGGTGACGGCGGCGATCTTCGACTCGTCGGTGCACGGCGGCGCCTCGCCCTCGCGCGGCCCCCGGTAGCCGGCCGACACCACACCGAGCGGGGTCACCGCGATGTGCATCGGCCCGCTGGGCAGCGGCGTGGGCACGGTCAGCCAGGACATCGACCAGGACTGCGGCACGTTCGGGCCCCCACCCTCCGCCGGACCGGCCGCCGGCCACCCCGGCGTCCGGGGGGCGTCCCCGCCCCGCGCGCCATCGTACGGCGGGCGGCCGACAGGCCACGGCGCGCGATCCACGGGCTCGGGCGGGCCGGCAGCGGGCTCCGGCGGGCGGACAACGGGCTCCGGCGAACGGGCCGAGGGCTCCGGCGGGCGGCCCGGGTGCGGACGGTCCGCGGCCCGGGCCCGGGCCGCTCCGGTCAGAACTGCCCCTTCAGTCCGCGCGCGTTCGACGCGCACCAGTGCACCAGCTCGGCGCGGTCCGGGGCGCGGCCCTCGCACAGCACGGCGAGCTGTTCGTCGTTGATCCGGTTCGGCCCCGGGATCTCCAGCAGGTACGCCAGGTCCGCCAGTACGGTGGCGAGCCGCTCCGCGTCCGCGTGGTCCAGGGTGACCGCGGACCCGTGATGGCTGATGGTGAGCGAGCCGGGCATGATCGACCTCCTCCGTCACCCCCGTCCTCCACCGTACGACCGGGTCGGCCGCCCCGCCCGCCGCGGAGGCGTACGTGCGCGGGTGGGGCAGCCGGTTGCGCTCCGGGGCCGGCCGGGCGCGGTGCGCGGTGGGCCGGGGGTGCGCCCCGGAGCCGTCCGAGGGGTTGGTCAGCTGTCCGGGCCCTCCTCCCAGCGACGGTCACGTACCGCCGGTACGGCCAACACTACGGCCCCGGCCGCCAGTTGCCAGACCGCTCCGATCAGCAGCACGGTGTCCGCGCCGAACCGGCCCGCCAGCGGACCGGCCGCCGCCAGCCCGAGCGGGCCGAGGGCGAAGGAGCCCAGCACGCCGAAGGCCGTCACCCGGCCGAGCAGTTCCACCGGCACCCACTTCTGGGTGGTGGTGCCGTAGAGCGTCCCGCAGACCGCCGAGCCGACCCCGGCCACCAGCGCGCCGGCGGCCACCCAGGGCAGCCCCGCCCCGGCCGCGAGCGCCGCGGAGGGCAGCGCCCAGGCCAGCGCCGCCAGGGACGCCACCGCGAGCGGGCGGGCCGGAGACCGGCCGAGCACCAGCAGGCCGCCCAGCACCGCGCCGGCGCCGTAGACGCCCATCACCAGGCCCCAGGCGCGGGCGCCGCCGAGGTCCCGCTGCGCGAGCAGCGGGCCGAGCACCAGGAAGGGGGCCCAGACCAGCAGGTTGAACAGGCCCATCTGCACGGTGGTGACCCACAGCCACGGGCGGGAGGCGAACTCCGACCAGCCGGCCCGCAGGTCCCGGACCATCGACCCCTCGCCGGCCGCCGCCCGCACCGGCAGCCGCAGCCTGGCCAGCGCGAAGGCGCCGACGCCGTACGTCACCGCGTCGGCCAGCAGCACCGTCGCCGGGCCCCAGGCGGCGGTGACCAGGCCGGCGGTGGCGGGGCCGACCACGGTGGACACCGAACGGGCCAGCCCCAGCAGGGCGTTGGCGTCCGCCACCAGTCCCGTACGGCGCACCAGGTCGGGCACGATCGCGCCGAAGGCCGGCATGAACAGCCCCTCGCCGACCCCCCAGACCGCCACCAGCGCGACCATCGCCCAGACCGGGACGTGCCCGGCCGCCAGCAGCCCGGCGAACAGCGCCTGGACCACGCCGCGCAACAGGTCCGAGCCCAGCATCACCCGGCGGCTGCCGAGCCGGTCCGCGATCGCCCCGCCGGCCAGCAGCACCAGCACCACGGGGAGGATCCGGGCCGCCATCACCCACCCCAGGGCGGTGCCCCCTCCGCCGTTGCCGCTTCCACCACCACCGCCGTCGAGCACCGCGAAGGCGACCGCGACCGGCGCCATCGAGGAGCCGATCAGGGAGGTCGTGTACCCCAGGAAGAACCACGTGAACTCGCGCTCGCCGAACACGGCGAGCCGGTCTCCCGGGCGCCTTCGGCGGGCCGGGATCCGTTCGGTCTGCACTGCCATGTGCAGAAAGTCTGCGCGTCGACGGAGGGTGGATTCAAGGGATTGCGGGAAAAAAGTTGAGCCTTTGGGAATCAATTCTATGAGGATTCGATCTACCGCAGTAAATTCACACCTCTATGGCTCTCCACCTGCCGTTTACTGCGCCCAGCGACTATGGTTCAGATGTCCCGGAACAGTGATTTACTGCGGCACTTGGATTTCGGAAGAAGGCGATCGTGACAGGAACCGCGACAGCACTCCCACCGGTCGAATACGCCGTCGCCGTCGAGCGCTACCTGGCCGCCTCCGGGCTCGCCGACGGCTCCCGGCGGATCTACCGGATCGCACTGGACACCTGGGCCTGGGCACTCGCCGACCGGCCCGCCCCCACCGGCCCCGAACGGCGACGGGCCCGGCCGCCCGTCCTGCCGCTCGCCCTGCTCGACCACCCCGACGCCGCCGAGCGGCTCCGCGCCGCGGCCGCCCGGCGCGGCGCCGACACCGACCCGCGCACCCTCAACCGGGAGCTCTCCACCCTGCGCGCGGCCGTGGCCTGGTGGCGGGCCCGCGGCTGGCTCGACGGCGACCCGACCACCGGCCTGCTCCCCCGCCCACTGCCCGAACCCGCCACAGCCACCGGCCCGTTGAGCCCCGAGGAACTGCGCGCCCTGTTCACCCTCCGCGCGCCGCTGCGCGAGCAGGCGCTCTGGCACCTGCTGCACGAGTCCGGCGCCGCGATCGCGACCGTCCTCGCCCTGGACACCGACCACCTCGACCCGCCCCGCCGCCGCACCCGCCCGCCCGGCACCCCGGTGCACTGGCAGTCCGGCACCGCCCGGCTGCTCCCCCTCCTGGTCGCCGGCCGCGCCACCGGCCCGCTCTTCCTCACCGACCGCCGCGCCCCCGCCGGCACCCCCGACCGCGACCGCTGCCCGTACACCGGCCACGCCCGCCTCTCCTACCGCCGCGCCGCCGAACTCTTCACCGCCCACACCCGGCCGCTCGGCCCGGGCTGGACGCTCCGCCGCCTGCGGTCGGGGCGGTAGGGCGGGACGGTAGGGCAGGGCGTTAGAGCAGGACAGGGGTGGAGGCAGCGTCGGGCTTTCCGGAGGCCCCGTCCGCACCGTTACGCAGCCGATGGGCGGCCGTGACACGACCGGCCGAGGACCGCGACACGGCCCTCCTAGCGTCATCCCCGACGCCACCGGCCGAACCCGTCGAACCGGGTGAAGCGGCCGGAGGGCGTCCGCGACGAGGACGTACGCGTCCGGCGCCGACGACGGACGTCCCGCGACACCGGCCCGCCGGGGCCCGCGAAACCGCACCGCGGACCGCACCGCGGACCGGCGGCCACCACCCACCGACCGACGCACGATGGAGACACCCCGTATGAGCAGGAGCCGTACCCACCACTCCCCCGCCCGCCGCGTCCTGGCCGCCTGCGCCCTGACCGGCGCCGCGCTGCTGGCCACCGTCACCGGCGGGCAGGCCTGGGCCGACAGCGCACCGAAGCCGGCCGCGCCCTCCGCCGCCCCGGCCGGCGACGCCGCGGTGCGGACCGCCCCGCCCGCGCCCGCCGCGCCCTCCGCCGCCCCGAAGGCCGAGGCCTCGCCGGCCGTGGCCGCCCCGAAGGGCGCCGCCCCGGCCCCGGCCGCCCCCGGCGGCGCCCAGCCGCAGGTCCGCGAGGTGCCCAAGGGCGCCGCGCAGGCCGGTGACGGCTCCACCGCCTCCGACGGTTCCGGCCTGATGCTCGCCGGTGGCGGCACCGTCGCGGCCGTCGGCGCCGCGGGCCTGGGCTTCGCCCTCCTGCGCCGCCGCTCCGGTGCGCGCGGCTGACACCGGTCCCGAGTCCGCCGGGCACCCCGGCGCCGCTTCCCCGTACCCGGCCAGTCGGGGAAGCGGCGCCGGGGCCGCCCCGGTGGCGGGGACCGACAGCCACCGACGCGCCCCGGGCCACCGGCGGGGGCGCCGACGCGCCGCCCGGCCCGGCCCCGGCCCGCTGCGCCGTACCGCCTTCGGCACCGCGGGCCTGCTCTGCCTGGTGCTCGGCACCTCGCTCGCGCTGTCCGGCCGGGAGACCCCGGTGGTGCGGGTCGAGACCTCCGGGCACGGCACCGGCTCCGACACCCCGGCGGCGGCCCCGGGCACCCCGGGCGCCCCGGCCACGACCGGCACCGCGCCCACCGCCCCGAAGCCGTACGCCTCCTCGCCGCCGACCCGCCTGCTGGTGCCCTCCGTCGGAGTGGACGCACCGGTGACCGACCTCGGCCTCAACCCCGACGGCACCGTCGAGGTGCCGCCGGCCGACCGGGGCGAGGAGGTCGGCTGGTACCGCAACGGCCCCACCCCCGGCGAAGCCGGCCCCGCCGTGCTCATCGGGCACTACGACACCGTGCACGGCCCGGCGGTCTTCAAGCAGCTGCCGAAACTGCGCCCCGGCGACCTCATCCGGATCCGGCGCGCGGACGGCGGCACCGTGGACTTCAAGGTCCGCGAGCTGCTCCAGGCCGCCAAGGACCGCTTCCCGACCGAGCAGGTGTACGGCGACACGCCCGCGCCCGCGCTCCGGCTGATCACCTGCGGTGGCCGGATCGGCTCGGACGGCCACTGGACGGACAACATCATCGTGCTGGCGGACCTGGCCTGACGGTGCACGAACCGCCGTCGGGGAACCGCCGGCCACCGCCCGCACGACCTACCACCGGGGCGGCGACGGGAGGCGACGATCCGGACCGTCGCCGTGGACGCAGGCAGAGCAGGTAGAGCAGGCAGCGCGGACAGCGCGGGCCCGGCAGGAGGACGAGCACCGACCGTGGCAGCAACAGCACCCCCACCACCCCGCCGCCGTCCCGGCGCCGTCCCGGTGGCCGCCCTGGCCGGCCTGGTCGTCGTCCTCGCCCTCGCCGCCCTGGCCTTCGGCCGGGCCACCCCCGGCGAGCTGCGCGACCAGGGCCCGGCCCGGGCCGTCAGGCCGCCGGCGGTGTCCCAGCCGCTCTGGCCGGACCTGCCCACCTCCCCGCCGCCGGCCGCGTCCGCGACCGACACCACCCAGGAACCGCCGCAGCCCGTACCGGACGTGACCGTCCCCGGGCGCGACATCACCGCGGTCGACGTCCGCACCGTCCTCGCCAAGGACCCGGACGTCGACCAGGAGGAGCGCCAGGCACTCGGCTCCTGCGCCGGCTGCGAGGTCCGCGCCCCGGAGTTCCGCGACCTCACCGGCGACGGGCAACCCGAGCTGATCACCGTCGTCACCACCCCCGGGCGGGCCGTGCTGCACGTCTACGCCCTCGCCGAGGACCGGCTGCTGCCCGTCCTCCGGGTGCGGGTCCAGCCGGCGTTCAACGCCTCGACCATCGGCACCGACCTGTGGCTGATCGAGCCGACCAGCGTCGACGCCCGGACCACCAGCCACTACGCGTGGGACGGCAAGAGGCTCACCCTGAACGAACGCAGGGACGAGGGCGTCATACCGCTCCCGTCCACCGGCCCGGACGCCGGCCGGCCGGCCACCGCCGTCCCCGACCCCGGACCGGCGCCCCGCCCCGCCCCGTACGCGCCGAAGCAGGCGGCCCCCGAAGCCGCCGTCCCGTCCCCGCGCGGCGCCCGGCCGTCCTCCGTGCCCTCCGCCCCCTCCGTGCCCGGCGCGTCCGTCGCGCCCGTCGCGCCCTCCGTCCCCGCCGTGCTCCCGGAAGCGAAGCGATGACCCCCGCCGCCACCCCCGCCCACCCGCACATCCTCCTGGTCGAGGACGACGAGGTGATCCGCGAGGCCACCCGGATGGCCCTGGAGCGCTACGGCTTCCCGGTCACCACCGCCGCCGACGGCCTGGAGGGCTTGGAGGCCTTCCACGCCGTCCGGCCCGACCTGCTCCTGCTGGACGTCATGCTGCCGCTGCTCGACGGGGTCGGCCTCTGCCGCCGGATCCGGGAGGAGAGCCAGCTGCCGATCCTGATGATGTCCGCCCGGACCGACCCGGTGGACGTGGTCTCCGGGCTGGAGGCCGGGGCGGACGACTACGTGGTCAAGCCCTTCGAGAGCGCCGTCCTGGTCGCCCGGATCCGTACGGTGCTGCGCCGCGTCCCGGTCGCCCCGGCGGCCGACGCCCCGCCAGCCCTGCCGCAGTCCCCGCCCGCTCCTTCGTCCCCTCCGCCGTCCCCGCCCACCCTTCCGTCCGTCCGCAGCTTCGACGGCCTCCGGGTGGACACCGACAGCATGGAGGTCCGGGTGGACGACCGCCTCGTCCCGCTCACCCCCACCGAACTGCGGCTGCTGCTGGAGTTCAGCGCCGCGCCCGGGATCGTGCTGGAGCGCTCCACCCTGCTCGAACGCGTCTGGGACTACGAGTGGGGCGCCGACACCCGGGTCGTGGACGTCCACGTGCAGCGGCTGCGCGCCAAGATCGGCTCCGGCCGGATCGAGACCGTCCGCGGCTTCGGCTACAAGCTGCGGCGCCCGGCATGACCCTGCGCCGCCAGATCGCCGCCGCCGTCGCCGCCATCGCCGTCCTGGTCGCGGTGGCCGTCGGCCTGCTGGTCCACCAGGCGATGATCCGCCAGCACGTCGACCAGGCCCGCTCCTCCTCGCTCGCCACCCTCGACTCCGCCTTGAACGACTACGAGCGCGGCGGCGGGAAGGCGGTCGGCCGGGGCGCCGTCCTGAACGACCCGGCGCTGCCCGAGCGGCTGCGCGCCCTCGCCGCCGACGACCGGCACGGCTCGCTGCTCGTCGCCGACGGCATCGGCGAGTCGATGTGGGCGGCCGGCCCGGTGCCGGACGGGGTGGTGTCCGTCCGGGTGGACTTCACCCAGGACCGCCAGGCCATCGCCGACCTGGACCGGATCATCCTGCTCACCGTCGTCGCCGCGGTCTTCACCACCGTGCTGGCCGGCGTGCTCGTCGCCGACCGGATCAGCCGCCGGCTGCGCACCGCGGCCACCGCCGCCCGCGGCATCGCGGCCGGCGGGACGGACACCC
>NZ_JBSFKI010000053.1:0-48740 GCF_053598475.1 Kitasatospora sp. NPDC001119
CGGTCCGACAACCGCTCACCCGCAGGCGACTTGACCTGCCCCACCCTCGCCACACCACACCCAACGAGCCAAAGCCATCAAAGTCACTGGCATTGGCCCTAGGCCCGCATCAGCCGGTTCACCGCCTCGACCACCTCGGGGGACGCCTTCGCGAGCGCGCCGGAGTCGTACGGCGGCTGGGGGTCGTACTCGATCAGCAGCTGGATCGCCTGGGCGACGGTGTCCCCGGCGATCCGGCCGGCCAGCGTCAGCGCGAGGTCGATCCCGGCCGAGACCCCGGCGGCGATGGCGTACTTGCCGTCGATGACGACCCGCTCCGTCCCGGTCGGCTCCGCCCCGTACCCGGGCAGCCGGTCCAGGACCCCCCAGTGGGAGGTGGCCCGGCGGCCCTCCAGCAGCCCGGCGGCGCCCAGGATCAGCGAGCCGGAGCAGACCGAGGTGGTCCAGGTGGTGGTCGCGTCGATCCGGCGCACCCAGTCGAGCACGGCCCGGTCCTTCAGCTGGGCCTCCGTCCCGGGCCCGCCGGGCACCAGCAGCAGGTCGGCCGAGTCCACCTCGTCCAGGGCGGCGTCCGCGGTGAGCGCCAGGCTGTGCACGTCGTTGCGGACCGGCCCCCGTTCGGCGGCGGCGAACACCACCTCGGCGCCGGGGAGCCGGGACAGCACCTCGTACGGGCCGACCGCGTCCAGGGTGGTGAACTCGGGGTAGAGCAGGATGGCGATGCGCATCAGTGACCTCCAGTGGGTTCGGGTCGGAAGCGGCGTCGGTACTCGGCGGGCGGGGCGGCCAGGGCCCGGACGAAGGCGCGCCGCATCGCCTCCGGGGTGCCGTAGCCGCAGGAGCGCGCGATCTCCTCGATGCCGTGGTCGGTGTCCTCCAGCAGCCGCCGGGCGGCCTCCAGCCGGACCCCGTCCACGTACCGGCCCGGGGTCACCCCCACCTCGGCGGCGAAGGCCCGGGCGAAGTGCCGCGGCGACAGCGCCGACCGGTCGGCCAGCGCCTCGACCGAGAGGTCGGCCTCCGGGTGCTCGGCGATCCACCGCTGCACCTCGCGCAGCGGCTGCCGGGCCGCCACCTGGGCGGCCAGCTGGGTGCTGAACTGGGCCTGGTTGCCCGGCCGGCGCAGGAAGACCACCAGGTGGCGGGCGACCAGCAGGGCCGTCTCGCGCCCGAGGTCCTCCTCGACCAGGGCCAGCGCCAGGTCGATCCCGGCGGTGACCCCGGCCGAGGTGGCGATCCGGCCGTCCCGGACGTGGATCGGGTCCGGGTCCACCTCGACGTCCGGGAACCGCCGGGCCAGCTCCTCGCCGTAGGCCCAGTGGGTGGTCGCCCGGCGCCCGGCCAGCAGCCCGGCCTCGGCGAGCAGGAAGGCCCCGGTGCACACCGACACCACCCGCTCGGCCGCTCCGGCCAGCTCCCGGATCCGCTCCACCAGGGCCGGGTCCGGGCGCCCGGTGTCCATCCCGCCGGGAACCAGCAGGGTGTCCACCGGCCCGACCCCGGCCAGGTCCGCGTCCGGCAGCAGCCGCAGTCCGCTGTGGCTGCGCACCGGCCCGCCGCCGGGGGAGGCGGTGGTGACCCGGTAGGCCGCGGGCTGCCCGGCGGCCCGGCCCGCCCCCGCGAACACCTCCAGGGGGCCGGTCACATCGAGGCTCTGCACGCCCTCGAAGAGGACGATGACCACGCTGTGCGCTCTCATACGGCCAGCCTCCCAACGGGGAGCGGTGGCAGCAATGACCTGCTTCCCACCTTTCCTGCCATCCGGCGCGTGCGGGAGCGAGGGCGGGGGCGCGTGCGGCGGCGCGGGAGCGGAGGGGCGCGCGGGCGGACGGCGGGACCCGTACGGGCGTACGGCGGAAACCGCGCGGGCGTACGCCGAAACGCCGGAAGGCCCCCCGCTCTCGCGAAGGGCCTTCCGGCTGTCTGTGCGCCGCCAGGGACTCGAACCCCGGACCCGCTGATTAAGAGTCAGCTGCTCTAACCAACTGAGCTAGCGGCGCCTGCTGACGTGGAGAACATTACCTGGTCAGCGACTGAAACTCACAATCGGCCCGGGGCGGGGAGCCCGGCGCGCTCACATGGTCAGCACCACCTTGCCCCGGACGTGCCCGGAGCCGACCAGCCGGTGGGCCTGGGCGACCCGCTCGATCGGGAACGACTCCTCGACCTCCAGCCGCAGTGCGCCGGCCTCCCAGAGCTTCACCAGCTCGGCCAGCCGCCCGGCCGTCCGCTCGCCCCGCAGCTGCCGGACGCCCAGCCGCTCGGCGCCCAGGTAGTCGACCACGGTGCCGATCCGGTCCCGGTCGGCGACCAGTTCGACGGAGGCCTCCAGGGCGCCCCGCCCGGCGGCGTCGAAGGCCGCGGTCACCCCCTGCGGCGCCGCCGCCCGGACCCGCTCCACCAGCCCCTCGCCGTACGTGACCGGTACCGCGCCCAGCTCCCGCAGGTACGCGTGGTTGCGCTCGCTCGCGGTGCCGACCACGGTGGCGCCCCAGGCCCGGGCCAGCTGGACGGCGACCGTGCCGACCCCGCCCGCGGCGCCGTGGACCAGCACGGTGTCGCCCGGGCCGACGCCCAGCTCGGTGAGCGCCAGGTGCGCGGTCTGGCCGGAGGCGGAGAGCGAGCCGGCCTGCTCCCAGGGCATCCCGGCGGGCTTGGCGACCAGCCGGCCGGCGTCGACCACGACCCGGTCGGCCTGGCAGCCCAGCACCCGGAAGCCCAGCACCTCGTCCCCGACCCGCCAGTCGCCGGCGTCCGGTCCGAGGGCGTCCACCACCCCGGCGAACTCGTTGCCGAGGACGAACGGCGGCTCGACCGCCAGGCCCGGCGGACGGAACCCCTCCCGGATCGCGAGGTCCACCGGCTGCACCCCGGCCGTGTACACCCGTACCCGTACCTCGCCCGGCCCGGGCTCCGGGTCGGGCACCTCGGCGACCCGTAGGACCTCAGGACCGCCGCTCCCCGTCACGGTGACCGCTTTCATGCCTTTTCCCGCCCCTTCTCGATCCTTCTCGAACCTTCGTGAGCCTTCTTGATCCATCCGTTGTCGACGATCCTCGGGCCTGAAGTGCGCTTGAGGTCAAGCTTTTGTTCAGCGTGTCGACACTGATGGGCGCATTGTCAGATTTATCCTGGACGGCGCTCAGCCGTCCGTCGTCGAGAGGAACCTCCCCGTGGGCCAGCTGCCCCTGTTCTTCCTGGTGCTGCTCGCCTCCGTGGTGACCATGCCGCTCGGTCGGAAGACCGGAGTGCCACAACCGGTGCTGATGACCCTGCTCGGCATCGTCATGGCGCTCGTCCCGCAGATCCCGGACGTCAGCATCGAACCCGAGCTGATCCTCCCGCTGGTCCTGCCGCCGCTGATCTTCGCGGTGGCCCGGCGCTCCTCGGTGCGCTACTTCAAGGCCAACGCCCGCTCGATCCTGCTGCTGGCGATCGGCCTGGTGGTGGTCACCACGGTCGCCGTGGCCGGTGCCGTGCACTGGCTGCTGCCCGCCCTGCCGCTGGCCGCCGCCATCGCGGTCGGCGCGCTGGTCTCCCCGCCCGACCCGGTCGCCGCCGTCGCGGTGGCCGGCAGCGTCGGGCTGCCCCGCCGCCTGGTGGCGATCCTGGAGAGCGAGGGGCTGTTCAACGACGTCACCGCGATCGTCATCTACTCGCTGTCCATCGAGGCCATGGTCAGCGGCGACTTCTCGGGCGGCGACGCGGTGCTGCGCTTCGTGCTGTCCGCGGTGCTGGCCGTGGTGGTCGGCGTCGCGCTCGGCTGGGTCAACACCAAGCTCGCCGAGCGCCTGGACGACCCGACCCAGCAGGTCGCGCTCAACCTGCTGGTGCCCTTCGCCGCCTACACCCTGGCCGAGGAGATCCACGGCTCCGGCGTGCTCGCCGTCGTGGTCTGCGCGCTCTACCTCGCCGAGCGGGCCTCCGACGCGGACGCCGTCGCCTACCGGCTGGTCGGCAACGCCTTCTGGGAGGTGGTCGAGATCCTGATCACCGGCGTCGCCTTCGGACTGATCGGCCTGGAGCTGGCCACCGTGCTCAAGGAGGCCGGCCGCGGCTGGACCGGCTTCATCGGCGACGCCGCCGTGGTCATCGCGGTGGTCGTGGCGGTCCGGCTGCTCTGGCTGCTGCCGGCCGGCTGGCTGTCGAAGCGGCTGCGTTCCGGCGACGAGGAGGACACGCCGTTCAGCTGGAAGGAGAGCGTGATCCTCTGGTGGTCCGGCATGCGCGGCGTGGCCACCGTCGCCCTGGCGCTCGCCATCCCGCTCACCCTGCACTCCGGCGAGGACTTCCCCGAGCGCGGCCGGCTGGTCTTCATCGCCTTCAGCGTGGTGCTCTTCACCCTGTTGGTGCAGGGCCTCACCCTGCCCTGGCTGGCCAAGCGGTTCGAGCTGGACATCGACCAGGACAAGCACGAGCAGGCGGTGCGCCAGCTCTGGTGGCGGGCCGCCAAGGCCGGGCTCAACCGGCTCGGCGAACTGGAGGAGCAGGACCGGCTGCCCGCCGAGGTCGCCGACCGCCTGCGGGACCGTCAGCACGACCGGCTGGCCCGGCTCTGCCCGGAGAACTACGCCGAGGAGGAGGCCGCCGAGGCCAAGCTGCGGATGGCCCAGTGGCGGGCCGCCCGGGACGTCGAGCAGGAGATGATCGCCGCCTCCCGCCGCGAGATGCTCGCCGCCCGCAGCGAGCCCGGCGCCGATCCGGAGCTGGTCGACGAGGTGCTGCGCGGACTCGACCTGCGCTCCGAACGGAAGTGACGGGGCGGCAGCGGTGGCCGGGCGGAATGCGCACGACCGGCCCCGGGGTTGCATAGGCTGAACCCGGGCAGGCCGTCAACGGAGTCGGCGCACCACCAGTACCCGCACGACCTCGGCGAACCCTCACGCCTGGCCCTGCCGGTTTCTGCACCCAGATGAATCGAGGACCCACCGATGTCGGAGACCCGTGCCGACGCCCGCACCCCGCTGGACCGCACCCCGCAGTGGGCCGCCCTGGCCAAGCACCGGACCGAACTGGGCGGCACCCACCTGCGCGAGCTGTTCGCCGCCGACCCGGAGCGCGGCCGCCGCTACACCCTCCAGGTCGGCGACCTGCACGTGGACTACGCCAAGCACCTGGTCACCGACGAGACGCTGGAGCTGCTGCGCGAGCTGGCCGCCGCCACCGGTGTCGCCGAGCTGCGGGACGCGATGTTCCGCGGCGAGAAGATCAACAACACCGAGCAGCGGGCGGTCCTGCACACGGCGCTGCGCGCCCCGCGCGGCGCCGTGGTCGAGGTCGACGGCGAGAACGTGGTGCCCGCGGTGCACGCCGTCCTCGACAGGATGGCCGCCTTCGCCGACCGGGTCCGCAGCGGCGAGTGGAAGGGCCACACCGGCAAGCCGATCCGCACCGTCGTCAACATCGGCATCGGCGGCTCCGACCTCGGCCCGGCGATGGCCTACGAGGTGCTCCGCTCGTACGCCAAGCGCGACCTCGACGTCCGCTTCGTCTCCAACGTGGACGGCGCCGACCTGCACGAGGCGGTCCGCGACCTCGACCCGGCCGAGACGCTGTTCATCGTCGCCTCGAAGACCTTCACCACCATCGAGACCATCACCAACGCGGTCTCCGCCCGGGACTGGCTGCTCGGCGGCCTGGGCGCCGGCACCGAGGCGGTGGCCAAGCACTTCGTCGCGCTGTCCACCAACGCCCGGGGCGTGCAGGACTTCGGCATCGACACGGCCAACATGTTCGAGTTCTGGGACTGGGTGGGCGGCCGCTACTCCTACGACTCGGCGATCGGCCTCTCGCTGATGACCGCCATCGGCCCGGACGCCTTCCGCGAGATGCTGGACGGCTTCCACCTGGTCGACGAGCACTTCCGCACCGCCCCGCCGGAGCAGAACGTCCCGCTGCTGCTCGGCCTGCTCGGCGTCTGGTACGGCGCGTTCTTCGACGCCCAGGCGCACGCGGTGCTGCCCTACTCGCACTACCTGTCCAAGTTCACCGCCTACCTCCAGCAGCTGGACATGGAGTCCAACGGCAAGTCGGTGACCCGCGACGGCACCCCGGTGGACTGGCAGACCGGCCCGGTGGTCTGGGGCACCCCCGGCACCAACGGCCAGCACGCCTACTACCAGCTGCTGCACCAGGGCACCAAGGTCATCCCGGCCGACTTCATCGGCTTCGCCAAGCCGGTCGCCGACCTGCCCGCAGGCCTGGTCGCCCAGCACGACCTGCTGCTGGCCAACTTCTTCGCCCAGACCCAGGCGCTGGCCTTCGGCAAGACCCCGGAGGAGGTCGCGGCCGAGGGCGTGCCCGCCGAGCTCGTCCCGCACAAGACCTTCCAGGGCAACCACCCGACCACCACCCTCCTGGCCGGCGAGCTCACCCCCTCGGTGCTCGGCCAGCTGGTCGCCCTCTACGAGCACAAGGTGTTCGTCCAGGGCGCGATCTGGAACATCGACTCCTTCGACCAGTGGGGCGTCGAGCTGGGCAAGGTGCTCGCCAAGCGGATCGAGCCGGTGCTGCTCACCGGCGAGGGCACCGAGCAGCTGGACAGCTCCACCGCCGAGCTGGTCGCCCGCTACCGCGCGCTGCGCGGCCGCTGAGCCCGTCGTCCCGGGCCGTCCGCTCCGGCGGGCGGCCCGGGACGCTCCTCCGGCCGTGGAAACCCGGAACGCCGGAACGCCGAAACGCCGGAAGGCCCTTCGCTCTCGCGAAGGGCCTTCCGGCTGTCTGTGCGCCGCCAGGGACTCGAACCCCGGACCCGCTGATTAAGAGTCAGCTGCTCTAACCAACTGAGCTAGCGGCGCCTGCTGACAGAGAAGACTCTAGCAGCGCCGTGCGGCCGAGCCAAAATCGAATAACGGCCGCCCCGCGTTCACCCCCCGGTCACGACGGCCGCCCCGGCGGGAACCGGCGCACCCGGCTCGCGCGCCGCCCGGACGCAGGCCCACAGCACCACCGCGGCGCCGGGCAGCCGGGGGTCGCGCCGCTCCGGCGCGACGATCCACCGGCCGGCGCCCTGCCCGGGGGAGTCCGGGCTGTTCACCATCCGCTGCAGGGGCGGCACGGTCACCGCGTCGCCCTTGCCGTGGCACAGCAGTGGCGGAACGTCCCGGGCCCACTCCTCCCAGGCCAGCAGCCGGCGCAGCCGGGGCGCCGCGCCCGGCTGGACGAACAGCAGCAGCCGCCCCCGGTGGACGGCCACCGGCCCGCAGCCAGGCCCGGACGCCCACAGCTCGTCCAGCACCCGGCGGCCGAACAGCGCCGGCATGCTGATCACGTCGAAGGCGCGCCCGCAGGGCAGTACCGAGGGCGCCCAGGGGCGGCTCTCCCACAGGGCCCGCATGCTGCGCGGGTACTCGCTGGCGGAAGCGAGCCAGGCCTCCCCGGCCGCGCCGACGCACTCCACCGACGGGTGCATCACCGACGGGTACGACACCGACTGCTGCGTCACCGATTGCTGCGTCCAGATCTCCACGGAGAGCAGCCTGTGCGGCGCACGCCCCCGGTGCGACGGAAAGCGCGGTTCGCCGGACAGCGCGGCGGGGGACGGCGTACCCTTCCCCGCCGCGCATATGCCAGGGGCCCGTGTCGGCCGCGGGCGCTCAGTCCTCGTGCCGGCGCGGCTGGAGCAGGGTGCGGCCGTACTCGATCATCTTCGCGGCGTAGTCCGGGGTCCAGTCCGCCCGCCGGGCGACCTCGGCGTCGGACAGCGCGTCGAACCGGCGCGGGTCGGCGAGCTGCGCGGCGGCGACCGCCTGGAAGTCCGTGGCCCGCTCGGCGGCGGCCCGGAAGGCCAGGGCCAGCTCCGTGGAGCGGCGCAGCAGCTCCGCCGGGTCCTCGATCGACTCCAGGTCGAAGAATCGTTCCGGCTCGGGTTCGGCGGACTGCGGCTCGAACAGCAGCTGCACCGGACGCAGGCGCCTGGTGGGCTCGGACGACTCTGGGGAGTCGGGCATGGACGGACACCTCCGGGTTTCGGGTGGGGGTGGGGGAAATCTGCTCCGGGCTGCGCCGCCCGGTCGTGGCCGCCGTCCATTGTCTCGCGGCGGGGGCCCGTAGCGGAACGGTGCGCACGCGAGCGCTATTCCCCGGCGCACGCCGGGCGCGCGACTCGTGCGCCGCGCTTCCGGATCGCATGCGAACCGGTTGTCCGGGTGCGCCCGGTGCACCCGGTGCGCCCGGGCTGCCCGACGAAGCCGAGGCAGCCGACGAAGCCGATGAAGCCGACGAACCGGAGAGAACCCCCATGCGCGTGAGAAGAGGCCTGACGGCCCTCGCCCTGTCCGTCCTGTCCCTGCTGGGCGCCCTGCTCGCGGTCGCCGCCTCCGTCGCCCCGCCCGCCGCGGCCGCCGAGACGGCGCTGGTGGTCACCGGGGAGCCGAGCGCCCCCGGCGGCGCCTCGACGGCGACCTGCCCGGCCGGCACCCACCTGACCGGCGGCGGGTACCGGCTCCAGCCGGACGCGGACGGTCCGGTGCGCGCCGACGGCCCCACCGCCGACGCGCGCGGCTGGAGCGCGCAGGCGGAGCGGGGGTCGGTGGTGGCCTACGCCGTCTGCGAGACCGAGGACTGACCCCGGCGGCCGGGCGGACGGGCCTCAGCGCAGGTGGACCCGGTGGCGGCCCAGGTGCTCCAGCACCTGGTGGTTGGCCTCCCAGCCGTCCGGGAAGGCCACCGGGACGCCCAGCTGCACCGGCTCGGTCGCGGGGTGCTCGTCCAGCAGTTCGGCGATCCCGGCCCGGGCCACCACGATGCAGGCGTGCCGGTGCCGGGAGGCGAGCACGCAGAGCCGGCCGGTCTCCAGGTGGAAGGCGGTCGCGTCGGGGCGCCCGGAGAGCGGGTGCAGCACCACGGTGACGTCGTACTCGCGGCCCTGCAGGCGGTTGGCGGTGTCCACCGTGACGGCCGGACCGGCCGCGCCGTCCACCGGCACGCCCGCCTTGAGCAGGGCCGCGCGCACGGCCGCCGCCTGGTCCCGGTGGGCGGTGCCGACGGCGACCCGGTCCGCGGTGAGCGGGGCCTCGCCCTGCTCGGAGTGGGCCGTCAGCCCCCGCTCCAGCAGCCGGCGGACGGTGGCCGCGACGGCCGCCACGGCCTGCGGGTCGGTCCGTACGGTGTGCCGGGCGGGCAGTTCCAGCAGGGCCCAGCCGTGCTCGGCGGCCCGGTCGATCACCGCGTCCAGCGCCGAGCCGTCCGGGCGGACGGCGGCCGTCAGCCGGCGGTCGTCCGGGCCGGTGCCGGAGCGGAACGGCGTGTACGGGTAGAAGGCCCGCGAGATCAGCGGCGCGGCGCTGGCGGGCAGCCGCCAGGAGACCGGCAGCCGGTGCGGCTCGATCTCCGGGTTGTGCGCCAGCATGGTGACCACCGCGCTGCCGGACGGGTCGTACGACAGCCCGGCCCACTGCTCGGTGCCGACCACGGTGAACGGGTCCAGCTGGCCCGGGTCGCCGACGAACAGCGCCCGCTCGAACAGCCGGGCCACCGCGAGCAGGGCGTCCGAGCGCATCTGGTACGCCTCGTCGACGATCGCGTGCCGCCAGGGCGCCTCCGTCCGCACCCACTGCCACTTGGCCGAGGTGGAGATCACCACGTCGTGCTCGACCAGGTCGGCGACCTTGTCGGAGGGCGTGACGTTGGCGTGCTTCAGCACCTCCGGACCGGGCCGGGAGTCCGCGGCGTGCAGCCGGCCGATCGTCAACTCCGGTGCCTTCTCGGCCAGTCGGCCCACCAGGTCGTCCACCTGGCCGTTGGTCTGGGCGACGATCATCAGCCGCTCGCCGGCCCCGACCAGCTCGCGGGCGGCCCGCACCACGAGCGTCGACTTCCCGGCACCGGGCGGGGAGTCCACCACCACGCCGCGCGGGGCGCCGGCCGGCGGACGGACGGTGGCCGCCAGGATCCGGGCCACCGCGGCGTCGGCGGCCGCGCCCGGGGCCTGCTCGGGGATCGAGGTGGTCATCACTCCCACTCCTCGGAGACGGACGGGGCGGGTACGGGCGCGGCGCCGGGCGGGCCGCCGTGGGTCCAGGGGGTGTCGTCCGGCTCGGGCAGCGGCGCGGACTGGCGCACCGTCAGCTCGAACAGGGTGAAGGTGACCGGCTCGCCGGGCTCGGGCAGGCTGCCCGGCTCCGGCTCCTTCCTGCGGCCCATGCCGGAGAGCACCCGCAGGGTGAGGGTGCCCTCGGCGGTGTCCACCGCGACGATCTCGGCCTTCTGCGGGCTCGGGCCGTGCACCCGGTGCACCTCCCGGCCGAGGTCCGCGTGCGGTCGGTCGGCGGTGCGCAGGGTGACCAGCGGGCGCGGCTTGGGGGAGCGGCCGGTGGTGTCCCAGTCCGGCACCACCTCCGTCACCACGCCGCTGAACGCCTCGCCGGACAGCCGGTGCTCGGCCATCGCCAGCGGGTCGTCCAGCGCCTCCTGGACGTCCAGGCGGGCCTGCTCGCGCTCGCGCTGGGCGAGCTTGCGGGCGGCGGTGACGGCGTCGTCCTGCCGGGGCTGCGGCGGCTCGCCGGCCGCCAGCCGGTCCCGGTGGCCGGTGTAGGACCAGCGGTCGCCCGTCCAGCGCTCCGCCAGGTGACCGGCCGGCGGCAGGGCGCGCAGCAGGTCCAGGCCCTGCCAGACGTCCCGCCAGGTGGGCAGCAGGACCGACGCCAGCGCCTCCTCCAGCGCCGTCACCGCCGCCCGCACGGCCGTCCGGGCGCGCGCGGCGGCGGCCTCGTCGCGCTGCTCGGCGCTGTGCTGCAGGGCGCCCACGGCGGAGTCGTAGCGGGCGATCGCCGGGGCCAGCACGAACTCGTCGAAGCGCGGGTCGGTGGCCGGACCGGCCGGCGGGTGCAGCAGCTGACCCCGGTCGTCCCGGGCGGACTCGGCCAGCTCGGCCGCCCGCGCGCCGGTCAGGCCGTCCGGCGGGCGGTGCCAGGCGAGCCGGGCCGCCAGGTGCTGGTCCTCCAGGTGGCTCTGGCCGGTCGCCCAGTGCCGGGCCAGCAGGCCGGTCATCGGCAGCAGCAGCGAGGAGCCGGGCACCTGGGCGCGGTCGGTGAGGTGGGTCAGCCAGCGGCCGAGCAGCGGCACCCGGACCGGCGCCGGGTACGGGCCCGGCTCCTCGTCCTCGGCGGTGCGGCGGAAGCGGGTCGAGCGGCCGATCAGGGCGAGGTGGTGCACGCCCGCGCCGTTCGGCACCACCAGCTGCGGGGCGTCCGCGCACAGCTCGCGGAACACCTGGGTCTTCTCGCCGGTCTCCGGGTCCTTCTCGGAGCCCTCGATCTGCTCGACGTCCTCGGCGAAGGACTCCAGGTAGGGCAGCAGGTCGGCGGCCAGCTCGGCCAGGAAGTCGAACCGCAGGGTGCGGTTGAGCGGCTGCGGGACCAGGTGCAGCCGGGGCGCGTCCCGGTCGGTGCCGAGCATCACCGCGAGCGGCGCGCCGGACTCGCCGGCGGCCGTCAGCGGGACCAGCACCATCGGGCGGTCGGACAGGTGCCGGTGCCGGACGGTGGCCAGCGGCTCGGCCCGGCCGCTGCGGACGGCCTCCAGCCGGGCGAGGGTGGTGAGCAGGCTCATGCGCGAGCCCCTTGGGTTTCCGCCCCCATGGCGCCGGCGCCCAGGGCTTCGGCGCGCAGGGCGGCCGCGTAGGCCAGGCGCTCGGCGGCGTCGTCCGCGCCGTCCAGGTCCTCGCTCTTGGTGCCGGCGGCGGCCAGCGCCTCGGCGACCGTACGGATGCTGCCCAGCTCGCCGCGCACGCCCCGGCCGAGCTGCTCGACCCGGTCGTCGCAGCGGGCCCGGGCGCGGCAGTGGAAGCCGAGTTCGCAGGTGGAGAGGCAGTCCGGGCTGTACGCGGCGGGCACCGCCTCGACCGAGGCGGCCAGCTGTTCGGTGGTCCGGGCCGGCGCGCCGTCCTCGTCGGCGGCCAGGTCGAAGTCGGCGTCCGGCGGCAGCGCCGCCAGCAGCCGGCCGATGCCGGTCATCCGGCCCAGCTGGCGGCGGGTGGTGGCCAGTTCGCGGCGGACGTCCACGGCGACCGCGGTCGGCCGGTTGCCGAAGTCCTTCGGGCAGACCAGCAGCACGCTGGTGCGCGGGCTGCCCGGCAGCCGCTGCTCGGTGTACGGGTCCTCGGCGAGCGGCTGCCCGGCCGCCGCGGCGGCGAGCCGCTGGAGCGCCAGCACGTACACGGCGGCCTGCCGGGCGGCGGCGCCGACCTTGGCCGGGTCGGCGCCGCCGTCCAGCACCGGGAAGGACTTGATCTCGACCACGGTGCACCGCCCGCCGTGCACCACCAGCGCGTCCGGCTCCAGGTAGGCGGTGCTGCCGGCCACCCCCAGGCGCAGCATCGGGTGGTCCAGCAGCGTCCAGGCCTCCGGGTCGGCGGCGGCCAGGGCCAGCGCCTCGGCCGTCCGGTCGGCGCGCACGGCCGGGCCCGAGCGGTGCAGCAGGTCCGGCACCAGGAGCGGGGCGTGCCCGTCCGCCGGGAGGCCCAGGTGGTGGCGGAGCGGCTCCAGCAGCGGGGCGTAGCCGTCGGCCTTCAGCCGGGACTCGAAGATCACGCCGCGGGCGATGGCGAAGGGGGACTGGCCGAAGGGGGCGGGGCGGCCGAGCCGGGCCGCCAGCACCGACTTGTCCACCCCGGCCGCGTCGAGCACGGCGCGGCGGTGGCAGCCCGGGTTGGCGGCCAGCGCGGCGAGGGAGCGGGCGTTCAGACTGCGCTGCGGGGCCGGTCCGCGCAGCTCCGCGAGCCGCTGGGCGAGCGGCTCAGCGGGCCCGCGCGGCGGGACGTTCGTCGAGACGTTCATGGTGCGGCCCAGTGTCGCATCCGGGTCCGACAACGCGGTGCGGACCGGCCGTTGGAGAGGCGGTCCGCGGCCGGAACCGGACGTCCGCCCCCGCCGGTCCGCGGCCGGAACCGGACACCTGCCGCCCCCGGTCCCGCGGCCGCCGGGACGGGCCCCTCGATCGTGGTCGCCGCCCGGGTGGGGGATCATGGAGCCCGGTGCTCAATGGTGAGACCGACCGACCGTTGCCACCGCCCCGTCGCTAGGAGTCCCCATGCCCGCCCGCATCGTGCTGGTCCGCCACGGCGAGACCGAGTGGTCCGCCACCGGCCGCCACACCGGCCGCACCGACATCCCGCTGACCGAGGAGGGCCGGGCGATGGCCCGGGCCCTCGGCGCCCGCCTCGCCAAGGCCCCCTGGAACGGGCTGCCGGACGCGCTCGTCTACACCAGCCCGCTCGGCCGGGCCAAGGAGACCTGCGAGCTGGCCGGCTTCGGCGACCGCGCGGTGGAGCGTCCGGAGCTGATGGAGTGGGACTACGGCCGGTACGAGGGCCGCACCGGCGCGGACATCCGCTCCAGCGACCAGCCCGGCTGGCTGATCTGGCGCGACGGGGTGCCCGGCGGCGAGAAGCTCTCCGAGGTGGCCGCCCGGGTGGACGCCTTCCTGGCCGGCCTCAACGAGGAGCACGGCGTCCCCGCCCCGGACACCACCGTGATGCACTGCGCCGACCGGGACGTGATCCTGTTCGCCCACGGCCACCTGCTGCGCATCCTCACCGCCCGCTGGCTGGGCCTGCCGCCCGAGTACGCCCAGCGGTTCAAGCTCGGTACGGCCGCGCTGTGCGTGCTGTCCTGGGAGTACGGCGCCCCGGCGGTGGAGGTCTGGAACGACCTGTCCCACCTGGAGGGCCTGGCCGCCGGGCACTGAGCCGGCTGTGCCGGGCGGCTCCGGGGCCCGTCGAGGCCAAGCCGGGCGGCGGGGCTCAGGCGGCCGCCGCCCGGTCGTAGTCGGTCAGGAACCGGCGCACCTCGGGCACCGCGACGTGCGGGCGCAGCCGTCCGGCGGTGTCCGCGAGCATGCTCCGGATCCGGGCCGAGCGGACGGCGCCGAACAGCGCGACGGCGGCCGAGCCGTGGTGCGCCGCCCCCGCCAGGTCCCCGCGGCCGAGCCGGTCGTGGGCCAGCTCGGCGGTGTACAGCACCCGGTTGCGGACGAAGTGCGGCTTCTGGAGCGCTATCGCCAGCCCGGCCTGCTCGCTCGCGCGGTCCCAGTCGCCGAGCGCCGACCAGCACTGCGACTGGAGGCCGGCGATCTCGGCCTCGCCGAAGAAGGACATCCACTCCGGGTCCCGCCCGCCGGGGCCCCGGTCGAAGAGGGCGTACGCCCGGCCGAGCGCGCGCTCGCAGGAGACGCGGTCCTGGAGCAGCGCCCAGGCGCCGGCCTCGCGCATGGCCAGCAGGGCGAGCAGCCGCTCGGAGCCCAGGCCCCGGGCGGCGACCTGCCCGGCCTGGGCGGCGCGCAGCGCCTCGCGCGGGCGGCCGGCGTCCCTGGCCAGGAAGGCGCTGTTGCAGAAGACGTGCGCCTCCAGAGCGGAGTCCCCGGCCATCCGGGCGGTGGCGAGCGCCTCGGAGTAGAACGAGCGGGCGTCCGCGAGCCGGTTCGAGTCGTGGGCCAACCAGCCGACGGAGATGGCGAGTTCGCCCGCCCCGGTCTGCAGCCGGCGTTCCGTCTCCGGGCTGTACTCGCACTCGTTGAGCAGCACGTACGCGTTGCGCAGCGACCGCCCGGCGAGCTCGTACAGGGCGTCGGCGCCGTGCGCGTCGTCGGCCAGCCGGATCTCCCGGACGGCCTGTTCCACGCCGAGCACCTCGGCGGCGCCGACCCGGCGCAGCGGCCCCACCGGCCCGGGCCGGCCGGGCACCAGCGGTTCGCCGCCGAGCAGCGACGGCGCGGTGAACTCCGCACCGGGGAAGGCGCCTTGGCCGGCGAGCGCACCGGGGGCGCCGTCGGCGCCGGCCTGCCGGCCGGCCGCCGAGGCCGGTCGGTCGATGCCGATCACGGAGGCCAGCGCGGTGGTGCCGCCGGCCAGGAACGTACGGCGACGCACGTCGTCGTTCTCCTCGTCGAGATTGGGCGATCCATCGGGCCCCCTGGGCACCGTCCCGCGGCTCGGCCACGGGGGCCCGTCCGGTGCGGCTGGATCCGTGTACGGCGAGGCAGCGTACGGGAGTTGAGTGGAGAGAGGTGAGCGCGGGGCGGGCGGGGGCGGGAACGTCGGGTGGAGCGGAGGGGGTTCGTTCCACCCGACGGACCGGTCCGCCGGGCGGCGGCGGACGGAGGTCCGGGGGGCGAAGCCGAGGTCGGTGAGCGCGCGGTCCGGCCACATGTGCCGGAACACCCGCTCGTAGGCGTAGTTGGGGCAGCGGATCTCACCGGACTCGACCCGCCCGACGTACCGGGCGTCGCAGGACACGTGCTCGCCGATCTCGCGGGCGGCCCTGCGGACGGCCGTGGCGAACTCGCCGGGAGAGCGGTCGCCGCGCAGTGCGCGCATCACGGCGTTGGGGGACGGACGGTTCGGCTCGGCCGGTGGGGTGGCTGCCATGGCGCCGAGAGTACTCGGAGTCACCGAGCGGACACATTCGGTTGGTGGGACATATCGTGTCAACCCCGGGTAAAAAGGGCGATGTTGCGGGGTATCCGCCATGAAATGCCATGCCTTGCTGTAATGCGCCCCGTGGCCTGCGCCACGACCCCCGCGTTGTCCTGGTACGAGGAAGAAGCCCACGCCGTCGCCCGGCCCGTCCCAGCCGGGTGGCCCCTCCCAACGGCTGTGCTTCCGGACCCGACGAGGTACAGGAGAGCCCATGATGGCCACCGGACTGCCGCAGTACCGACCCGTCCCCGGGGGAGTGCTCGCCGGCGCGGCCCCCGCCCTGCTCCCCGAACCCGCCGACGACCGGCTCTCCGGCCGGGGACCGGTCGAAGGCGGCCGCCTCCCCCGCGGCGGCCACCGGCGCGAGCGCACCGTCCCCGAGGAGGGCGCCGTCGTCAGCGCCTGCGACACCGTGACCGTCGCCCTGCGGCACGGCCTGGAGGCCGTCGACATCCTGAGACTGCGCCGCGCCTGCGGAGTCGTCCTGCAGAGCCGCAACGGCAGCACCGTCTCCTTCCTCGTCCCAGCCGGCACCTGGGAGACCTGGCACCTGCCCGGCAGCTCCTGTACCGCGGGCGCCCTGCTGCCCGCCGCCACCGACCCGCGCTGGGTGATCCCGCCCTCCGGCACCGGCCGCACCGCCCGCCCCACCGACGCCTGGGTCCTCCGATCCGCCCTCTGCGAGGCCGCCTGCACACTCACCGCGGGCGGCCTCGGCCCGTTCTAGCGGGCGTGCCGCGCGGACCCCGCCGGGCCAGTCGACCTCCGGCCGGGCCCCCGTGGCACGCCCCTGACCAGCGGACGTCCCCCGGCGGCGGCGATAATGGCCGCCATGGGACGAAGCAGCAGAGCCGCACGCGGACCGGAACCCGAGGCCACCACCGGACCGGGCGGACGCACCCACGCCCAGGGCCCGCTCAGCCGCCCCGTCGGCTCCGGCCTCGCCGAGCTGCGCCCCGACCGCGACCGCCCCGCCGCCTGGTCGCTGCTGATCGACGGCGCCCCGCAGTCCCTCGTCGACCTCGCCGACCCCACCCGCCTCGGCTTCGAGTACCAGCGCCGGCTCGGCCACCTGATCGACCTGGTCGCCCCGCCCGGCCGCCCGCTCACCGTCCTGCACCTCGGCGGCGGCGCCCTCACCCTCGCCCGCTACACCGCCGCGACCCGGCCGCGCTCCCGCCAGCAGGTCGCCGAGATCGACACCGCGCTCACCGAACTCGTCCGCGCCGAACTCCCCCTGGAACGCGGCTGGCAGATCAAGGTGCGCGGCGCGGACGCCCGCGGCGTGCTGGAACGCACCCCCGAGGACAGCGTCGACCTGGTGATCACCGACGTCTTCTCCGGGGCCCGCACCCCGGCCCACTGCACCACCGTCGAGTTCACCACCCTCGCCGCCCGCGCCCTCGCCCCCGGCGGCTGGTACGCCGCCAACATCGCCGACGGCGGCGCCCTGCCCTTCGCCCGCTCCCAGGTCGCCACCCTCGCCGCGGTCTTCCCCGAGCTCTGCCTGATCGCCGACCCCGCCGTGCTGCGCGGCAAGCGCTTCGGCAACCTCGTCCTGGCCGCAGCCCACACCCCGCTGCCGATCGCCGAACTCACCCGCCGCGCCGCCTCCGACTCCGCCCACGCCCGGGTCGAACACGGCCGCGCCCTCACCGACTTCGCGGCCGGCGCC
The DNA here is from genome assembly GCF_053598475.1 of Kitasatospora sp. NPDC001119. Classification (NCBI taxonomy): domain Bacteria; kingdom Bacillati; phylum Actinomycetota; class Actinomycetes; order Kitasatosporales; family Streptomycetaceae; genus Kitasatospora; species Kitasatospora sp. NPDC001119. The sequence goes on from NZ_JBSFKI010000053.1 coordinate 17,091, forward strand.
GTCCCGGCGACGGACGCCACGGCGGCCCCGTCCCCGGAACCGCCGCCGGGGGTGTTCCGCTGACGGGCCGCTCGTCGCGGTAGGGGGTTCGGCGGTCCTGCGGGTGCTTCTCCGCACCGCTTCTCCGCGCCCGCTCCGCCGGCCGTAAAACCGTTTGCAGGCGACCGAGTCGCGGCCGACAATGGCGCTGCCGTCCGGCCAGCGACCCGAGGGGGCGTCATGGAGATCAGACCGGCCCGGCCGGAGGAGGCCGCGCTGCTCACCGGCATCGCGCTGCGGTCCAAGGCGTACTGGGGCTACGACGAGGCGTTCATGGCCGACTGCCGGGCGGAGCTGACCGTGGACGCCGGTGTGATCGAGCGGTCGGCCACGGCGGTGGCCGAGGACGACGGGCGGGTCCTGGGCTTCGTCTCGCTCTCCGGGGCGCCGCCGACCGGGTCGCTGGACCTGCTCTTCATCGAGCCCGAGTCGATCGGCCGTGGCGTCGGCCGCGCGCTGTTCGAGCGGGCGAGGGGCCTGGCCGTGGCACTCGGCCTGTCTCGGCTCGTCATCGAATCCGACCCGAACGCCGAGCCGTTTTACCTCGCGATGGGCGCCATCCGGATCGGCGCCGTCCCGTCCGGTTCGATCCCGGGACGCGAACTCCCGCTGCTGGCCGTGGACCTGGCCACGCCTTAGGTGGGGGTGGAGCGCTGCCGCCCGGCCCTGGGCCCGGTGACCGGAGGCGTCCCGCCGCCTTCTCGCGGCTGCGCAGCGTCCCCATGCCTACGGGGCGGTCCGCCGCGGCCGGGGCCGCTCAGTGGCCGCGTGGCAGTCCGCGGTGCTTGCACATGGCCGCTCCGGTGAGCAGGAGTCCGGCGGCGATGGGGACGAGGACGGCGGTCGCGGTGGCGGAGCCGTCTCCGGAGCCGGCCGCCGTGGCGGTGTCGGCGATGGCCGTCGTCTTGGGCGTGCTGTCGTGATCCGGCGCGGGGGTGGCGGTGGAGTCCGCCGTGCTGCCGGCTTCGGCGGTGGGTCCGCCCTCGTCGACGGCGGTGGCCGCCTCCTGGAGCAGGGGTTCCGTCGCGGCCTCGCGCTGCCGGGGGACGGTGGAGAGGGCGCCGCCGCGGTGCCGGGTGGCGGAGGGCGGGTCGGCGGGTTCGCCCTCGCGGGAGGCGCGGGGGCCGTCGGGCCGGGCCTGGGCGGGGACGGTGCCGAGCAGGCCGGAGGCGAGCGCGAAGGCGTCGGGGACGGCCGCCCGCTGGCCGGGCAGGGGCAGGCCGCCGGCCCGGATGCGTTCCTGGAGGGTGCCGCCGACGGCTCCGGCGACGCCGGTGATCCCGCCGGCGGGGCCGTTGCCGGTCGGCTCCCCGGCGGGCCCGGGGGAGCGGCCCGGCGGTCCGGACCCGACGGGACGTTCGGCTGACTGCCCGTCGAGGGCGGGTCCGTCGAGTACCGGCCTGTCGAGCACCGGCCGGTCGAGTGCCGGTGCGGCCTGCAGCGCGCGGCGGACGGTGGGCCGGGCCGGGTCCGGTACCGGGTCGGCGGTGGCCGCGTACGCCCCGGGGGCGCCGAATCCCCAGAGCTGTGCGAGCAGGGCCCCGGCGGCCGCGAGGACCCGGGGGCGGGGCAGCCGCTGGGCGATCCCGCGGCGGGCGCCGGCGACGCCGCGCGGGGCGCCGCGGGGGACGGGTTCCTGGGGCTTGGTCGCGTGATTGGCTCGCACGTGAATCGAGAACGAGCGGCCGGGCGGTGAGGTCACGCCCGCCGTCACGGACAGTCATCGTACGGGTGGCCCCGGGCCTGTTCTCCCGGGGCCACCGACCGGGTGGCGGTCAGGAGTTGGGGCGCAGGGTCCAGGTGACCGTCATCACGCCGGTGACGGCGCCGTCGGCGCGGGTGATCTCGACGGTGACCGGGAACTCGGGGCGGCCGCCGGCGTCCAGCTCGGCGACGACCTCGGCGGCCGGGCGGCCGAGCAGCGCGGTGGCGGTGACCTCGCCCATGGCCAGCTTCTTGTACGCGATCTCGGCGTTCACGGCGAGCGGCACGGCCCGGGACAGCTGGTCGCCGAAGGCGGCGAGCACGATGCAGCCGCTGGCGGACTCGGCCAGCGTGAACATCGCGCCGGCGTGCGGGCCGCCGACGTGGTTGTGGTACGCGGGCTGGTCCGGGAGGCGGAGCACGGCGCGCTCCGGGGTGGTCTCCAGGTACTCCAGCTTGAGGGTGTGCGCCATCGGCACGGTGGAGTCGAGCATCTGGCCGATCGTGGGAGTGGTCATGGCGACGATGTTACTAGTCGGTAGCTTCTGGGGGCAGGGGTCGCCGCAAAGCCGATCCGGCGGGCGCGTGTGAGGGAGCGCACACGCGGACGAGGGGGCGCGTGCGCAGCTGAGGCGGTGTCCGGCTGAGGCGGTGTTCGACCGAGGCCGTGTTTGGCCGAGGGGGGCGAAAACGCCTGAGGGGCCGATCTCTTGAAGAGATCGGCCCCTCAGGCTCTGGGGTGAGTGACGGGACTCGAACCCGCGGCCACCTGGACCACAACCAGGTGCTCTACCAACTGAGCTACACCCACCATCTGTCCGGCCCGTTCCCGCTCTCGCGTTCCCGTTCCGACAGGAAGAACTCTACAGGATCCGAGAGGGTGCTCGCGCCAGGGTTTCGCTCCGGCGAACGCGGGCACCTTCCCGGTCCCTCCGACAGGGGTCCGCCGGGCGGTTCCGGGCGGTTCCGGGGTGGGCCGCCAGGGGCGGGCCCGGGCTCAGCCCGCCGGGGCCTGGTACTTCCCGGCGATCGCCCGCGCGGTGTCGGCGTCCGGGCCGGGCTGCGGGACGAACACCGCCTCGCGGTAGTACCGCAGTTCGTCGATGCTCTCCCGGATGTCGGCGAGCGCCCGGTGGTTGCCGCCCTTCTGCGGGCTGTTGTAGTACGCCTTCGGGTACCAGCGGCGGGCCAGCTCCTTGATCGAGGAGACGTCCACGATCCGGTAGTGCAGGTGCTTCTCCAGGGCCGGCATGTCCCGGGCCAGGAAGCCGCGGTCGGTGGCCACCGAGTTGCCGCACAGCGGGGTCTTCCCGGCCTCCGGCACGTGCTCGCGCACGTAGGCGAGCACCCGCTCCTCGGCCTCGGCCAGGGTCACGCCCTGCTCCAGCTCCTCCAGCAGCCCGGAGGCGGTGTGCATCTCGCGCACCACCTCGGGCATGTTCGCCAGCGCCTCGGCCGGCGGCCGGATGATGACGTCCACGCCCTCGCCGAGGATGTTCAGCTCGGAGTCCGTCACCAGCACCGCGACCTCGACCAGGGCGTCCTGGTCGAGGTCGAGGCCGGTCATCTCACAGTCGATCCATACCAAACGGTCATTCACACAACTCACCCTACGGCGCGATCACGCGCCGCGGGGACCGGTGGAGCCGAGCGGGGTGCCTCGGCCTGGTGCTCCTCCGGTCCGTCGTGCGTGCCGTGGCCGTCCGGGTGCTCGCCCTCCCGGCCGGTCAGGACCGTGTGGCCGTCCCGTCCGGTCCGGACCTCGCGCGCCGCCCGGGCGCCCTCGGGCGCGGGCCGGCCGGCCTGGCCGCGGACCTGCGGAGCCCGGGCCTGGCGGCCGCGGAGCTCGCCCGGGCCGGAGCCCGGCTGCCCGGCCGGGGCCGGCATCCGTCCGGTGGCCGCGCCGTGGCCGCGCCCGGCCGAACCGGGGTCGTCCGCGGGCCGCTCGGCCGCGCTCCGGTGCCCCTGGCCCTGACCGCGCACCCCCGGCTGGGGGAGGCCGTCCTCCGCCGCCGCGTGCTCGGCGGTGCGCGGCGGACGACCGGTCCCCGATCCGGCCTGCGGCGGAACCACCGGCGGCCGCAGCGGACCGCGCCCAGCCGCACCCTGCTGCCCGGGGTGCGACTGCTGCGAGGCCTGCTGGTGCGGGTACGGCTGACCGCCGCGGGCGTGGAAGGCCTGGCCGGTCGGCGTCCCGACCTGGCCCGGGCCGAACCCGCCGGGCTGGCCATGGCCGCCCGGCTGCCCGTGCTGACCGTGCGGCACCGGCTGCCCGTGCGAGCCGACCGGGAGCGGCGCGCCCGGACCGGCCGGGAACGGCTGCCCCGACGGCATGCCGTGGGCCCCGCCGAACAGCGGACCGCCCGCCGGGACGACCGCGCCCGCCGGGTGCGGGATCGCTCCGGACAGCCGCAGGTCGCCGAGCGCACCGGCCGGCGCGGTCGGCTGCTGACCGGGACGGCGGGCCCGGTAGCTGGTCCGGTACGCGGCCGGGGAGACCCCGAGCTGGCGGCGGAAGTGCCCGCGCAGCGCCACCGGCGAACGGAACCCGCACCGGCGCGCGACGTCGTCCACCGACAGTTCCGAGGTCTCCAGCAGCCGCTGCGCCTGGAGCACCCGCTGGGTGATCAGCCACTGCAACGGCGCGCTGCCGGTGAGCGTGCGGAACCGCCGGTCGAAGGTGCGCCGGCTCATGTACGCGCGAGCCGCCAGCACCTCGACGTCGAACTGCTGGTTGAGGTTCTCCAGCGCCCAGGTGACCACCTCGGCCAGCGGGTCGTTGCCGATCTCTTCAGGTAAAGACTGATCGATGTACTGGGCCTGTCCTCCGCCGCCGCGGCGGCTCGGCACCACCAGGCGGCGGGCCAGCGCGTTGGCCGCCTCGGCGCCGTGGTCGCTGCGCACCACGTGCAGGCACAGGTCGATGCCGGCGGCGGTGCCGGCCGAGGTGAGCACGTCGCCGTCGTCGACGAACAGCTCGCGCGGGTCGACGTGGACCCGCGGGTAGCGCTTGGCCAGCGTCGGCGCGTACATCCAGTGGGTGGTCGCCGGGCGGCCGTCGAGCAGGCCGGCGGCGGCCAGTACGAAGGCGCCGGTGCAGAGCCCGATGATCCGGGCGCCCTCGTGGTGGGCCTTGCGCAGGGCGGTGATCGCCTCGACCGGCGGGGGCTGGGAGATTGAGCGCCAGGCCGGTACGACGATCGTGCCGGCCCGGGCGAGCGCCTCCAGGCCGTACGGCGCGGAGAGGGTCAGTCCGCCGGTGGTGGCCAGCGGGCCCTCCTCGCCGGCGCAGACCAGCAGGCGGTAGCGGGGCACCCCGGCGTCCTGGCGGTCCACGCCGAAGACGGAGAGCGGGATGGAGCTCTCGAAGATCGGGGCGCCGCCGAAGATCAGCACCGCGACGGTCTCCCGGCGGCGCCGGCCGGACAGCTTGCGCGGGGCGGAGGCCGTCACCGGGGTCGGGGAGCCGTTCGCTCCGGGCCCGCCGTGACCCAGCGGGCCGTGGCCGGAGCCGAGCGCGAGGCCGCCGAGCGGACCGCCGCCCGGCCCGGCGGCGACGGTGCCGCCGCCGTTCGGGCCCGGGGTGCCGCCGCCGTAGCCGGGGTGGCCGGAATGACCGGGGTGACCGAGCTGGCCGCCGTAGCCCGGGTGGCCGGAATGGCCGGGGTGGGCGGGATGTCCCGGGTGGCTGGAATGGCCCGGGTGCTCGCCGCCGTAGGTCTGGCCGGGACTGACGGGTCCTCGGCTGACTGGTTGTCCGCCGAAGGACTGTCCGCCGAAGGCCGGCTGGCCCCCGTAGGCGGGCTGTCCTCCGTAGGATGCCGCCGCGCCGTGGTCCGCCGTGGCCGGCGCCGCGCCGGGGCCGATGCCGGTGCCCGCCCCGGGGGAGGGCACCGCGGAGTACGAGGAGTGCGAGGCGGCGCCCGGGGTGCCGGAGGTGCGGGTGGTGGCGATCGCGGCGGTGCCAGTGCTTCTCGCGGACCGACCCGAGCTGCCGGCCGCCGCCTGGCCGCTGTCAGGACCCGCGTCGCTCCTGCTCACCCTGCTCAAGGCGCTCAAGCCCCCTCGGTGGTGTGGTGTGGGTGGTGCGGCACTGCTGGCCAAGATCGAAATCTATCGGGTGGACCATTGCCGTTGTGACAAGTTCACCATCCGACGCTATGTCGACATGGCAATTTGGCGTGATGCATTCGATCACGAAGCGTGGCACCCGTCGACCTTTCTGGGAAGAGGGCCGGGGCAACGGTGGCTGGTTGTCGCGGGACGGTTCCTGGGGCGTCCGGCTCCGGTGCGCCCGGCCGGCTGGTCTGGGCTGCGGATTTGCCCAAGCGGGAGGGATCGGCGCGAAATTGACCGAAAATCGGCGGTGCACGAGGGGGCGCACGGGGAGAAGTCGTGCGCCTCCCAGGCTTCATCCGGCCAAGCCTGGGACGGCGGAACCGGGAACCGGAGCACCGGGTTACGGTCCTGCCGTGAACACCAACAGCCGGCTCGAACGGGCCAACGACAACGCCGCCGCCTTCTGGCTCGCCCAAGCCCGCGTCCACGGCTGGCAGTCCCGCACCCGCCCGGGGCTGACCGCGGTCCGGTGCGCCCGGACCCCGGGCGACGCGCACCGCATCGTGGTGACCCGCCCCTACGACGAACCGGCCGTCGTGGAGCAGGAGTTGGCGGAGCTGATGGCCGATTGGTCGACCATACGCTGCACCGTGGAGGACCCGTACGACGGGCTCGACCTCACCGGCCTCGGCGCCACCCGGATGCCGCTCATGCCGGTGATGGTCCGGGACCCGGGACCGGTCGAGGGCGCGACCACCGACCTGCCCGTGGTCTCGGAGGCGCACGGGGGCGGCGTCCTGACGGTCGATGAGGCGCGGGACGGCGACAGCTTCGCCCTGGTCGAGCGGACGATCGTGGAGGGCTTCCCGCTGCCCGCCCGACAGCCCTGGGTCCGGGGCGAGGCCCTCCCGGAACAACTGCTGGACGTACCCGGCTGGCGGGGCTGGCTCGGCCGCGTCGACGGCGCGGTGGCGGGCACCTGCCTCACCTATGACGACGGCCAGGCAACCGGCGTGTACTGGGTCGCCACCCTGCCCGACCAGCGCGGCCGGGGCGCGGCCCGCGCCGTCCTCCGGACCGCCCTGGCCCACGCGCACCCGGACCGCCCGGCCACCCTGGTCGCCACCGCGCTCGGCGAACCGCTCTACCGCAAGCTCGGGTTCGTCGAGCAGGCCCGCACCTGCTGGTGGACCCGTACAGCGGTGGCGGCGACGGCGTAGCCGGGGCGGCGGGTGGAGTCGGTGGAGCGGGCGAACGGCTGACGGCGGCGCGGGGGCGGGCAGGGGGGCGGCAGGGGCGGCGGGGGCGGCGGGGCCGGAGCGGGGCAGGGAAGTAGGGGGCGGGGAAGCGGAGGGGGCTCGGGCGGGGTGTGGCCGAGGCGTTACCGGGCGGCCGCCACGGCGGCCGCCACGGCGGCCGCGGACGACGCCGCGGACGAGGCCGCAGGGGGCACGGCGGCGAAGGCGGTCCGGGCGGGGACGGCGCCGTCGGGCCCGCTGCCGAGGGGCTTCGGACGGACGGCTCCGGCCGTGACGGTGGCCGCGGCGCCGGCCGCGGTCGGTGCGGGGTGGAGGCCGTCCGCGGCCGGACCCGGTCTGCTCCCCGCCCTGGTCCCGGAGCCCGGGCCGGTCTCCGGACGGGCCTCGGCGATCAGGGCAAACCCGCCGGATCGGTTTCGGACACCCGGCCCACCTGCGGCGGTGGCCTGGCCGGCGGTCCCGGCGGTCGCGGGAACGGATGCACTCGGGCCGTCCACGGCGGCCACCGCGGGACGTGCGCCGGACCGTGCGCCGACCAGCGCCGTCGCGTGAACCGGTGCTCCCGCCGCGGCCTTCCGGAGCGGCCCGCCGGAGCGGACGTCCGGCCGCGGCGAGGGCGCGTTCCGCGCGGCGAGGACCTGGCCGACGGCCTCCGGCAGACCGGCCGCCTTCAGCGTCGGCCGGTAGCCGCTCTCCGCCCAGGGTCGGCCGTGGTGCAGCCAGACGCTGCGCAGTCCGGTGAGTTCGGCACCGGCGATGTCGGCGGGCGCGTGGTCCCCGATCATCCAGGTGTGCTCGGCCCAGTCCCCGGTGGGGGCGATGCCGCACCGCTGAGCCGCCATCTCGAAGATCAGCGGGTCCGGTTTGACGCAGTCGGCCTCCTCGGAGATGACCCAGCCGTCGACCAGGGGGCCGAGCCCGGTCCGCCGGATCTTCTCCAACTGCGGCCGGGTGCCGCCGTTGCTGACGATCCCCAGCGTCCACCCGGCGGCCCGGGCGACCCGGAGCGCCTCGATGTGCCGGGGCGGGCAGTGGATGTGGGAGTTGATGCCGCGTCGGTAGTGAGCGGTCAGGAAGTCGGCGGAGACGTCCAGCCCGTAGCGCCGCCGGACCGCCGACAGTACGGTGCTGCGCGGTACGTAGCCGCCGCCGTCGAGGGTGACGAACCAGTCGAGGTCGACCGGCGGGAGGTCGTGCTCGGACAGGAAGTCCTGCGCCCAGGCCCGGTAGGCGGCGTCCCGGGGCAGCAGGGTGTTGTCGAGGTCGAACAGGAGCAGGGACATGCCGAGCATGGTGCCAGCGGCCGCGCCTATGCATATGGCAAATGCCAGACGGCGTCGCGAAGCCGTACGCGTTGGCTGAAACGGCCTCCGCACCCCCGTGGCGGGCGGTGAGGCGCGCGTTCACCGGGACTGTCGGGGCAGGTCGGACGTCACGGTTCGCGACGCGCCGCAACGGATCGTCGCCGATCCATGACAGTCCGGTCACGGTGTCCCGTGGGGCTGTTGCGCCGCCCGGTCCGCTCAGTCAAGCTCCAGGGAACCTCCTTTCCGGAGGGGGCGCGATCGCCTGTGGGCGGGGCGCACAGCCTCGGCGGGCGCATCCCCCTTTCGCGGGAACAACGTCGCTCCGGGGCTTCCTCGCTGGGCGGGGCCCCAAGCCCGTCGTACTCTGAAAGGAACAGGTCACATACGGTGCTGCGCGGCGCAGACCGACGTCATCCCGTGGGCGGGCCTGCTGCCCGGGCAGCGTTGTCCTCCTCTCCTGTCGGCCCCTCTCCATCGAAGAGCCGTGAGCCATGGCTGGTTTTGAGCCTCCCCGACCGGTTGAACCGGACACGTCCCGCAGCGTGGACCCGGCCCGCGGGCCGGCCGCCGATCGTTCCGACGGCCGCGCCGAGCTGTGCGCCGACCAGCGCGGCGAGGACGGCCGTGACCACCACAGTGACCGCCACAGTGACCACCTCGGCGACGACCACGACGACCAGGACGGCAGCCACGGTAGTTACGGCAGCCACGGCGACGAACGCGACGGAGGCCGCGGGGGCGACAGCGCGGGCGGGTCTGTCGACGGGCCTGCCGACGCTGCCGGCGAACGAGCCGACGCGCGCGCCGAGGCCTCGGGCCGCATCCCGGGCGGACGGACGGGCCACGAGCGGGTCGACGACGGCGGCGTCGCCGACGACGCGGAGGGGTTCGAAGCGGCCGGAGCGGCCCGGCCGGCGGCCGACGTGCCACAGCCTGCGGAGCCAGGGGAGCCCGGCCCAGGGCGCGACAGCCCGCTGGGTTTCGCACGCGCTCTGCGCGGCCTCGCCCGCCGGGGCAGCCTCGCCCGCCGTGACCGCCCGGGGCCCCGCCAGCGGCGTGGCGAGCCTCCGGCCGACCCCGCCGGGGTTCCGGTGACAGGCCGCCTGGGCCCGGGGGCCGAGTACCCGGAGGCGGCTTCCGGCGCGGCCGGCCCGCTGGGCGGGCCCACCGAGCCGTCCGGGCAGGACACCCCGGCGCCGTCCCTCGACCCGGTGTTCCAGCACGGTGTGGTGGTCGGCTTCGACGGCTCGCTGTCGAGCGAGCGCGCCCTCGCCTACGCCGTCGGCATGGCGCGCCGCTCGCAGTGCGGCCTGGTGATCGTGCACGTCGCCAACCGCCTGCCCGCCACGGTCTGGGCGGGCTGCGAGCCGCCCGTCTTCGTCGACCTCCCCGACCACCGGACCGAGGTCCTCGGCCTGGAGCTCGCCTGCGCGGACTTCCTCACCGGGGTGCCGTGGATCCTGGTCGAGCGCGGAGGGGACATCTGCCACGAGATCGAGGAGGTCGGCCGTGAGTACGCCGCCGACGCGATCGTCGTCGGCACGACGCACGGCCTTCTCGGCAAGATCTTCGGCTCGGTCTCCGGACGGCTGGCGCGGCGGGCCAACCGCCCGGTGATCGTGATCCCCTGAGGCCCTGTTCCGGCGGCTTCTCCCGAAGCCGCCGCGACACCTCCTCCTACGCCTCCTCCTGCTGTTTCCTCCTGACGCCTTCCCCTGACGCCTCCTTCGCCGTGGCGCTCCCCAACTCTCGTCGCGGAGCGGTGTGTTGACCGGTGTGCCGGCCCGGTGGGCGTGGCTCAGGAGGCGACCGTCAGGATGCGGTCGTCACGAACCGACGCCGAGCTCCCGGGCGATGAGCATGCGCTGGACCTCAGACGTGCCCTCCCCGATTTCCAGGATCTTGCAGTCGCGCCAGAAGCGGGCGACCGGGAATTCGTTCATGAAGCCGTACCCGCCGTGGATCTGGGTCGCCTCGCGGGCGTTGTCGACGGCGGCCTCGGACGAGTACAGCTTCGCGATCGCGGCCTCCTTCTTGAACGGTTCGCCGTGCAGCAGCCGGGAAGCGGCGTCCCGCCAGGCCAGGCGGGAGGTGTGGGCGCGCAGCTCCATGTCGGCAAGCTTGAACTGGATGGCCTGGTTGGCGCCGATCGGCCGGCCGAAGGCCCGGCGCTCGCCGGAGTACTTCACGGACTCGTCGACGCAGCCCTGGGCCAGGCCGGTGGCCAGGGCCGCGATCGCGATGCGGCCCTCGTCGAGGATCCGCAGGAACTGGGCGTAGCCTCGGCCACGCTCGCCCAGCAGGTTGGCCGCGGGAACGCGGCAGTCGGTAAAGGACAGTTCGCGGGTGTCGGATGCGTTCCACCCGACCTTCGAGTACTTCTTCGAGACCTGGAAGCCGGGGGTCCCGGTGGGCACGATGATGGAGGAGATCTCCCGTGCAGGCGAGCGGAATTCGCCCTCTTCACTCGAACGAGCGATCGGTTCGGTGAGCGCGGTGACGGTGACCAGGCCGGTGATGTCGGTGCCGGAGTTGGTGATGAAGCACTTGGTCCCGTTGATGACCCACTCGTCGGTGGCCTCGTCGTACCGCGCCGTGGTCCGGGTGGCCCCCGCGTCCGACCCGCCCTCCGGCTCGGTGAGGCCGAAGGCGCCGAGGAGTTCGCCCGAGGTCAGCCGGGGCAGCCACTCGCGCTTCTGCTCCTCGGTGCCGAACCGGTAGATCGGCATCGCGCCGAGCGAGACGGCGGCCTCCAGGGTGATCGCCACCGAGGAGTCCACGCGGGCGAGTTCCTCCAGGGCGAGGCCGAGGGCGAAGTAGTCGCCGCCCATGCCGCCGTACTCCTCCGGGAAGGGCAGGCCGAAGAGGCCCATCCGCCCCATCTCCCGGACGATCTCGTACGGGAACTCCTCCCGCTCGTAGAACTCGCCGATCTTCGGCGCCACCACGTCCTGGGCGAATTCGGCGACGGTGCGCCGCAGTTCCTCGTACTCGCTGCTGAGCCTGTGGTCGAGCATGGTGATCCTCCTGGCGCCCGGCCGGGTCGGCTGCGGACGTGAGCGGGGTGACCGGCGTCCGTCGGACGGTGTGACGGTCGCACGGTGCGATTGAGGGATGGACTGTCGATCGGTGTGGGTGGTGCGGGGCGCCGGCCGGATGGTGCGGGCGGCCGGCGCCGGGGACGGGAGCGGGTGGTCAGCCCCCGGCGGAGCCGAGCAGGGCCTGGACGGTGCGGGACGGGCTCGGGCGGCCGAGGCGCCCGGCCATCCACCCGCTGGTCGCGACGAGGGAGCGCAGGTCGACGCCGGTCCGGATGCCGAGCCCGTGCAGCATCCAGACCAGGTCCTCGGTGGCCAGGTTGCCGGTGGCGCTCTTCGCGTACGGGCAGCCGCCCAGGCCGCCCGCCGAGGCGTCCACCGTGGTGACGCCCTCGCGCAGGGCCGCCAGGGTGTTGCTGAGCGCCTGGCCGTAGGTGTCGTGGAAGTGCACGGCGAGCCGGTCGACCGGGACGCCGGCCCGCGCGAAACCCGCCAGCAGGGCGGTGACCTGGCCCGGGGTGGCGACCCCGATGGTGTCGCCGAGGCTCAGCTCCGCGCAGCCCAGCTCCAGCAACCGCACGCCGTACCGGACCACCTGGTCGACCGGGACGGGGCCCTCCCACGGGTCGCCGAAGCACATCGAGAGGTAGCCGCGGACTGCGACCCCGGCCTCGGTGGCCCGGCCCACGACCGGGCGGAACATCGCCATGGCCTCGTCCGCCGAGCGGTTGAGGTTGCGGCGGGCGAAGGTCTCGGTGGCGCTGGCGAACACCGCGATGTCGGCGGCGTGGTGGGCGAGCGCGCGGTCCAGGCCGCGCTCGTTGGGCACCAGCACCGGCAGCCGCAGGCCGGGGTGGCGCTCCGGCAGACCGGCGAGCCGGGGGACCAGCTCCTCGGCGTCGGCCAGCTGCGGTACCCATTTCGGGTGAACGAAGCTGGTGGCCTCGACGGTGCGCAGCCCGGCGGCCGCGAGCCGGGCGATGAACTCGGCCTTGACCTCGACCGGTACCAGGGACTTCTCGTTCTGCAGGCCGTCGCGCGGCCCGACCTCGTGGATCCGGACCTCCTCGGGCAGGCCGGGGGCGCGGACCGGATCGGGCAGGCCCAGGTCGAGGGCGTCGGGCTCGCGGGCGGGGACGGGGGTGGTCACGACCGCACCTCCGCGGGCCCGGCGGGGACGGTGGCGGCGGCCGGCCCGGCCGGGGCGCCCTCGATCGACGCGTCCTCGACCGGGGTGACCACGACCAGCAGGTCCTCCATCGCGACGGTGGCGCCGGCGGTGGCCCGCAGCTCGGCCACCACGCCGTCGTGCGGTGCGGCGATCACGTGTTCCATCTTCATGGCCTCCAGCACGAGCAGGGGCTGTCCCTTGCGGACCGTCTCGCCCGCCGTGGTCTTGACGACGGTGACGGTGCCGGGCATCGGGGCGGTCAGGGCGCCGTGGTGCGCGCCGGCCCCGGTGGCGCTCTCGACGACCGGGTCGTAGCCGTGCAGCGGCCAGGCGTCGCCCTCGACGCCGAGCCAGGTCGCCGGTCCGGCGGCGGGGCCGGGGGTGGCGTCGGTGGCCAGCGAGAACGTGGTCCGGAGGCCGTCGACGGTCAGGTGCAGCCGGTCGCCGGCCAGGCTCACGCGGGCGCGGTGCGCGGGGCCTCCGTCGAGCCGGAGCTCCAGCTCGCGGACGGGCCCGGCGGAATTGTCAGTGGCATCGGCTACGTTGCCCGCAGTGATCGAACGGATGCTCACCGCCACCGGGTCCTGGCCGGGGGTGCGGAGTCGGTGGGTGGTCCAGGCAGGGGTGCCGCCCAGGCGCCAGCCGGAGGGAAGGGAGAACGGGTCGGTCCAGCCGCCGGGATCGGCGGGCGGAGTGAGTTCCAGGTGCCGTGCCAGCGCGGCCGCGTAGTAGAGGAGGTGAGCGGGCGACGGCGGTTCGGCCGCCGAGGCCGCGTCGGGGTCGGTCGCGTCCGGGTCGGTCGCGTTCGTGGGGGAGTACGGCGAGGTGAGCAGGGCCGGCTGCTCCTGGGCCGTCCGCTCCACGAGGCCGGTGTCCAGCCGGCCGGCGGCGACCTCGGGGTGGGCGAGCAGTCGGCGCAGGAAGCCGGTGTTGGTGGTGACACCCAGGATGCGGGTGTCGGCCAGCGCCGCGCGGAGCCGGCGCAGCGCGGTCGGGCGGTCGGGCCCGTACGCGATGACCTTGGCGAGCATGGGGTCGTAGGCGCTGGTGACGACGGTTCCGGGGGCGACCCCGGAGTCGACGCGGATGCCCTCGCCCCGGGGCTCGTCCAGGGTGAGGATGCGGCCGCCGGTGGGCAGGAAGTCCCGTTCCGGGTCCTCGGCGCAGATGCGGGCCTCGATGGCGTGGCCCAGGAAGGAGATGTCGGACTGGGCGAAGGAGAGCGCTTCGCCGGCGGCGACGCGCACCTGCCACTCGACCAGGTCGAGCCGGGCCGCGTCCGCGCCGACGGCGACGGCGAGCTCGGTGACGGGGTGTTCCACCTGGAGGCGGGTGTTCATCTCCATGAAGAAGAAGTCCCGCACCCCCTCGGCGGCGGAGGCGGGGGCGTCCGGGTCGATGCCGGGAACGATGAACTCCACGGTGCCGGCACCGGTGTAGCCACAGGACTCCGCGGCGCGGACGGCCGCGGCGCCCATCGCGGCACGGGTCTCGGCGTTGAGGAGAACGGAGGGAGCCTCTTCGATCAGTTTCTGGTGGCGGCGCTGCAGGCTGCACTCGCGCTCGCCGAGGTGGACGGTGGTGCCGTGGGCGTCGGCGAGCACCTGCACCTCGATGTGGCGCGGCCGGTCGACCCAGCGCTCCAGCAGCAGGGTGTCGTCGCCGAAGGCGGTGCGGGCGACGCGGCGGGCGGCGGCGATCTCGGTGGGCAGGTCGGCGCGGTCCCGCACGAGGCGCATGCCCTTGCCGCCACCGCCGGCGGACGGCTTGAGCAGCACCGGGTAGCCGATCTCGTCGGCGGCGGCGACGAGGTCCTCGTCGGTGGGCGCGGTGGCCTGGCTGCCGGGGACCACCGGGACGCCGGCGGCCCGGACGGCCTCCTTGGCGTTGATCTTGTCGCCCATCAGCTCGACCGCACCGGGAGGTGGTCCGATGAAGACGAGGCCCGCGTCGGCGCAGGCGCGGGCGAAGCCGGCGTTCTCGGCGAGGAAGCCGTAGCCGGGGTGGACGGCCTGGGCGCCGGTGCGGCGGGCGGCGGCCAGGATCTGGTCGGTCCGCAGGTACGTCTCGGTCGCCGAGCTGTCGCTGCGGTCGGCCGGGCCGAGCCGGACCGCGACGTCGGCCTCGCGGACGTGCGGCGCGTCGGCGTCCGCGTCGCTGAACACGGCGACCGAACGGACGCCGAGCCGTCGCAGGGTGCGGATCACCCGCAGGGCGATCTCGCCGCGGTTGGCGACCAGAACTGTGTCGAACATGGGAGGCGTTCCTCCGGGTCGAGGGGAGCCGTACGAAGGAGGTGGCGGTGGGCGGTCGGGCGCCGGCCCGGGTGGGCCGGCGCCGCGGGGAGTCACACCCGGAAGGGAGGATTCACGGACGCGGGGGTGACACGAGGAGGCGTCACATGCGGAAGACGCCGTACGGAGCGGGCGGCGCCAGCGGGGCGTTGGCGCAGGCGGTGAGGGCGAGACCGACGACGGTGCGGGTGTCCATCGGGTCGATCACGCCGTCGTCCCAGAGCCGGGCGGTGGCGTAGTAGGCGTTGCCCTGGCGCTCGTACTGCTCGCGGACGGGGCGCTTGAACTCCTCCTCCGCCTCGGTCGGCCATTGCTCGCCGTGCGCCTCCAACTGGTCGCGGCGGACGGTGGCGAGGACGGAGGCCGCCTGCTCGCCGCCCATCACGGAGATCTTGGCGCCCGGCCACATCCACAGGAAGCGGGGTGAGTAGGCCCGGCCGCACATCGAGTAGTTGCCGGCTCCGTACGATCCGCCGATCACCACGGTCAGCTTCGGGACGCGGGTGCAGGCGACGGCGTTGACCATCTTGGCGCCGTGCTTGGCGATGCCGCCCGCCTCGTACTGCCGGCCGACCATGAACCCGGTGATGTTCTGGAGGAAGAGGAGGGGGATGCCGCGCTGGTCGCACAACTCGATGAAGTGGGCGCCCTTGAGGGCGGACTCGGCGAACAGCACGCCGTTGTTGGCGACGATGCCGACCGGGTGGCCGTGGATCCGGGCGAAGCCGGTGACCAGGGTGGCGCCGTACTCGGCCTTGAACTCGGCGAACCGGCTGCCGTCCACCAGGCGGGCGATCACCTCGCGCACGTCGTAGGGCGTGCGCGGGTCGACCGGCACGGCGCCGTACAGGCCGGCCGGGTCGACGGCCGGCGGCTCGACCGGGGTGAGCGGCCACGGCCTGGCCTCGCGCGGGCCGAGCCCGGCCACGATCGTGCGGACGATGGAGAGGGCGTGGGTGTCGTCCTCGGCCAGGTGGTCCGTCACGCCCGAGGTGCGGGAGTGCAGCTCGCCGCCGCCCAGCTCCTCGGCGGTGACCACCTCACCGGTGGCGGCCTTCACCAGCGGCGGACCGCCCAGGAAGATCGTGCCCTGGTTGCGGACGATCACGGCCTGGTCGCTCATCGCCGGGACGTACGCGCCGCCGGCCGTGCACGAGCCGAGCACGGCGGCGATCTGCGGGATGCCCGCGGCGGAGAGCCTGGCCTGGTTGTAGAAGATCCGGCCGAAGTGGTCGCGGTCCGGGAAGACCTCGTCCTGCATCGGGAGGAAGGCGCCGCCGGAGTCCACCAGGTAGACGCAGGGCAGCCGGTTCTCCAGCGCGACCTCCTGGGCGCGCAGGTGCTTCTTCACCGTCATCGGGTAGTAGGTGCCGCCCTTGACGGTGGCGTCGTTGGCGACCACCACCACCTCGCGCCCGGCGACCCGGCCGATGCCGGCGATCACTCCGGCCGCGGGGGCCGCGCCGTCGTACATCCCGTCGGCGGCCAGCGGGGCCAGCTCCAGGAAGGGGGAGGCCGGGTCGAGCAGGGTGTCCACACGGTCGCGGGGCAGCAGCTTGCCGCGTGAGGTGTGCCGGGCGCGGGCCTTGGCGCCGCCGCCCAGGGCGGCCGCGTCGAGCTTCGCGCGCAGCTCGGCGACCAGGGCGCGGTGCGCCTCGGTGTTGGCGCGGTACGCCTCGGAGCCCGGGTCGGCGGAGCTGCCGAGCCGGGGTGCCGGTGCGGCTGCCGCGGCCGGGGCGGCGCCGGGCGCCGCCGCCGTGCCGGTCGCTGCGACGAGCCGGACGCCGGTGGGTGTGCCGGCGGTTGAGTTGACCATTCCCAAGAGCTCCCTTGCCCTCGGACCAGGTGGGCAGCCGGGTGCGGTCCGCCCGTGATCGCCACGTTAATTAACGTTAACTTACGCGCCCAGGTTAACGGCCGATAACCCGACTGTCTACGATGGACGGCATGCCCAACGTCCCCGCCGCCTCCGCGCTCCCCCGCCGTGACCAGATCCGCAGGGAGGCCGCGAGGCTGTTCGCCGCCCGGGGCTTCCTCGGCGTGGGCGTGGACGAGATCGGCAAGGCCGTCGGCATCAGCGGCCCCGCGCTCTACCGCCACTTCGCCGGCAAGGACGCGATGCTCGCGGACCTGCTGATCGGCATCAGCGAGCGCCTGCTGGACGAGGGGCGCCGCCGCGCGGGCGGCGGCGAGGGCCCGGCCGCCACGCTGGACGCGCTGATCAGCGGCCACGTCGACTTCGCACTGGGCGACCGGGACCTGATCACCCTGCACGACCGCGAGCTGCTGAACCTCAAGGAGGAGGACCGGCGCACCGTCCGCCGGCTCCAGCGCGGCTACGTCGAACTGTGGGTGGACGTGGTCCGGCAGGCCTACCCGCCGTTGGCTGAACCCGCCGCCGAGCCGGTGGCCCGGGCCGCCGTGCACGCCGTCTTCGGCCTGATCAACTCGACCCCGCACAGCCTCGGCCCGAACCCCGACCAGGGCGAGCGCGCCGCCCTCCAGCGCGACGGCATGGCCGCCCTGCTCCACGCCCTCGCCCACGGCGCGTTCGCAGCGGCCGCGGGCTCGGCCGGCGGCCCCGGCGTCCCTGTCGTCCCCGGCGCCGCTGTCGCTCCCGTCGGCGGCTCGGCGGCCGCGGAGGCCTGAGCCCGCATTCCCGGCTCCAGCTCCAGCTCCGGCTCCGGCTCCGACCACGGTTCCGGTTGCGCCCTCGGCTCCGTTCCCGGCTTCGTTTTCGACGAAGAGCGGCCCGGCGGAGAATGGTCGGGAGCGAAGGTCTGCCGGTGAACGTCCCTATCGGTAGCCCGCCCGGAGCCCGCCCGCAGCCGGCCGTTGGCCCGTCCGGAGGCCTAGTCCCAAAGGACGGCGCCCGTCCGCCCGTGGCCGCTGGGTGTCGCGAGGGTCGTCGGCGACTCTGGAAATGGCCCGGGCGGAGTGGGCCATGCGAGTGTTCGGCCGGGAATCACCGCAGGCCATCGACTGTTGGCGAGTCCGCCGGACCGGATGATCCGGGCTGTCAGGGCCCGTTCCGAACCCGCCCGGGGCGGAAAACGCCGTGGCGACCACCCGACGAAATGGTTAGCATCCCTAAATATGCCTGAGACTCACGGATCCACGGTGGAGCAATCCCCGAGCGGCCCCCCGGCCCCCGGCACGACCCCGGAGGCCCCCGTCGACAGCCCGCAGGCCGCCGTCGGGAACACCGGGCCGGCCGCCGAAGACGCCGAGCCCGCCCCCGACAACGTCCGGCCCGCCGCCAAGAGCGCCGAGGCTTCTGAGCCCGCCCCCGAGAGCGCCGCCGAGTCGGCCGGCTGGCTCAGCCGCCTGGTCGGCTACAGCTGGCGGTCCCGCCGCAGCCTGCTCTTCGCCTTCGGAGCCTCGCTCCTCGGCATGGCCGTCACCGCGCTGGTGCCGCTGGTCACCAAGCTGATCATCGACGACGTCATCGTCGCCCGCACCCGTTCGCTGGCCCCCTGGGCGGTGGTGCTGCTGCTCGCGGCCCTCGTGGTCTTCGGCTGCACCCAGGTCCGCCGCTACTACGGCGGCCAGCTCGCGGTGGACGTCCAGCACGAGATGCGCAGCGACCTGTTCCGCTCGCTCGGGCGGCTGGATGGCCACCGCCAGGACCGGCTGGACACCGGGCAGGTGGTGGGGCGCGCGACCTCCGACCTCCAGCTGGTCAACGGCCTGCTCTCGATGCTGCCGATGATGACCGGCTACCTGCTGATGTTCGTCATGTCGCTGGTCGTGATGGTCTGGCTGTCCCCGCCGCTCACCCTGATCACCGTGGTCATGGCCCCCGCGCTGTGGTGGGTCTCGGCGTTCAGCCGCAAGCGCCTCTTCCCCGCCACCTGGGCCGCCCAGCAGGAGGCGGCGGCCGTCGCGGGCGTGGTGGACGGCGCGATCGGCGGCGTCCGCGTCGTCAAGGGCTTCGGCCAGGAGGCCCAGGAGCTCGACAAGCTGGAGACGGCCTCCCGCAACCTCTTCGCGGCCCGGCTCCGGTCGATCCGGCTCAACGCCCGCTACAACCCGGCGATGCAGGCGATCCCGGCGCTCGCCCAGGTCGGCGTCCTGGCCTTCGGCGGCTGGCTGGCCGTCGACGGCAGGGTCACCCTCGGGACATTCGTCGCCTTCTCCACGTACGTCGCCCAGATGACCGGCCCGGTGCGGATGCTGACCATGGTCATCACCGTCGGCCAGCAGGCCCGGGCCGGGGTGGAGCGCGTCCTTCAGCTGATCGACGAGCGCCCGCTGGTCCAGGAGCGCCCGGACGCCCGCACCCTGGACCTCGCGCACGGCGAGAGCCCGGAGAGCGCGCCGCAGAGCACTCCGGGAGGAGCGCTCGTCGGCCCGCGGACCCCCGACATCGCCCTGGAGTTCGACCGGGTCGAGTTCCGCTACGACCCCGAGCACCCCGCCCCCGTCCTGCACGGCCTCAGCCTGAAGCTGGCCCCCGGCGAGACCCTCGCCCTGGTCGGCGCCTCCGGCTCCGGCAAGTCGACGGTGGCCCAGCTGGTGCCCCGCTTCTACGACCCGGCCGCCGGCACCGTCCGCCTGTACGGCCACGACCTGCGCGACCTCACCCTGGACTCGGTCCGCGCGACGGTCGGCATCGTCCCCGAGGAAAGCTTCCTCTTCTCCGAGACGGTCCGCACCAACATCGCCTACGGCCGCCCGGACGCGACGGACGAGCAGGTGGTCGCCGCCGCCCGCGCCGCCCAGGCCGACGAGTTCGTCCGCGCGCTGCCGGACGGCTACGACACCAAGGTCGGCGAGCAGGGCCTGACGCTCTCCGGCGGCCAGCGCCAGCGCATCGCGCTGGCCCGGGCGATCCTCACCGACCCCCGGATCCTGCTGCTGGACGACGCCACCTCGGCGGTCGACCCGCAGATCGAGGCGGAGATCCACGACGCGCTGCGCTCGGTGATGACCGGCCGCACCACGCTGCTGATCGCCCACCGCCGCTCGACCCTCCAACTCGCCGACCGGATCGCCGTGCTGGAGCGCGGCCGGCTGCTGGACCTCGGAACGCACGAGGAACTCGAAGCCCGATGTCCCCAGTACCGGGCCCTGATCACCGATCCCGAGGCCGGTCACGCCGACCGGCAGTCCGCCCTCGAAGCAGCGTCCGACGAGCCGGCGTCCGCAGAGGCACCCGGAACCCCCGTAGCCGACGGAACCACCGCAACCCCTGGAGCCGGCGCAACCCCCGGAACCCCGGCGACCCCGGCCACCCCCGCCCTCCCCACCCCCGCCCTGGCCAAGGCCGCCCGCACCGCCGACCCCGACCTGCTGGACAAGGTCGCGTCCCTCCCGCCCGCCTCCGACGTCCCGGCCGTCCTCCGCGCCGAGGCCGAGGCCGGTGACCCCGACTTCAGCCTGAGCCGCCTGCTGCGCCCCTTCCGCACCCCGCTGCTCATCGCCCTCCTGCTGGTCGCCCTGGACGCGGCGGCCGGGCTGGTGCTGCCGGTGCTGATCCGGCACGGCATCGACGAGGGCGTCCGCAAGGGCCTGATGTCCGGCGTCGCGGTGGCCTCGCTGGCCGCTCTCGTCGTGGTCCTGCTGGACTGGGTGGTGCAGAGCGCCGAGAACCGGGTCAGCGGCCGTACCGGCGAGCGGGTCCTCTACACACTTCGGCTCAAGATCTTCGCCCACCTCAACCGGCTCGGCCTGGACTACTACGAGCGCGAGCTGACCGGCCGGATCATGACCCGGATGACCACCGACCTGGACTCGCTGACCTCCTTCCTCCAGACCGGCATGGTCACCGCCGTGGTCAGCCTGCTGACCTTCGCCGGGATCTTCGCCGCCCTGCTGATCATCGACGCCGGCCTGGCCCTGGTGGTCTTCGCGGTCCTGCCGCTGCTGGTGATCGCCACCCTGGTGTTCCGCAAGAAGTCCAAGGACCAGTACGAGCGCTCCCGCGACCTGATCAGCACCGTCAACGCCGACCTCCAGGAGAACGTGGCCGGCATGCGGATCGTCCAGGCCTTCCGCCGCCTGGACACCAACACCGACCGCTTCGTGGCCCGCGGCATCGCCTACCGCGAGGCCCGGGTCCGGGCCCAGCTCTACATCTCGCTGTACTTCCCGTTCGTCCAGTTCCTCTCCAGCGTGGCCGCCGCGCTGGTGCTGATCGTCGGCGCTGCCCGGGTCGACGCCGGGACGCTGACGGTCGGTGCGCTGGTCGCGTACCTGCTCTACATCGACCTGTTCTTCGCGCCGGTCAACCAGCTGTCCCAGGTGTTCGACGGGTACCAGCAGGCCTCGGTGGGCCTCGGCCGCATCCGCGAGCTGCTGCGCACCCCGACCGCCACCGCGGAGGCGGCAGACCCGGTCCCGGTGGCCGGGGGCCTGCGCGGCGAGATCTCCTTCGAGGGGGTCGGCTTCGCCTACAACGGCGGCGCGGACGGCGCCCCGACCGTGCTGAGCGGCGTGGACCTGCACATCCCGGCCGGGCAGACGGTGGCGCTGGTCGGCGAGACCGGCGCCGGCAAGTCGACGCTGGTGAAGCTGGTCGCCCGGTTCTACGACGCGACGGAGGGCACCGTCCGGGTGGACGGGGTCGACCTCACCCGCTACGACCTGGCGCAGTACCGCCACCGCCTGGGCGTGGTGCCGCAGGAGGCGTACCTCTTCGCGGGCACGGTCCGCGAGGCGATCGCCTACGGCCGGCCGGGCGCCTCGGCGGCCGAGGTGGAGGCGGCGGCCCGGGCGGTCGGCGCGCACGACATGATCGTCCGGCTCTCGGACGGCTACGACCACGAGGTGGCCGGCCGCGGGCGCAACCTCTCGGCGGGCCAGCGCCAGCTGATCGCGCTGGCCCGGGCCGAACTGGTCGACCCGGACATCCTGCTGCTCGACGAGGCCACGGCGGCGCTCGACCTGGCCACCGAGGCGGCCGTCAACCAGGCCGCGGACCGGCTCAGCGGCGGCCGGACCACCCTGGTCATCGCCCACCGCCTGACCACCGCCGAGCGCGCCGACCGGGTGGTCGTGCTGGACCACGGCCGGGTGGTCGAGGACGGCACACACACCGAACTGCTCGCCCGGGGCGGCACCTACAGCCGGCTCTGGCAGGCGTTCATCGCCGACGGCCACCCGGCGGCCGAGGCTGTCGCCGCCGGATAGGGCGGCCCCGCACCCGGAGGCCCGCACGCGTGGCCCCGAATCCGGAGCCCGAACACTCCGAGCCGCCTGACGGTCCCTCCCGCGCGGACCGTCAGGCAGTCAGGCGGTGATCAGCGCGGCCAGCAGCTCCGAGGCGTCGATCCCGCGCGGCAGGTCGCTCACCTGCCCGTCCCCGACCTCGACCACCCGCCAGCCGGAGCCGTCCGCCCGGCTGGCGAGGTCGGTGGTCACGAAGCGGCAGCCGAGCCGGCGGACCAGCGCCGGGACGTCGGTGAGGTCGGGCTCGACGGCCCGGCGCGGGGCGTCCGGGTGCGGCCCGACCAGGACGGGCCGGCCGTCCAGCCACCACACCCGGGCCTCCACGGCCCGCCCGCCGCTCCCCGGCGCGCCGCCGTCCGCCCGCTCCGGCCCGGCCGCACCAGCCGTACAGGCCGCACCGCCCGTACGGCTCGCGCCGTTCGCGCCGTTCGCGCCGACCGGTCCCGCCGCCGGGAGGTCCGCGCCCTCGAACTCCTCGTACCGCCGCAGCACCACGCCGCCCGCCAGGAACTCGCCCTGTAGTTCGACGAACCGTCCGACCACCCGGCCGACGGCCGCCAGGTCGGCCAACTCGGGTACGTAGCAGGCCTCGTACCACTCGTGCTTGCGCGACTTCACGTAGTCCTTGACGATCGCCGGCCCGCGCCCGCCGAGCCGGGCCGCGGCCTCCGCCAGCTCCGCCGGCCCGGGCGCCACCGGTCCCTCGGACGGGATCCACGCGCTGGCCGGGGTCGCGCCCTCGAACACGCCGTACCAGCCGGGCAGTTCATGGGCGGCCGCGTACCCGGGCGCGCTGGTCAGCAGGGTGCCGCCGCGGGCGGTGAGCGCGGCGGCGAAGTCGGCGTACCGGGCGGAGGGCAGCATCCAACCCCGGTACCAGAGCGGGCCGCTGTCCCGCGGCACCCGCAGCACGGCCTCCTCGGCCCGCCCGGCGAGCAGCCCGTCGTGGTCGACCAGGTGCAGCTCGCCGCCCAACTCCCGCAGGGTCCTGGCCTCCCAGGCGAAGTGCGGGTCGGGCCGGCGCGGGTTGAGCGGATCGGAGGGGAAGATGATCGCGGGTGCGGGCATGGCCGTCAGGGTACGGCGGACCGGTGGGCCCGGCGCCCGCCACGACGGACCGGCCGGCTCGTGCACCCGACCGGAGTGCCGAAACCGCTCGACGGCCCCGGACGGTCGCTGGGAGAGTGACCCGATGCGAAATCTGCTGCGCCCCCGCAAACGCAGGCCGAGGCAGGCCGCCCGCACGGTGGTCCTGGACGGGAACGGCTCGGTCTTCCTGCTCCGTTCGGACAACGACGAGGTCGGCGTGCACTGGACCATGCCGGGAGGCGGCCTGGAACCGGGCGAGACCCCGTGGGACGGCGCCCGGCGCGAGCTGTGGGAGGAGACGGGCTGGAGCGACCTCGAACCCGGCCCGCTGCTCTGCACCTGGGAGCACGACTTCACCTGGCACGGCACCCCGGTCCGCCAGCACGAGCACATCTACCTCACCGGCGGCCCGCACCGCGGTCCGGTCGGCGACGTCAGCGCGGTGCACGCCGTCGACCGGATCCTGGACTGGCGCTGGTGGACCCCGGCCGACCTCGCCGACGAGAACGCCGACGCGCTCTGGCCGCCCGCGCTGCCGGAACTGCTGGACTCGGTCCGTACGGGCTGGGCCGTGGACGGGCGGCCGCCGGTGCCCGTCGACCTCGGGTACATCCCGAACGCCCCGGCCACCCGCTAGGCCCGCCGAGTCCGCCAGACCTGCTCGGCCCGCCTGGCCGGCCTGGCTGGCCAAGCCCGCCAGGCCCGCTCGGCCAGTCGCCGAACGGGCCCGGCGGAGCGGTCAGGTGCGCCCGCCGCGCCGGGGCCGCCCGGCCGGACCGGGTTCCCAGCCGTGCAGCTCCAGCTCCCGGTCGTGCAGTGCGGCGGGGTTCATCAGCACCGTCAGCTGGGCGCCGGCCAGCTGCTCGAGGTCGAGCCCGGTGGCGGACAGCAGCTGCTCGGTCGGCACCGAGACGGCGATGGCGGGCCGCCAGGAGGGCAGTACCACCAGGCAGGTGCCGCGGCCGACCCGGATCGGCTGGGCCGCCACGCGGACCGGTGCGCGCTCCTCCGGTCGGCCGAGGGCCTCGGCGGGCCCGGGGCTGCCGCCGATCAGGATGCCGAGCGGCGGTTCGGCCCACGAGACCGCTGCGGCGGACCCGACGGCAGCGGCGTCGACAGCAGAAGGGGCGGCAGCGCCGGCCCCACCCCCGATGCCAGTCCCGAACGACGGCGTCCGCGCCGCCACTTCCGCCGCATCGGCGGGTTCGCCCACCCGTCCGGTGGCCCCCGGCAGGGCCGGCCCGGTCGGGCCGGACGCGGCCGTCTCCCGTGCGGTCGCCTCCTGCCCTGTCCGGGAGGCCTGCGGGTGCATCCGGCGCAGGCGCCGGGAGGGTGACGGCCGCCGGGATCCCAGGATCCGCGGCTCCTCGTGCGCCGGGCGCTGCGCCGGGACGGACGGGCCGCCCTCCGCCGTCGCGGTGGCGGGCCCGAACCGGACGAACCCGTCCTCGGCCTCCGCGTCGAGGCCGAGCAGGGCCCGCACCTCCGCGACCGGTCGGCGGCACGCGGCCGCCAGCTCGGCGACGGAGCGGCCCTGGACGTGCGCGGCCCGCAGCCGCTCGGCGAACGCCGCCCGCAGCCGTGCCGTGGTCGGATCATCGTCGTGCGGGTCGCCGTCCGTCCGGTCGCCGTCCGCCGGTCCGCCACCGGCCTCCGGAGCGGCCGCAGGCAGGACGGGCGGCGCCTCCGCGTCGTACCGGCTGCGCGGCTGCGGCACCGAGTCGGGGCGGGCCGTCGCCTCCGGGGTGCCGGGCGCGGCCGCACCGGGCTCGGTGGCGGTCGCGATCGAGCACATCGGTACGGCCGAGCCGGGCGAGCCGGTCGGGGCGGGCGGGGGCGAGGATCCGGCGCTGTCCCGGGGCGGGCCGGGCAGGGACGGGTCGGTTGCGGCGGGGTGGAGCGAGGTCATCTGCGGGCCCTTCGGGAAACGGTCCCGACGATCCTCCCGCACCACGCGATCAGCTCCAAGCGTCCAACCCGGTGGTGTGCGCGATACCACCGCGACACCGCCGCGATACCACCACGGAATCACCCGGGGACCGTCGCGGGCCCACCCGGGGCCCACCCGGGGACCGCCCAAGACGGCGCCGGGCGGGCACTGTTGCCGTACGACCGGAACGCCGCCCCGTTCCGCCCGCCGACGCCGACCAGGCCCGGCCGGCCGGGTTCGCTCCGGGCTCACACTCGGGCTCACCCGACGGACTCACCCGGCGGATTCACCTGCCTGGCTCAACTGCCGGGCGCGACAAAGCCCTTGAGGTCGTTGAGCACCACGTTCGCCGCCATGACGCCGAGCCCGAGGAACCAGGTCTCGTCCGAAACCGGCCGGGCCTGACCGGACTTGACCGCACCGAGCGTCTTCCAGAGCGCGCCGCCGAGCACCGCGTCCTGGTTGGTCGAGCTGGGGCTGCCGTACACGCCGTAGAAGATCCAGTCGGCGTCGGCCTTGTCGATCTGCTCCGGGCCGACCTCCACCGCGAGCTCCTTGACCTGCTCGATCGCGGGCTGCGGCAGCGGCACGTCGGTGAGGATGGTGCCGATGAAGGAGAGCTCCGCGTAGAGCCGGGTGCGGCCCGGCATGAAGCGCAGCGGGGTGATGGTGGGCCGCTTGTCGCCGAGCTTCGCGCCGATCGCCGCGGCGGCCGCCTGGTACGCGTCGAGCTGGGTCCTGGCCTCGGCCTCCAGGCCGAAGGCGCTCGCGTTGAGCAGGAAGTTCTGCTTCCACGGGTAGCCGGGGCGCAGCGAGAAGACGGTCGGCGCGATCTTGGAGAGCTGCGCGTACTGGTCCTGGGCGCGCAGCTGACTGCCGAGGATCAGGTCGGGCTTGAGCGCGGCGATGGCCTCCAGGTTGAGGCTGTTGATGGTGCCGACGGCGGCGGGGCTGCCGGCCTTGTCCTTGAGGTAGGACGGCAGGGACTTGGAGCCGTCGGTGTACACGATGCCGACCGGCTGGATGCCGAGGGCGACGACGTTGTCGAGCTCGCCGGTGTCCAGCACCACGACCCGGGTGGGCCTGGCCGGGAGCACCGTCTCGCCCATCGCGTGCCTGAGGGTGCGCGGGTAGACGCCGGGGGCGGCGTCGGTGCCGAAGCCCTTCATCCTCTCGATCACGGCGGCGTAGTCGTCCCCGCCCTGCTTGACCGACTTCTGGTTCGGGGAGGAGCCGCCGCCGGCCGGGGTCGAACCGCTGCTGCCGCCCGATCCACCGGATCCGCCGGAGCTGCCGCAGGCGGTGAGCAGTCCGCCGAGGCCGAGCACCGCCCCGCCGGCGATCCCGGCGGTGAGGAACCGGCGACGGCCGGAGGTGCGGGGGGAGAGGACCGGGTCGTCGGAGGTGGGGGGCACGCGACGCTCCTTTCACGATCGAAATTAGGTTAGGCAAACCTATCCGACTCGGGGAGCGGTGGGGGGAGCGGCCCGTCCGGGCCGGGGGCAAACCTGGTCGAATCTTGGCAAAAGGGAGAAATTTTCTTGGCCCAACTCCTTTGAAACAAAGGTACATGGGTTAACAAGCCGTAAATACATCCACCCGAACAGCCGTCACGAGAACGAATCGAAGCAAGTGGTTTAGATCACCAAGGGTTGGTCTACTCAACCTTCCATGCCCGCCTCTAGGGTGCGCTGGTGTTTGATCAGCAGCTCTCAGAGCACACGAGCAGCGGCCGGGCAATGGCGCCCGGCGCTCCGCAGGGTGCCCCGGTCAGTGGCATCAGTGGTGGGGTCCCCGTCGATCAGGGGACCGCTGGGGGAGCGGGGGACAAGGGTCTACGGGGCGGTTCCGTCGGCCTGCTGAGCAGTGTGGTGCTGGGCGTCTCGACGGTCGCCCCGGTCTACTGCCTGACCGCCACACTCGGCCCGACCGTCACCGCGGTCGGGGTGCAGATGCCGGCGGTGTTCCTGGCCGGCTTCCTGCCGATGCTGCTCGTCGCGTTCGCGTACAAGGAGCTGAACAAGGACTTCCCGGACTGCGGCACGTCCTTCACCTGGGGCGTCCGGGCCTTCGGTCCCCGGGTCGGCTGGATGGCCGGGTGGGGCCTGACGGTGGCGACCATCATCGTGCTCTCCAACCTGGCCGGGGTCGCGACCGACTTCCTGTACCTGATGCTCGGGGAGATGACCGGCAGCAGCTGGGTCACCGAACTCGACCAGAACAAGGCCGTCCACCTGCTCACCGTGGTCCTGCTGATCGCCGGCGCCACCGCGATGAGCTACCGGGGGATGACCGCCACCAAGTGGTTCCAGTACAGCCTGGTCGGCCTCCAGCTGGCCGTGCTGCTGCTCTTCTCCGTCATCGCCATCGGGAAGGCCGCCTCGGGCGACCTGCCCGACTCGATCGGCTTCTCCTTCTCCTGGCTCAACCCGCTCGAGGTCAGCTCGTTCAGCGCGTTCACCGCCGGGCTGTCGCTGTCGATCTTCATGTACTGGGGCTGGGACACCTGCCTGACCATGAACGAGGAGACCCAGGGCAGCGCCAAGACCCCCGGCCGCGCCGCGATGATCTCGATGGTCACCCTGGTCGGCTCGTACCTGCTGGTCGCGATCGCCTCCCAGATGTTCGCGGGCGTCGGCAGCACCGGCAACGGCCTCGGCAACCCGGCCACCGCCGACAACGTCTTCTCCGCGCTGGCCCGTCCGGTGCTCGGCTCGCCGTGGAGCATCCTGCTCTTCCTGGCCGTCGTCGCCAGCGCCGCCGCCAGCCTGCAGACCACCTTCATCCCGGTGGCCCGCACCCTGCTCGCGATGAGCGCCTACCGCGCCGTGCCGCCGCGCTTCGGCGCCGTCCACCCGCGCTTCCGCACCCCCGGCTACGCCACCGTCGCGGCGGGCATCGCCACCGCGGTCTTCTACGTCGGGATGAGCCTGATCAGCGAGAACGTCGTCCAGGACACCATCCTGGCGCTCGGTCTGATGATCTGCTTCTACTACGCACTGACCGCCTTCGCCTGCGTCTGGTACTTCCGCCGTTCGCTGCGCACCGGTGTCCGCGCGCTGCTGCTCAAGGGCGTCGCCCCGTTCGTCGGCGGCGTGCTGCTCACCGCGGTCTTCCTCCAGACCCTCACCGACGCCTGGGCCCCCGACTACGGCAGCGGTTCGGTCTTCGGCATCGGCTCGGTCTTCGTGATCGGCGTCGGCATCCTGCTGCTCGGCGCGGGCCTGATGACCTGGTACGGCTTCATCCGGCCGGAGTTCTTCCGCGGCGAGACGCTGCACAAGGACACCCCGGCACTGGTCGTGGAGGACTGACTGCCGCTACCGTGGGGCGCATGAAGCGCTTCATCGGCCTGTGCTGGTGGCCGTCCTAGGACGGCCACCAGCACTCGCCTGAGCAGGGCCGTCCGGGATGGACGGCCCTGCTGCGTTTTCCGTAGGACGGGCCCCTCGCCCCGGACGGCCACCACCACCGCCGTACCGAGGAGAGACACCTTGACCACCGCCACCGCCACCGCCACCGTCCCCACCACTGCCGGTCCCGCCGCCGCCGCGGCCACCGCCGTCGCCGCCGCGTCCGTCCTGTCCGACGACCCGGCAGCCCACCGCGTCCTCACCGGGGACCGCCCCACCGGACCGCTCCACCTCGGCCACTACTTCGGCACCCTGCGCAACCGGGTCCGGCTCCAGGACCAGGGCGTCGAGATGTTCGTCGTGGTCGCCGACTACCAGGTCATCACCGACCGCGACCTCGCCGACCGGCTCGCCGAGCACACCGAGAACCTCGTCCTCGACTACCTCGCCGCCGGCCTCGACCCCGAGCGGGCGACGATCTTCCCGCACAGCGCCGTCCCCGCCCTCAACCAGCTGCTGCTCCCCTTCCTCAGCCTGGTCAGCGTCGCCGAGCTGGGCCGCAACCCCACCGTCAAGGACGAGATCACCCACTCCCGGCAGTCCGCCGTCAGCGGGCTGATGTTCACCTACCCCGTCCACCAGGCCGCCGACATCCTCTTCTGCAAGGCCGACCTGGTCCCGGTCGGCCAGGACCAGCTGCCCCATCTCGAAGTCGCCCGCACCGTCGCCCGCCGCTTCAACGAGCGCTACCCGCACGCCGACGGCAGCGCCGTCTTCCCCCGTCCGCAGGCCCTGCTCTCCGAAGCCCCGATGCTGCTCGGCACCGACGGCGGAAAGATGAGCAAGAGCCGGGGCAACGCCGTCGCCCTCGGCGCCACCGAGGACGAGACCGCCCGGATCATCCGCGGCGCCAGGACCGACGCCGACCGCCGGATCGGCTACGACCCGGTCGACCGGCCCGAGGTCTCCAGCCTCGTCCTGCTCGCCGCCCTCTGCCAGGACCGGGCCCCCGAGGCCGTCGCCGAGGAGATCGGCGACGGCGGCGCCGCCGCGCTCAAGCGCACCGTCACGGAGTCCGTCAACGAGTTCCTCCGCCCGCTGCGCGCCCGCCGCGCCGAACTCGCCGCCGACCGGGGCCACCTGCGGCAGGTCCTGCGCGACGGCGCCGAGCGGGCCAACGCCGTCGCCGACGCCACCCTCGCCGAGGTGCGGGAGGTGATGGGGGCGGCGATCTGAAGAGCCCTCACGCCGGCCGGCGGACATCGGCCGGTCGGCACGGGGCATATCGTCACCGGGCGGTCGCGGCCACGGCGCGACCGCCCGAACCCCGCTTCCGCGTCCGAAAGGTGGCCCGGCCCATGGACCAGCACCCGACCACACCCGGCCAGGGGCTGACCCGCCCGCCGCACCTGCGCCCCGGCGACCACGTCGCCGTCGTCGCCCCCAGCGGTCCCGTCGACGCCGAACGTCTCACCGCCGGGTGCGCGATCCTCCGCTCCTGGGGGCTCCGCGTGACCGTCGCCCCGCACGTCCTCGACACCCACCCCACCCTCGGCTACCTGGCCGGCACCGACGCCGACCG
Organism: Kitasatospora sp. NPDC001119; assembly: GCF_053598475.1. Classification (NCBI taxonomy): domain Bacteria; kingdom Bacillati; phylum Actinomycetota; class Actinomycetes; order Kitasatosporales; family Streptomycetaceae; genus Kitasatospora; species Kitasatospora sp. NPDC001119. Next base: position 47,089 of record NZ_JBSFKI010000053.1, read on the forward strand.
CGCCGCCGACCTCCAGACCGCCTGGCTCGACCCCACCGTCGACGCCGTCATCTGCGCCCGCGGCGGGTACGGCGTGCACCGCATCGTCGACCTGCTCGACTGGACCGCGATGCGCGCCGCCGCCCCCAAGCCCTTCATCGGCTTCAGCGACGTCAGCTCCCTGCACGAGGCCTTCGCCCGGCGGCTCGGCCTCGCCACCCTGTACGGACCGCTGGCCGCCGGTGCCTCCTTCGTCTCCGACGGCCCGACCGCCGAGCACCTGCGCCGCACCCTCTTCGACCCCGCCGCCGTCACCGTTCTCACCTCGCCCACCGCCGCCCCGCTCGTCCCCGGCCGCGCCCGCGGCGTCACGGCCGGCGGCTGCCTCCACGTCCTCACCGCCGAGCGCGGCACGCCCGCCGCCCGTCCCTCGTACGAGGGCGCCGTCCTGCTGCTCGAAGACGTGAACGAGCACCCCTACCAGCTCGACCGGCTGCTGACCCAGCTCCTGCGCTCCGGAGCCCTCGACGGCGTGGCCGGCCTGGCCCTCGGCTCCTGGGAGGGCTGCGGACGGCCCCAGCGGGTCCGGGACGTGATGCTCGACCGGCTCGGCGGGCTCGGCGTCCCCGTGCTCTGGGAACTGGGCTTCGGCCACTGCCCCTCCACCCTCACCGTCCCGCTCGGCGTGCCCGCCCTGCTCGACGCCGACGCCGGCACCCTCACCCTGGACCTGCCCGCCCTCGCCGACCGCTGAGCAAAGCCAACCGCCGAGCGAAGAGGTTCACTGAGCAAAGAGGCGCACTGAGCAAAGAGGCGCACTGAACAGGAGGCGCGCGCTGAGTAGGGTGCGGCCATGAACGAGGACCGCCTCACCGCCCTTGCCCTCGGCTTCCTCCGAGGCCCGGGCAGCAACGCCCGTACGATCCTCGGACTTGCCGGCCCGCCCGCCGCCGGCAAGTCCACCCTGGCCCGCCACCTGGTCGCCGAGGTCGAGCGGGCCGAAGGCCCCGGCACCGCCGCCTACGTCCCGCTCGACGGCTTCCACCTCTCCGGCGCCCAGCTCGACCGCCTCGGCCTGACCCACCGCAAGGGCGCCCCGGCGACCTTCGACGCCCACGGCTACGTCGCCCTGCTGCGCCGGATCGCCGGCGACCGGTTCCAGGACATCTACGTCCCGGACTTCGACCGCACCCTGGACGAGCCGGTCGCCGCCCGCCACGTGGTCCGCCCGCGGACCCGGCTCGTCATCACCGAGGGCAACTACCTCGCCTCCGCCGAAGCCCCCTGGCCCGACGCCCGCCGCCTGCTGCACGAGCTCTGGTACGTCCACGCCGAGGACGAGGTCCGCGAGGAGCGCCTGCTCCGGCGGCACCGCGACGGCGGCCGTGACGAGGCCACCGCCCGCCACTGGGTCACCGGCAACGACCACCCCAACGGCGAGTACGTGAAGCCGGGCCGGGCGCTCTGCACCCGCACCGTCTCCGGGACGGGTTTGCCTCCGACGCCGGACAGGGGTAGTGTTTCCTAGTCGCTCGGCAGGGAGCACCGGACACGCGTCTGCGCGGACGGTCCCGGAGCGGCCAATCCTCTGAAACACCACTTCCGGTTCGTGCCGGTCGTTTGCGCTTTTCGGCGCTGTGACCTGGTGCTTATTCGGCGTGCTCGTTTTATCG
>NZ_JBSFKI010000054.1:0-46416 GCF_053598475.1 Kitasatospora sp. NPDC001119
AACAGGCCCAACCACCCGATTCCAGCAACTCTGCCAACAACCGGATGGCGGGACTCGAACCCGTCACTCATGAAGATCACCAACAGCATCCGGAAAGTCGTCCAGAACCTCAACCGTTGCCGACAAAACCGGTGCCTGTGTTGCCGCAGGTGGGGAGGCGTTTCAGCTGCCGCGGCGGAAGTCGGATGGGTCGACTTCTGGTGTCTCGCGGGGGTGGGAGGGGGTCCCGGTGGCTCACGGGACGGGGGTGGGGTGGGTGGTGCGGGATTCGGTGGTGTGGGCGGCGAGGGCGAGGAGGGCGCCGAGGAGGCAGAGGGCGGCGGCGGTGAGGGTGGCCCGGTCGGTGCCTGCGGCGAGGGTGTGGGCGGTGGGGTGGGGGGAGCCGGCGACGGTGACGGTGAGGGCCACGCCGAGGGCCGAACCCAGGTAGCGGGAGGTGTTGTTGGCGCCGGAGCCCATGGCGGCCCGGTGCGCGGGGACGCTGCTGACCGCGAGCCGGGCGAGCGCCGCGTTGAGGATGCCGCTGCCGATGCCCGCGACGGCGAGCCCCGGGGCCAGTCGCAGCCAGGACGAGCCGGGGGTGAGCCCGTACAGCGCGGCCTCGCCGGTGCCGCAGACGAGCAGGCCGAGGGCGACCTGGGCGGTGGCGGACAGGCGGGTGGCCAGGTGGCGGGCCTGGAGCGCGGAGACCACCGAGAGGCCCGACCACAGGGCCAGCACGCCGGCCGCGGCCGGGCCGGACAGGCCGAGCACGCCCTGGAGCAGGGTGGGCAGGTAGCTCATGAAGCCGACCAGGGCCAGCCCGGTGAACAGCGCCCCGCCGGTGGCCGCGATGAAGCCGGGGCTGCGGAACAGGGCGAGGTCCAGCATCGGCTCCCGGACCTTCGCCTCGACCACGGCGAACGCCGCCAGCAGCAGCACCCCGCCCGCCAGCAGTGCCACCACGGCGGGCTGTCCCCAGCCGTCGCGGCCTTCGGCCAGTCCGGCGATCAGGCAGGAGGTGCCGGCGGCCAGGGTGAGCACCCCGTACGGGTCGAGGGCACGTGGGCGTTCGGCCCGTGACTCGGTGAGGACCCCGGCGGCGCAGCCGGCCACCACGGCCGCGGCCACCGCGATCCCGCCGCTGACCGCGCGCCATCCGGCCCACTGCTGGACCAGGGCGCCGTACACCGGCCCGATCGCGATGCCCAGCCCGACCGCCGCGCCCCAGACGCCGAGCGCCCGGATCCGGCCGGGCCCGGGCGGGTGGGCGTGGCTGATCAGGCCGAGCGCGGGGGCCAGGACGGCGGCCGAGGCGGCGCCGAGGAGTACCCGGGAGGCCAGGTAGACGGCGCCGCCGGGGGCGAGGGCGGCCAGCGCCTCGGTGGCGGCGAACAGCAGCACGCCGAAGGTGAAGACCCGCTTGCGGCCGTGGTCGTCGGCGGCGCTCCCGGCGGTGAGCAGCAGCGCCGAGATGCCGACCAGGGTGCCGGTGAGGATCCAGGTGCGGCCGGAGGCGCCCAGGTGGGCGGCCTGGGCGGTGGCGGCGAGCGAGGCGGCGGGGGCGGTGTACGCGACGGTGGTCAGGGCGGTCGCCGCCGCGGTGGTCGCCAGCGTGGCCCCGGGCCGGACGCGCGGGCCCGGGGCGGGGGAGGAGGCGGGTGAGGAGCCAGGTGGTGCGGGGGGCATGGGTGTTCCCTCCGAGGGCCGGACCTTCATGGTCTGGTGAATGAACCTTCGTCTCGGACGGCACGCTACCACTGCTGGTCTCTTCATTGAACCCACAAGGGGGGTGGACTAGGCTGACGCCCATGGCCCTGGGAACCGACTACGAACTGCAGGAGTGCGCGCTGGCCCGCGCCCTGGAGGTGGTCGGCGAGCGCTGGAGCCTGCTGATCGTGCGCGACGCGTTCTACGGTGTGCAGCGCTTCAACGACTTCCTCACCCACCTCGGCATCCCGCGCGCCGTCCTCACCTCGCGCCTCAACGCCCTGGTCGCGGCCGGGGTGCTGCGCAAGGAGCCGTACCAGCGGGCGCCGCTGCGCCACGGCTACCTGCTGACCAGTACCGGGCTCGAACTCTGGGGCCCGCTCTACCAGTTGAGTCGCTGGGGCGGCCGGCACGCCACCGAGGGGGGTCCGTACCACCTCTTCGCGCACGCCGTCTGCGGCACCGACCTCGACCTCGTCGGCGTCTGCCCGGCCTGCGGCGGCGGGCCCGTCCCGCCGACCGCGGTCGTCATGCGCCCCAACCCCGCCCGGGCCGGCGGCCACCGCGAGGACCCGGTCTCCCGCGCCCTGGTCCGCCCCCACCCGCTGCTCGAACCGATCGCCTCGGCGGCAGTGCTGCCCGGCTGACCGTCGGCAGAGCGCCCGTACACCGACGGGGCCGCCGGCGCGCTGCCGACGGCCCCGCCCCGGGAACCGCTGTCACTCGGAAATCGCTGTCATTCGGGGACGGCCGTCAGGGGGTGAACCGCACCTCCGGGTTGGCGGCGCTCGGCCCGTCGAGCAGCGGCTGGGGGACGCCCTTCAGCTGGAGGTCGAAGAACGCCCCGACGTACTGCCGGGTGAGGGCGACGGCCCGCTGGCTGCCGATGGTGGTGTCCGGGCCCTTGGGGAGGCCGAGCCCGTCGAAGAAGAGCGGGAAGTCGGTGAAGCTGCCGTGGTCGGTGCCGTCGACGGTCAGCCAGCGCTTCCAGCCGTCCAGCCGGGGCCAGCTCCTGAGCCAGCTCTCGTCCTCGCCGCCGCCGGGCAGCGGGTGGCCGATCATCAGGTACGGCTTGCCCTTGATGCCGGACTCGGGCACCAGGTAGTCCATGGTGCCGTCCAGGTCGACCCCGGCCCGGATCCGGTCGTCGGTGAGCAGGGCCGGGACGGTGGCGGCGCCACCGGCGGAGTGCCCGGCCATGGCGATCCGGTCGCGGTCGATCAGCCGGGCGTAGCGCCAGGCCGGGTGCGGGCGGTCGGTCAACTGGTCGATGACGAAGGAGACGTCCTTCGCCCGGCTCGCGTCCAGGGCCTCCCAGGCCTCCTGGGTCCTCAGCGTCCCGCACACCTCGCAGGGGAGCGTCCGGCCGTCGGGGAAGGTGGTCCCGGTGTTCTCGTAGGTGTGGTCGACCAGCGCGACGACGTAGCCGCGGCTGGTCAGGTCCTCGGCGAGGCTGCTGAGCGTGGCACGCGGCATGGTGAAGCCGGGCGAGAGGACCACCAGCGGGTAGTGGCCGCCCTGGGGGCGGGCCCCGGACTCCGCCCACGTCCGGGTGCCGGACACCGCCTCGGTCGGGATGGTGTTGCCCGGCAGCTTCCCGTCCAGCAGCGCGCGGGCCGCGGCGGGCGTCATGTACGGGGCGGGGGTGCCCGTCCCGGCGTGCGCGGGGTAGTACATCGAGACCATCAGCTGGCGCGGACCCGCGGCGGGCACCCACGGGTCCGTACGGTTCTGGTCCACGAGGTGCAGGACCTCCTGCCCGACCGCGTACGGCCCGGTCGGGCGGGGGAGTTCGACCTGGGCGGCGGCCCGGGTGGTCGGGTTCGCGGGAGCGGTGGCGGAGTTGGCGGGCGCGGCCGCCAGGGCCGGCGCGGCGGCGGCGACGGACAGCGGCAGCGCGAGCAGCAGGGCCGCAGCGGCGGCGGTCGTACGGAGTCGGCTCATGTCAGCGACCGTAGGCCGCCCGCCATGGAACTGACGTCCACTCAGCGGCGTACTGATCCCTTCCGGAAGGCACTGTGGCGCCCCCTAGGGGGCGGGCCCGGGCGGACCTGCGCGAACATGCGGGAAGCTGCACCGGGGCTGCTCGGCCCGGGCGGGCCGTCAGCCGGTGGAGGCCGTCCGGAGGTCCTCCAGGAAGCCTGCGGCCGCACGGGCGTTGGGCACCGGGAAGGTGAGCGGGAGACCGGCCGAGTGCGTCCGGACCTCCAGCTCGCCGAGGGCGGAGGCCCGGGCCGAGTGCACCTCCGGCCACCGGTAGGCCTCCGTCGCGGCGAGCGGGTGCGGCGGCCGGTGCACCAGCCCGCCGGCCGTCACCGTCAGTCGCCCCCGGACGAAGCGGACGCTCCCCTCCGCGCGCAGCGTCTCGTGCAGGGCGGCCCGGAGCCCGGGGGAGAGACGCTCCTCCAGTTCCCGGAACAGCCTGCCCAGCCCGCCCAGGTGCGCCAGCACCAGCGGCTCGTCCGCGCCCGCCGGCCATATTCGCCCGTGCTCGTACTCCCCGTGCGGCCCTCCCGGGGAGTACTCGGTGGCCTCCATCGCGCGCCAGGGCAGCGGCTCCTCGTGGCCGCCGGCCGAGACCAGCACCAGCCCGCCCTCGTGGACCCGTACGGAGCGCAGCCCGGGTGTGGGCCGCAGCCGCTCGTACCCGCTCACCGCCACCACCGCGGCGGCGGCCAGTACGGGCGCGGGCCACCACTCGCCGAGCGCCAGACAGACCACCACGGAGACGGCCACCCCGCAGGAGTGCAGCCACACCCGCGCCGGCCAGGACAGCGGCCGGAACCGTCTGTGCACCCGCAGCACCGGGCCCAGTCGACCGGCAGCGCCGGCCGAACCAGCCACGTCGGCCGCACCGGCAGAAGCGGCCAGGTCGGCAGAACCGGTCGCACCCGCCGACCGCACCCGCGTCGGCGACCACGTCACCGCCACGTCGGCCCCCTTTCACTCGGCCCAGTCGGAGGGCTCCCCCAACGGAACCGCGACTTCCAGAACCCCAGCATCGACCGCGCGCCGCCCCCGGCGACAGTGCCAATCAGCACCTTTTGGCCTGGTTCGATCCCGCCATCATCGCGCCCCGGCCGCAGCCGCCCGCCACGGGGGTGGGGACGAACGGCCCGGGTGCCCCTGGGCGGGGCCGCAACGCCCGCCAGGGCGGCCCGCACCACCGTCATACCGAGCTCCCTCCGCTCCGCGGCAACCCCTCAGGAGGGCCGCAACCATCGGATGCCCAGGATCGACTCCTCACCGCGCCCGCCGACAGTGCCGATCGGCACATTCCGATCGAAATCCCCCGCCGCCGGCGAGCGGCAGCCCCGCCGTCACCCGTCGCCGCCGCCACCGCCGCCGCCACCGCCCTCACCCCGTCGCCGCGAACCCGTTCTGCAGCCCGCGCAGCAGCGCCGTGCCCGCCGGATCGACCGACCGGCGGGTGTTGGCCAGCACCACGGCGCCGACCCGCTTCTCCGGGTCGAAGGCCACGAACGAACGGAACCCGCCGGTGCCCCCGTTGTGCCAGATCTGGAGGTGCCCGCCCTGCTGGGTGTGCAGCCGGTGCCCGAGCCAGCCCAGGTGCGTCCAGGCGAAGGGGTTGACCCGGTGGCGGGTCTCCCGGGTGAGGGCGATCGCGGCCGACAGCGGCGCCTCCGGCTCGCGCCCGGCGGCGAGTTGGGCCCGCAGGAACACCACCAGGTCGGCGGCGGTCGACCGGAGCCCGCCCATGCCGGGCACGGCCCCGAAGCTCCAGTGCGGCACCGGCCGGCCGCCCGGCGTGTGCCCGTGCGCCAGCCGCGCGGACTGCTCCTCGTCCGACCGCACGCAGGTGTCCACCAGGCCCAGCGGCGCGCAGACCTCGCGCGCCACCAACTCCTCGTACCCGACGCCGGACCGCTGCGCGAGGGCCAGGCCGAGCAGCCCCGCGCCGAGGTTGGAGTAGCGGAAGCCGCGCCCGGGCGCGGTCCGCAGCCGCGTCCGCGCGAGCCCGTCGAGCACCCACTCGGTAGTGCAACCGGCGTACGGATCGGGCTTGTTGGGGGACAGCAGTGACTGCGCCAGCATGCCCCGGGGCAGCCGGGGGAGCCCAGAGGTGTGGGTGGCGAGGTGCCGCAGGGTGATCGGCTGCGGGCCCCTGGCCGGGACGACGGCCCGACCGCCCGAGGCCCCCGTGAGCACCTCGGCGAGCGGTTCGTCCAGCCGGACGGCTCCGTCGAGCGCCAGCCGTGCGAGCACGAGCGAGGTGAACACCTTGGTGACGGAGCCTATGTCGAACAGCGTGTGCGGCCCGGGTATCCCACGGCCCGGACCGGTCCGCCCGGCACCCCGGATCTCCACGTCGTCGCCGGCCAGCCCGGCGACCACCGCGCCGACGTGTCGGCCCGCGAGCCGGTCGGCCGTCTGCTGCACGAGACAGGCGAGTTCGTTCATGCTCGCGAGCCTAGGCGCCCGGTTCGGCCGGATCGTCCGCCCGGAAAACGATATCGACCCCGCCGATGCTCCTGCGGAGGTACGACCCCAACCGACCCCCCGCGCGATCCCCACGGCAGGGCGCGGAGCCGGAGCCCCGCCCCGTCACCCCTCCAGAGCCTCCCGCAGCCGGGCCGCGACCTCCGCCGCCCCCGCCTCGTCCGGATACCGCCGCCGGGGCCAGAAGAACCCGCGCAGCCCGTCCTTCGGATTGCGCGGCACCACGTGGACGTGCAGGTGCGGCACCGACTGGCTGATCCGGTTGTTCGCCGCCACGAAACTGCCCGCCGCGCCCAGCCCGCGCTCGACGGCCCCCGCCACCCGCTGCACCCGCAGGAAGAACGGCCCGACCTCGGCCGCGGGCAGGTCGGCCAGCGTCGGGTGGTGGGCGCGCGGCACGACCAGGACGTGCCCGGGGAACAGCGGCCGGCGGTCCAGGAAGGCCACCGCCACCTCGTCGTCCAGCACCCGGTGCGCCGGCTCCTCGCCCGCCACCACCGCACAGAAGACGCAGTCCATCCGTCCATTCAAACCACCGGCCGCCCGCCCCGGCACCTCCGCAAACCCCGGTGGGCCCGGCATCACCCGTCCGGCCGCCGCCCGGGTGCGGCCTGGGCGGTGCCGGGCGCACGGTGGCGCCGGGGGCCGGACAGCGGGCGCATCGAGCGCTCCACGAGGAGGCCCCGCGAGGAGGTGGCCCCGATGTCGGGCAAGTTCGAGGTCTATCAGGACGCCGGTGGCAAGTACCGGTTCCGGCTCAAGGCGGGCAACGGCGAGATCGTCGCCACCGGCCAGGGCTACGCCAGCAAGGACGCGGCCCACAAGGGCGTCGAGGCGGTCCAGCGGGCCGCCGACGGCGCGCCCGTGGTGGACCTTCCCAAGGCTGCCTGAGCCCACCGCCGCCCGAACCCGAGGCGGCCTGAGCCACGGGGCAGCCGGAGCCCCGAGGCTCAGGCCGGGCGCGCGGCCCGGCGCCCGACCCACCCGGGCCGGCCGCCGGCCGCCGGGCACCTCGCCGGGCACCCGCCAAACCGACCGCCGGCCACTCACAGCGAGACGGGGACCCCGAGCGGAGAAGTCCCCGCTACCTCACTCGTACCGGTACAGCAGCGCCTCCCGCTCGATTTGCTCGATCATCTCCACGGTCAGCGACTCGTCCCGCAGGTGCGAGAGCGTGACCTCCGCCGAACTCGGCTGCTCGTCCTTGGCGAGCCAGTTCTCCGGCTTCCACGCCGAGGAGCGCAGGAAGGCCTTCGGGCAGTGCCCGTACACCTCCTCGACGGCGACCACGATGGCGCTGCGCGGCGGCTTGCCGACGGCGGTCAGCTGCCGCAGCAGCTCCGGGTCGGTCGAGACGCAGGCGCGCCCGTTGACCCGCAGGGTGGCGTCCCGGCCGGGGACGACGAAGAGCAGCCCGACCCGGCCGGTCTCCAGGATGTTGTGCAGGGTGTCCAAGCGCTTGTTGCCGGTGGCGTCCGGAATGGCCAGGGTGTACTCGTCGAGCACCGAGACCAGCCCGGCCGGCCCGCCGCGCGGGGAGACGTCGCAGCGCCCGGCGGCGTCCGCGCTGGCCACGAAGACCAGCGGGGAGCAGGCGATCAGGCGCTGGGCGACCTCGTGCAGGTGGTCGACCTGCTTGCGGCGCGCCTGGTCGCCGGGCTGCTCGTAGATCTCGCGCAGCTGGGCGGGATCGCTGAGCGCGCCCGCGTGGAGGGCGTCGAACAGGCTGCCCGGCCGGTTCGGCGCGGTGGTTGCGGTGGTTGACGAAACGACAGATTCCGGTGTGGTCGTCATACCGGGAATGTAGCCGAGGCCGCTCGGCACACCCCGTTCCCCGGGCCCTCGCAACCCTCCGTGAAATTCCGGCCCCACCCCTCCCCACCAGCGGTTTTCCGCTCATAATGGGGGCCAGGGACCACTGGCTCGGGGCTCGCCGGGCGGGGACCGCCGGGTCAGTGGTCAGCGCGCCCGGGCGAGGGATGCCCGGGCGTGGGACGCCAGCCGCAGCCGGAGGTGGTGGTCGTGATCGTCAGGATCTGGGCCGGGCAGGTCTCGGCCGGTCGCATCGAGGAGTTCTGCGCGCACCTGGCCGCCCAGGTGATCCCGCAGCTCGGGCGGACCGACGGCTGCCTCGGCGGCGAGCTGCTGCGCTCGGTGTCCGAGGACGGGCACCGGGTGCTGGTGCTGAGCCGCTGGCGCGACGAGGAGGCGCTGCGCGGGTACGCGGGGCCGATGTGGCGGATCCGGCCGGTCTGGTCGGAGGGTGAGCTGAGCTACCTCGCCCACCCGCCGGAGGTCACCCACTTCACGTCGATCACCGCCCCCGCGGCCCTCTGAGCCGCGGCCCTCCGAGCGCATGGCCCGCCGAACACGCGCACCCCCGCGCACATGGCCCGCCAAGCAGGCCCGCCCCCGGCGGAGCCGCGGTAGCACCCCGCCGCGCATTCCCCGCAAGCCCGTGAAACAGACCACAGCCGGAGGCCCTCCCTGCCCTTGCGCCGACCGTGGCACAATGACGGCATCAAGCAGTGACGTTCAGCGCACTCCGGGGTCGGTGAAAATCCGAACCGGCGGTTACAGTCCGCGACCCGTCCGCAGCCAGCGGCCGGTTGACCAGGTGAAATTCCTGGACCGACGGTTAAAGTCCGGATGGGAGGCGTGCGCGGGCGGACGAAGAGCAGTACCCGTGGGTCCACTGGCAGGAGACTGCCTCCCGGGCCCCGGTCAGGTGAACGACGGGAGCGGTGTCTCCCGTGCCGGGCGAGCGATCTCCCGGTGGCCTCGGCATCCCCGGCGACGGGTGTGTCCCGGGTCCGTGCGCCGGTGCCCGTCCGTGTCATCTCCCATGCCGCCCCGGAGTCCGCGCCCCAAGCGCGAGGAGAACCCGGGTGTTCACCGGCATCATCGAAGAGCTCGGCGAGGTCGTGTCGATCGAGGAGATCGGCGACTCCTCGCGGATCCGCCTGCGCGGCCCGGTGGTCTGTACGGGTGCCCGGCACGGCGACTCCATCGCGGTCAACGGCGTGTGCCTGACCGTTGTCGACAGCCCGGCGGAACTGGCCGCCGGCACCGGCGAGTTCAGCGCCGACGTGATGGCCGAGACGCTGCACCGCTCCAGCCTCGGCGCGCTGGCGCCCGGCTCGCGGGTCAATCTGGAGCGCGCCATGGCGCTCGGCGCCCGGCTGGGCGGCCACCTCGTCCAGGGCCATGTCGACGCCACCGGGCGGCTGTTGAGCCGCGAGCCGGGCGAGCGCGACGCGGCGGGCGAGCTGCGCTGGGAGGTGCTGCGGTTCTCGCTGCCCGGCACGATCTCCCGCTACCTGGTGGAGAAGGGCTCGATCACGGTCGACGGCGTCAGCCTCACCGTGGTGGAGGCGGCTGCGGACAGCTTCACCGTCAGCCTCATCCCGACCACCCTCGCGCTGACCACGCTCGGCGCCAAGGCCGTAGGGGAGGGCGTCAACCTGGAGGTGGACGTGCTCGCGAAGTACGTCGAGCGCCTCCTGGAGTCCCGCACCCTGCCCGACTTCCCGAACCTGCCGAACCTGCCGAACCTTTCCAACCCGCCCCACCCGTCCGACCTTTCCAGCCCGTCCACCCCGTCCGGCCTGCCGGTCGACGGAACCCCGGGGGAGTCCGAGTGAGCTGGCTCAGCGGCGAGGCGTTCACCGTCCTCGGCGAACACGTCAAGTGGGCCGACATGTTCGGCAACATCCTCGGCCTCGGCGGGCTCGCGCTCGGCTGGCGCCGCTCGGTCTGGAGCTGGCCGGTCCAGCTGCTGTCCGGCGCGGTGCTGATCGCGGCCTACCTCGGCGGCCACGTCCCCGGCCTGATCGGCAAGCAGCTGATCGTGATCGTCACCGCCGCCTGGGGCTGGGCGCAGTGGCAGCGGGGCCGCCGCGAGGGCGGCACGATCGCCGTACGGTTCGCGAGTTGGCGCGAGCGGATCGCGCTGGCGGCGGGTACGGCGGCCGGCACGGTCGCGCTCGCCCTGCTCTTCACGTCCTACCCCAGCCTGTCCTGGAGCCCCTGGTCGGACGCCTACGTCTTCGTCGGCACGCTGGCCGCGATGGTCGCCCAGGCCCGCGGCTGGGTGGAGTTCTGGTTCGCCTGGATCGCGGTCGACGCGGTCGGCGTGCCGTTCGCCTTCAACAGCGGCTACACCTTCTCCGGCCTCACCTACTCCGTCTACTTCGTCCTGGTGCTGCTCGGCCTGCGGTCCTGGTGGCTGAGCACCCGTGAGCCGCGCGCCAAGTCCGCCACCGTCCCGCAGGGAGCCACGGTATGACCGAGATGACCGAGAACCAGTCCAGCAACGGGGCCACCGGGCCCGACTCCGACCCCGAGCTCGTCCTCGACCCGGTCGAGCGGGCGATCGCCGACATCGCGCTCGGCCGCGCCGTGGTCGTGGTCGACGACGAGGACCGCGAGAACGAGGGCGACATCGTCTTCGCCGCGTCCGCCGCGACCGCCGAGCTGATGGCCTTCACCGTCCGCTACAGCTCCGGCGTGATCTGCGCCCCGATGACCGGCGAGGAGCTGGACCGCCTCAAGCTCCCGCCGATGACCCAGGTCAACGAGGACCGCAAGGGCACCGCGTACACCGTCTCGGTGGACGCCCGGGAGGGGGTCGACACCGGCATCTCCGCCGCCGACCGCGCCCGCACCGTACGGCTGCTGTCCTCGCCCGGCACCGAGCCCGGCGACCTCACCCGCCCCGGGCACGTCTTCCCGCTGCGCGCCGTCGAGGGCGGCGTGCTGGTCCGCCCCGGCCACACCGAGGCCGCCGTCGACCTGGCCCGGCTCGCCGGGCTGCCGCCGGCCGGCGCGATCGCCGAGGTGGTCAACGACGACGGCACCATGGCCCGGCTGCCCGAGCTGGTCGCCTTCGCCCGCGAGCACGGCCTGGCGATCATCTCCATCGAGGACCTGATCGCCTACCGCCGCCGTACCGAGCTGCACGTCGACCGGGCCGCCGCCACCGGCCTGCCCACCGTGCACGGGGAGTTCACCGCCGTCGGCTACCGGGGGACCATCGACGGCGTCGAGCACCTCGCGCTGGTGGCCGGCGGCCTGGACGCGGAGGGGCGGCTGCCGGACGGCGAGGACGTCCTGGTGCGGGTCCACTCCGAGTGCCTGACCGGTGACGTCTTCGGCTCGCTGCGCTGCGACTGCGGCCCGCAGCTGGAGGCCTCGCTGCAACGGGTCGCCGAGGCCGGGCGCGGCGTGGTGCTGTACCTGCGCGGCCACGAGGGGCGGGGGATCGGCCTGGCCCACAAGCTGCGCGCGTACGAGCTGCAGGAGCGGGGGCGGGACACCGTCGACGCCAACCTGGACCTCGGCCTGCCCGCCGACGCCCGCGACTACAGCATCGCGGCCCAGATGCTGGTGGACCTCGGCGTCCGCTCGCTCACCCTGCTCACCAACAACCCGCAGAAGCTGACCGCGCTCACCGAGCACGGGCTCAAGGTCAAGGGGCGCGAAGCGGTCGAGATCGCGCCCGGCGAGCACAACCTGCGCTACCTGCGCACCAAGCGCGACCGGATGGGCCACGACCTGCCCGGCCTCGGCTCCTGAAGCCGCACACCTCAGAACCAGCGACGACACCAGAGAACGGAAGAGAACATGAGCGGTCACGGAGCCCCCGAGCTGACCATCGACGGCGCCGCCGGCCTCAAGGTCGCCGTCGTCGCCGCCCAGTGGCACGACACGGTGATGAACGGCCTGCTGGACGGCGCGCACCGGGCGCTCAAGGAGCTGGGCGTCGCCGAGCCGACCGTGCTGCGGGTGCCCGGCACCTTCGAGCTGCCGGTCGCCGCCAAGCGCCTCGCCGAGCGCGGCTACGACGCCGTGGTCGCCCTCGGCGTGGTGATCCGCGGCGGGACCCCGCACTTCGACTACGTCTGCCAGGCGGCCACCAGCGGCCTCACCCAGGTCAGCGTGGACACCGGCGTCCCGGTCGGCTTCGGCGTGCTGACCTGCGACAACGAGGAGCAGGCGATCGACCGCGCCGGCCTGCCCGGCTCCGCCGAGGACAAGGGCCACGAGGCCGTCACCGCCGCCGTCGCCACCGTCGTGGCGCTGCGCGCCGCGCTCTGACACGGGGCCGCACCCGGTCCGTCCGGTCCCGGAGCGCGGACGTCCACCCGACTGTCCACGCTCCGGGACCGTTTACCGTCCGTCCGCCCGCACGCCGTAAGGTGGCCCCATCATGGCTTCGAAGACATTCGAGGAGCTCTACGCCGAGCTCCAGCAGAAGGCCGCCACCGGCGACCCCTCGTCCTCCCGTACCGCGCAGCTCGTCCAGCAGGGCGTCCATGCGATCGGCAAGAAGGTCGTCGAGGAGGCCGCCGAGGTCTGGATGGCCGCCGAGTTCCAGACGGACGAGCAGACGGCGGAGGAGATCTCGCAGCTCCTCTACCACCTCCAGGTGATGATGATCGCCCGCGGACTGACGCTCGACGACGTCTACAAGTACCTCTAGACACCCCCGCTCTCCCGAGCACCCCCATCCTCCGAACAGGTAAGGAAGCAACCTCCCATGCTGCGCATCGCCGTCCCCAACAAGGGTTCGCTCTCGGGTCCCGCGGCGGAGATGCTCCATGAGGCCGGCTACCGCCAGCGGAAGGACCCCAAGGAGCTCGTCCTCGTCGACCCGAACAACGAGGTGGAGTTCTTCTTCCTCCGCCCGCGCGACATCGCGGTGTACGTGGGCTCCGGCCGCCTCGACGTCGGCATCACCGGCCGCGACCTGCTGCTGGACTCGCACTCCAACGCCGAGGAGGTGCTCGCCCTCGGCTTCGCCGGGTCGACCTTCCGCTTCGCGCGCCCCGAGGGCGTGGACGTCGAGGACGTCAAGGGCCTGGAGGGCCTGCGGATCGCCACCTCGTACACCGGCCTGGTCGAGCAGCACCTGGCCGACCACGGCGTGAAGGCGACGGTCACCAAGCTGGACGGCGCGGTCGAGACCGCGGTGCAGCTGGGCGTCGCCGACGTGATCGCCGACGTGGTGGAGACCGGCACCAGCCTGCGCAACGCCGGCCTGGAGGTGTTCGGCGAGCCGATCCTGGTCTCCGACTCCGTGGTGATCCGGCCCAAGGGCGCGGGCGAGGACACCCGGGTGGAGCAGTTCCTGCGCCGCCTCCAGGGCGTGCTGGTGGCCCGCCGCTACGTGCTGATGGACTACGACATCCGCGCCGAGAAGGTCGGCGCGGCCGTCGCGCTCACCCCGGGCCTGGAGTCGCCGACCGTCTCGCCGCTGCACACCGAGGGCTGGGTCGCGGTGCGGTCGATGGTGCTCCGCAAGGAGGCCCAGCAGATCATGGACGACCTCTGGGGCATCGGCGCCCGGGCCATCCTGGTCACCAACATCCACGCCTGCCGCCTCTGACCCGCCCGCCCGAGCGCGGGTAAAGAACGGTTCAATGGGGCGGGGACGCCGGTCGGCGTCCCCGCCCCGCCGTGCTGCCGCCACCAGAACCACCCCCGGAGAACCCACGTGTCCACGCCGTCCGTCCAGTTCCCCGTCACCTGGGCTCCGCGCCGCACCCGCGCCGTACTGCTGCCGGTCTGCGTGCTGATGGTGGTGCTGTTCTCCGCGATGGCCGTGCTGCTCCCGGAGAACTGGCAGCTCAACGACCGGATCATGATGACGGCCAGCGGCGTGCTGTTCGCCGGCGTCGGCCTGATGCTGGCCCGCCCCAAGGTGAGCGCCGACGCGGAGGGCGTGACGGTGGTCAACTTCGTCCGCCGGCGCCGGCTGGCCTGGGCCGAGATCGTCCGGGTCAACTTCCGCCAGGGCGACCCGTGGGCCACCCTCGACCTCGCCGACGGCACTTCGCTCGCCGCGGTCGGCATCCAGTCCGGCGTCGGCAAGGACCAGGCGATCGCGGACGCCCGGGCGCTGCGCGACCTGGTCGAGCACCACGCCCAGGCCTGAGCCCGCTCCCGGGCCCGAAGGCCTGCGCCGGGTCTGAGCCCGGTCCCGGGCCTGAAGGCCTGCACCGGGCCTGAGCCCGCGCCCCGGCCCGCACCCGGGCGGACGTCCCCCCACCTGGGGTTCCCCGTCCCCGGCGGGCCGAACGGGCTTCCTACGCCCATCCGGGTATGGTCTACGCTGGTAAAAGCAGGGCAAAGTTCGCCCTGCCCGAAAATCGAGTGCCCGAACCCGACCAGAGGAGTGACACTCCCCCTCGATGGACGATCCGTCCGGTAGTACCTGCGCCGCCTCGCTTCCGCTCCCCGGAAGGCAGGCGGCACTGTGATCACCGCCTGGCTGCTGTTGCTCGCAGCCGTTCTCCTGATCCTCGCCAACGGCCTCTTCGTGGCTGCCGAGTTCGCCTTCGTGACCGTCGAGCGCGGTGAGGTGGAACGCTCCGCGGAGACGGGCGACGCCAAGTCCCGCCGCGTCGCCGGGGCCCTGCGGCACCTCTCCTTCGAGCTGTCCGGCGCCCAGCTCGGCATCACGGTCACCTCGCTGGTGGTCGGCATGCTCGCCGAGCCGGCCCTGTCGACCCTGCTCGCACCCGTCATGACCGGCATCGGCGTGCCCGACTCGGCCGCCCGCGGCGTCTCCGTGATCGTCGGCATGGTGCTGGCCACCGTCGTCCAGATGGTGATCGGCGAGCTGGTGCCGAAGAACTGGGCGATCTCCCGCCCGCTCCAGGTGGCCCGCGCGGTCGCCGCCCCGCACATGGCCTTCTCCCGGGTCTGCCGCCCGCTGATCAGCTTCCTCAACGGCACCGCCGACCGGACCGTACGGGCCTTCGGCGTCGAGCCGCAGGAGGAGCTGGGGCACGCCCGCACCCCCGACGAGCTGGTCTCGCTGGCCCGTCACTCGGCCAAGGCCGGCGCGATAGACGAGGAGTCGGCGACCCTGTTCGTCCGCACCCTCGCGCTGAGCGAGCTGACCGCCGAGTCCGTGATGACCCCGCGCGTCGACGTGGCCGCGCTCCAGCGCGACGCCACCGCCTCCGACGTCATCAACCTGACCCGGGCCACCGGCCTGTCCCGCTTCCCGGTGCACACCGACAGCCTGGACGAGGTCACCGGCATCGTCACGCTCAAGGACGCCCTGGCCGTCCCGGCCGCCCGGCGCGGCCTGGTGCGGGTCGCCGAGCTGGCCTCGCCGCCGCTGCTGGTGCCCGAGACGCTGCCCGCCGAGCGGCTGCTCGACCAGCTGCGCCGCCTCCAGCCGATGGCCATCGTGGTCGACGAGTACGGCGGCACCGCCGGCGTCGTCACCGTCGAGGACATCGTCGAGGAGATCGTCGGCGAGGTGCAGGACGAGCACGACCCCGACGACCACCCCGAGCTGTTCCCGCTGCCGCCGGTCAACGGCCTGTCGGTCTGGGAGGCCGACGGCCGCGCCCGGATCGACCAGCTGGAGCGGATCGGCCTGAACGCCCCGGACGGTCCGTACGAGACCCTGGCCGGCCTGGTCGCCGACCTGCTCGGCAAGCTCCCCGAGGTGGGCGAGCAGGCCGAGCTGCCCGGCTGGCGGTTCACCGTGACCGGTGTCGACCGCCACCGCACCACCGAGGTCCGGGTGGAGCGCACCACCGCGCCCGCGCGCTTCGACGAGGACCGGGAGGAGGGCCGATGACCGCCCTGCAACTGGCCGTCGCGCTGCTGCTCCTGCTCGGCAACGCCTTCTTCGTCGGCGCCGAGTTCGCCGTGGTGTCGGTGCGCCGCAGCCAGATCGAGCCGCTCGCCGAGGCCGGGCACAAGCGCGCCCGCACCGTGCTGCACGCGCTGTCCAACGTCTCGGCGATGCTGGCCGCCGCCCAGCTCGGCATCACGGTCTGCTCGCTGGGCCTCGGCGCCCTCGCCGAGCCGACCATCGCCTCCCTGCTGGAGGGCCCGTTCCACGCGATCGGCGTCCCGTCCGGCCTGATGCACCCGCTCTCGTTCGGCATCTCGCTCGCCCTCGTGGTCTTCCTGCACATGGTGTTCGGCGAGATGGTGCCGAAGAACATGGCCATGGCCGGCCCGGAGAAGGCCGCGCTCTGGCTCGGCCCGCCGCTGGACCGGCTGGCCCGCTGGCTCGCCCCGGTGATCCGGGCGCTGAACGCCTCCGCCAACGGCATCCTGAAGCTGTTCCGGGTGGACGCCAAGGACGAGGTCGAGTCGGTCTTCACCACCGAGCAGCTGATGTACCTGCTGGCGGACTCCCGGGACGCCGGGCTGCTCGACGAGAGCCGCCAGGAGCGCCTGGAGGACGCCCTGGAGCTGGGCCGCCGCCCGGTCACCGAGGTGCTGCTCAAGCCCGAGCAGCTGGTCACCGTGGACACCAAGGCGACCGCCGCCGAGGTCGAGGAGCTGGCGCTGCGCACCGGCTTCTCGCGCTTCCCGGTCACCGACGGCGACCCGGCCGGCCACGGCTACCTCGGCTACGTCCACCTCAAGGACATCCTCGACGTGGACGACCCCTCGGCACCCGTCCCGGCCCGCCTGTGGCGGCCGATCACGGTGCTGCGCGGCAGCCTCCCGCTGGACGACGCCCTCGGCGCGATGCGCCGGGCCACCTGCCACCTGGCCGCCGTGCTGGACCAGGACGGGCGCACGCTCGGCGTGGTCATGCTGGAGGACGTGCTGGAGGAGCTGGTCGGCGAGATGCACGACCCGGACCACCGCGCCACGGCCTGACGCCCGTCGGTCGGCGCCTCCCCGGAGAGTTCCGGCTTTCGCCGACGGCGTGTCCGCTCCTGGCGATTCTGCCCTGAGCATGCACCCGTTCCCATGCCGGCCACCCTGGTAGCAGGGTGGTCGGCATGAGACTTCTCCTGCTGGGTGGAACCGGGTTCGTCGGACGGGTCGTCGCCGAGGAGGCGCTGGCCAGGGGCTGGGAGGTGACGGCCCTCAACCGCGGCACGCAGCCCGCGCCCGGGGGCGTCCGGGTGCTGACGGGCGACCGCACCGCGCCGGACGGCCTCGCGGCGCTCGGCACGGGGGAGTGGGACGCGGTGGTGGACACCTGGTCCTGGGCCCCCGCGGCGGTGCGCGACAGCGCCCGCCTCCTGAACGGCCGGGTCGGCCACTACGCCTACGTCTCCAGCCGGTCGGTGTACGACCACCCGCTGGTGGCCGGGGCCGGCGAGGCCGCGCCGGTGGTCGCCTCCTCCCCGGACCTCACCGGCGAGGTGCCCTACGCCGAGGCCAAGCGCGGCGCGGAGCTGGCGCTGGAGGCGGAGTTCGGCGGGCGGGCGCTGCTCGCCCGGGCCGGGCTGATCATCGGCCCGCACGAGGACATCGGCCGGCTGCCCTGGTGGCTCAACCGGATCGCCGAGGGCGGCCCGGTGCTCGCCCCCGGGCCGCGCGACCTGGCCCTCCAGTACATCGACGTGCGCGACCTCGCGGCCTGGCTCCTGGACGCCTCGGCGGCCCGGCTCGGCGGCCCGTACAACCTGGTCGGCCCGTCCGGCCACGCCACCATGGGCGAGCTGCTGGAGGCCTGCGTACGGGCCACCGGCTCGGACGCCGAACTGCGCTGGACGGACCCGGAGCGGATCCTCGCGGCGGGCGTCGAGCCGTGGACCGAGCTGCCGATCTGGCTGGCGCCCGGCGAGCTGTACGACTTCCTGCACACCGGCTCGGTCGAGCGCGCGCTCGGCGCCGGGCTGCGCTGCCGCCCGGTCGCCGAGACCGTCGAGTCCACCTGGGCCTGGCTGCGGTCCATCGGCGGCAGCGCGCCGCAGCGGAGCGACCGGGTCAGGGTCGGGCTGGACCGGGAGCGGGAGGCCGCGCTCCTCAGGGGCTGAGCAGGGGGCCGGTGCGGGGATCAGCTCCGGCCGTCGATCAGCTCCCCGTACGCCTGGACGAGGTCCGGCAGCCGCAGGGTGGCCAGGTCCTCCCGGCCCGGCGGCTCGCGCAGCAGCGTCAGCCGCAGGTCCCGGTAGGCGCAGGACTTCTCGTACAGGGTGCGGATGAACCGGCCGTTGCCCAGTTCGTCGATCCAGCCCTCGCGGACCACGTGGGTGCAGATGCTGGCCAGCTCCTCGGCGGCGTCCTCGTCCCAGCCGTCGCCGTCCCGGCCGGCCAGCGCGGCGCCGATCGCGGTCAGCTCGCCGGGGCGGTAGCTGGGGAAGTCGACCCGGGTGGTGAAGCGGGAGTTGAGGCCGGGGTTGGTGGCGAGCAGCCGGTTCATGCCCTCGGGGTAGCCGGCCAGGATCACCACCAGCCGGTCCCGGTTGTCCTCGGCGCGCTTGAGCAGCACCTGGAGCGCCTCGTCGCCGTACGCGTCGCCCTTGGTGTAGCCGGAGTTGGAGAGGCTGTACGCCTCGTCGATGAACAGCACGCCGTCCAGCGCGGAGTCGATCAGCTCGTTCGCCTTCACGGCCGTCTGGCCGAGGAACTCGCCTACCAGGTCGGCGCGTTGGGCCTCCACGAGGTGGTCGCCGGAGAGCAGGCCGAGGGCGTGGAAGACCCGGCCGAGGATCCGGGCCACGGTGGTCTTGCCGGTGCCCGAGGGGCCGGAGAAGACGAAGTGGCGCTTCGGCGGCTGGACGGGCAGGCCCTGCTCGGCCCGCAGCCGCGACATTCTCAACTGGGCGGACAGCGCCCGCACCTGGCGCTTGACCGGCTCCAGGCCGACCATCAGGGAGAGTTCGGCCAGGGCCGCGTCCAACTCCCGTTCGTCGCCGGCGGACCGGAGCTCCGGCACGGCGGCGGTCCGGGGCTGCACCCGGCCGAGGGCGGGCAGCGGCGGTACGGCGGGGCCGGTCGGCGCGCCCGAGCCGGAGCGCTCCCCGGCGGCCTGCGGAGCGCCGTCGGCCAGGGCGCCGTCCAGCCGGGCGCCGCCGGTCGCGGTCCCGTCCAGCAGGGCGCCGCCGGCCAGGGCCCCGTCCGCCGGGGGGCCGTCCACCAGTCCGGCGTCCACCGAGGGTCCGCCGCCGTTCGACGCCAGGCCGTTCGACAGCAGGTCGTTCGACAGCCCGCCGGGCACTCCGTCGTTCGACAGCCCGTCGCCGGGGACGGTCGCGCCGCCCGGCCCGCCCGCGTCCGCGAACTCCTCCCCGTACCCGGGCAGTTCGGGGTATCCGGCGTCGTCCGGGTAGCCGGGATCGGCGCCCGGCCCGCCCGGTGCGGCGGCGTCGGCCGCACCCGGGCTGCCGCCCGCCGTCAGCCCGTCCGCGAGCCCGTTGGCGAGCCCGTCCGCGATGGCGTCCACGAGGCCGTCGGCGAGCGCGTCCTCGGCCGAGATGGCCGTCAGCCGGGTCGCGGTGTCCATGAACGCCGGGTCCGCCCGGTGCACCGCCCGGTAGAGCGGCAGCGCCGCGGCGCTGCGCCCGGCCCCCTCGTACGCCCGGGCCAGCCAGTACCGCAGCTCCTTGCGCTGCGGCTGTTCGGAGCGGCAGCGGGCCAGCGAGGCGGCCAGCGGGGCCTGCGCCTGGGCGCACATGTCGAGGCGCACCCGCGCCATGCCGGCGAACAGCCCGGCCTCGATGCCGAGCAGCGGGTCGTCCAGCAGGCGGTCGGTGTCCCGGATCAGCTGCTCCCAGTCCTTGAGCAGGTAGGACCGGCAGGCGTACAGGAAGCGGGCGGACGGGTCCTCGCTGGGCGCCGGACACTGCTCCAACGCCCGGTCCAGCTCGGCCAGGTGGCGCCCGTCCAGCCAGTGCGAGGCGTGCGCCAGCGCGAGGTCGCGGGCGTCCTCCAGCACCGGCTGCACCCACCAGCCCAGCCAGTACCAGGAACTGAGCGGCCGTCGGTGCAGTCGCCGCTGCTCGCCGAACCGCTTCTGGTTGCGGTACATGGCCAGCAGCGCGGCCGAGGTGTCGCTGCGCAGCGCGTGCAGTCCGAGCCAGGCGTCGGCCATGCCCGGGTCCAGCCGGACGGCGGCCCGGAACTCCTCCTCGGCCCGGGTGTACGCACCGGCCGTGTACGCGTCCATGGCGCGCAGCCAGGCGCGGTCGGCGAGCCGGTCGGGCCCGCCCGCCGTGCTGTCGGAACTGTCCACCGTCGTCACTCACGCCCCCCGCGGTGCGGCCCGGGGCTCGGCCGGCGGGTTGCCTGCGCCTAGCCTGGCCGGTGGTCGTCGACCCCCTGTGGCGCAACTGCGCCTGCCAGGAATCGTACCGGCGCGGCGCTGATCCGGAAGGGTGCCGCACAGGGGCAAATGCGATCGCACGAGCGGCCGTTGAGCGGCCGGGCGACGAAACGGGCGGCGGGGGAGCGGGTTTCGGAAGGGGACCGGACGGGGCCCCCGGCTCACGGGGGAACAAGCCGGGGGCACCGGGTCCGAGGCAACCGGAATCTGGTGTTCCGGTGGCTGAGGAGAACCTAGATCCTGGCGATGTCGCAGGTCAAGGCGTTGGTTGAAGATTCACCGACGGTGTCCGGGGCGATCCGGCCGGTCACCCCGTCGACCCGCGTCACGGCGTGCGGACGGCTCGGATCGGCGGCGAAATGCGCCGATTCGGCCCGGGCCCAGCCCGCCCAGAACTCGGCCAGTTCCGGCCCGTCCCGCTCCTCCCCGCGCCGCCGGGCCGAGACGGCGTCCAGCTCCATCCAGATCACCCGGGCCAGCCACGGCCGCACCGCCCGCCGCCCGGCGCCGACCCCCTCCACCAGCACCACCGGGGCGGCCGGCACCGCGGCCGCGCCCGCGAAGCGGCGCAGCGTCCAGTCGTACACCCGGTACTCGGCGTCCCGCCCGGCCGCCAGCGGCTCCAGCACCTGCTCGCGCAGCCGTCCGGTCCACCCGAAGGGCTCGTGGTGGGTGGCCAGGTCGTCGAGGTGGACCACCGGGGCCCCGCCGAGCGCCGCCGCCAGCCGTCCGGCGAAGGTGGTCTTGCCGGAGCCCGCGTGGCCGTCCACCGCGACCAGCCGCACCGGCCCGCAGGAGGGCGGCAGCGCTCGCAACTCGGCCGCGAGCGCGGTCAGCCGGTCGTCCGGAGCGGGCCGGAATCGGGTCGGGAGGGGTTCGGATACAGCCACAACGTCAACCCTACGGTGCCGTAGCCCGCCACTGCGTCCAGTTCATATGTGCAGGTCGTGACGGCAGCGCGGGTTTCGGGCATACTCGCCTTCGCCACGACTGTGAACGGCCGTTCACCGCAACCCGGTGCCGGTCGGTCCGACCAGCCACACCCACGCCGGACCGGCCGACACCTCGGTCCCGCGCCCCGATCGAGGAGGCGACCACCGCCATGACCCCCTCCCCTGTGAAAGCCGTGGAGCGCCAGCTGCCCACCGAGGAGGCCCGCGAGCTGCTGGGCCTCACCCGGGACCTGGTCCAGCGCGAGCTCCAGCCGCGCGCGGCGGAGGACGAGGCCGCCGGCCGCTTCCCGCGGGAGGTCTTCCGCACCCTCGGCGAAGCCGGCCTGCTCTCCCTCCCGTACGACGAGAAGTACGGCGGCGGCGACCAGCCCTACGAGGTGTACCTGCAGGTGCTGGAGGAGCTCGCGGCCGGCTGGCTGGCCGTCGGCCTCGGCGTCAGCGTGCACACCCTGTCCTGCCACGCGCTGGCCACCTTCGGCACCGACGAGCAGCGCGAGACGTGGCTGCCCGCCATGCTCTCCGGCGAGCAGCTCGGCGCCTACTGCCTCTCCGAGCCGCAGTCCGGCTCCGACGCGGCCGCGCTGCGCACCCGCGCCGACCTCGACGGCGACACGTACGTGGTGAACGGCACCAAGGCCTGGATCACCCACGGCGGCCAGGCCGACTTCTACAGCGCCCTGGTGCGCACCGGCGTCGACGGCCCCAAGGGCATCAGCTGCCTGCTGGTCCCCGGCACCCAGCAGGGCCTGTCCGCGGCCCCGCCGGAGCGCAAGATGGGCATGTGGTCCTCGCCGACCGCGCAGCTGCACTTCGACGGCGCCCGGGTGCCCCGCGAGCGGCTGGTCGGCGAGGAGGGGCAGGGCTTCCAGATCGCGCTCGCCGCGCTGGACTCCGGCCGCCTCGGCATCGCCGCCTGCGCGATAGGGGTGGCCCAGGCCGCGCTCGACCTCGCGGTCGACTACGCCCGCACCCGCCGCCAGTTCGGCCGCCCGATCGCCGAGTTCCAGGGCCTGTCCTTCATGCTCGCCGACATGGCCACCCAGATCGAGGCCGGCCGCTCGCTCTACCTCTCCGCCGCCCGGCTGCGGGACGCCGGCCGCCCGTTCTCCAAGGAGGCGGCGATGGCCAAGCTGTTCTGCACCGACGCGGTGATGCGGGTGACCACCGACGCCGTCCAGGTGCTCGGCGGCTACGGCTACACCCAGGACTTCCCGGCCGAGCGCTACATGCGCGAGGCCAAGGTGCTGCAGATCGTCGAGGGCACCAACCAGATCCAGCGCCTGGTGATCGGCCGCCACCTCACGAAGGCCTGACGGCCTTCCCTCTCCACGGCCTCCGGCCGTCACTCCAGGGTGCGGAGTGACGGCCGGAGGCGTTCCCGGCGGAGCGTCAGCTCGCCTTGGCGGTACGGGCGGTCAGCGCCGGACGACGGCGGCGCTGCTCGGGGATGGCGGCCCGCATCGTCGCGACCGTCGGGGCGGCGGGCGCGGTCGGAGCGGCCTGGCCGACCGCGGCGAGCCGCACCGGGCGGTGCGCGACGGCGTGCGAGAACGGCTGGGTGCGCCAGTCCAGCCCGGTCGGGAGCTTGAACAGCGCGTCGATCCGGGCCGGTTCGGCGTCCTCCGGGGCCTCGACCTCGGCCAGGTCGTCCGTCGGGGTGCCCGAGCCCGGGCAGATCGCGGGGGCGAAGGGGTTCCAGGCGGTCGGCAGCAGCGCGTGCTGCGGCAGCCGGTCCTCGTCCGCCACCAGGGCGATCGGGCGGCGGCACTCGGGGCAGTCGACCCGGAAGATGTCCCAGTTCTCCGCCTCGCCGGGGTCGGTGCCCGGCATGTAATCGACCGCGAGGTCCTCGCGGTCGGTCATATCGTCGGTCTCGTCGGCGCCCAGCACACGCTGGTCAGTAGCAGGCATGAGGATCCCCCTAGGATCGGGCCCGGCGTGGTCGTCCAGGGCCACAACCAGCACTTCCCTGTGATCAGGACTCATAACCCTGCGGTCCCGTGCACCGTGATGCACCGGGTGTGTCCTTGGCCACACCGGACGCCACATTCGCCCGGCATGTGCCCGCCCGGTACCTGCGATCCCTCCCCGTGCCACCGCGTGCGCCCCCCGTGCTCCCGACCGGGTAGGTTTGCGCACTGTGGAGGATCTCGACCAACGCATTGTCCAGCTGCTCCTCGAAGACGGCCGGATGAGCTACACGGACCTGGGCAAGGCCACCGGCCTGTCCACCTCGGCGGTGCACCAGCGGGTGCGCCGCCTCGAACAGCGCGGGGTGATCCGCGGCTACACCGCGATCATCGACCCCGACGCCGTCGACCTGGCGCTGACCGCGTTCATCTCGGTCAAACCCTTCGACCCGAGCGCCCCGGACGACACCCCCGAACGGCTGGCCGGCCTGCCCGAGATCGAGGCCTGCCACAGCGTCGCCGGGGACGAGAACTACATACTCAAGGTCCGCGTCGGCGCCCCCGGCGACCTGGAGGACCTGCTGGCCCGCATCCGCAGCGCCGCCGGCGTCTCCACCCGCACCACCGTCGTCCTGTCCACCCCGTACGAGGCACGACCCCCGAAGCTCTGACCGCGAACGGGCGGGGTGCAGACTAGGCCGCATGACCGAACGCACTCCCCGGACCGTCCTGCTGCGCGGCGGCGCCGTCTACAGCCCCGCCGACCCCTTCGCCACCGCGATGCTCGTGGAGGGCGGGCACGTCGCCTGGGTCGGCAGCGACGGCGCCGCCGAGGCGTACGCCGCGACCGCCGACGAGATCGTCGAGCTGGACGGCGCCCTGGTCACCCCCGCCTTCGTGGACGCCCACGTGCACGCCACCGCCACCGGCCTGGCGCTCACCGGCCTCGACCTCACCGGCAGCCCCTCGCTGGCCGCCGCCCTGGCCGCCGTCACCGCCTTCGTCGACGCCCGGCCCGAGCCCGGCGGGGTGCTGATCGGCCACGGCTGGGACGAGAGCGGCTGGCCCGAGGGCCGCCCGCCCACGCTCGCCGAGCTCGACGCCGCCGCCCGCGGCGCCGCCCTCTACCTCTCCCGCACCGACGTGCACTCCGCCCTCGCCACCACGGCGCTGCGCGACCTCACCGAGGGCCTGGCCGAGGCGCCCGGCTTCGACCCCGAGGGCCCGCTCACCAGGGACGCCCACCACATCGTGCGGCGGACCGCGCTGGCCCGGCTGACCCCCGAGCAGCGCCGCCGCGCCCAGCGGGCCACCCTGGCCCGCGCCGCCGAGCTCGGCATCGGCGCCCTGCACGAGTGCGCCGGCCCGGAGATCTCCTCGGAGGCCGACCTGGCCGCCCTGCTGGCTCTCGCCGCCGACGGTGAGGGGCCCGAAGTCTTCGGCTACTGGGGCGAGTTGGGCGGTGTCGAGACCGCCCGCCGGCTCGGTGCGGTGGGCGCCGGAGGCGACCTCTTCGTGGACGGCGCGCTCGGCTCGCACACCGCCTGCCTGCACGCCCCGTACGCGGACGCCGGGCACACCGGCACCGCCTACCTGACCGCCGGGCAGGTCGCCGACCACGTCGCCGCCTGCACCGGGGCCGGGCTCCAGGCCGGGTTCCACGCGATCGGCGACGCGGCCGTGGCCGCCGTGATCGAGGGCGTCCGGGAGGCCGGCGCCCGGGTCGGCGCCGACCGGGTCAAGGCCCTGCGCCACCGCGTCGAGCACGCCGAGGCCCTGGACGACGAGGCCGTCGCCGCCTTCGCCGAACTCGGCCTGACCGCCTCCGTCCAGCCCGCCTTCGACGCCGCCTGGGGCGGGCCCGAGGGCATGTACGTCCAGCGTCTGGGCGCCGAGCGCGCGGCCGCCCTCAACCCCTTCGCCGCGCTGCTGCGGGCCGGCGTCCCGCTGGCCTTCGGCTCGGACGCCCCGGTCACCCCGCTCGACCCCTGGGGCACCGTCCGCGCGGCGGCCTTCCACCGGACCCTGGACCACCGGATCTCGGTGCGGGCCGCCTTCACCGCCCACACCCGGGGCGGCTGGCGCGCCGTCGGCCGGGACCAGGACGGCGTGCTGGTCCCCGGCGCGGTCGCCAGCTACGCGATCTGGGCGGCCGGCGAGCTGGTCGTCCAGGCCCCCGACTCCCGGGTGGCCGGCTGGTCCACCGACCCGCGCTCCGGCACCCCCGGCCTGCCCGACCTCACCCCGGGCCACCCGCTGCCGACCTGCCTGCGCACTGTCGTCCGCGGCCGCACGGTGTACCAGCGGTAAACCCCGTGGATCGGCGGGCCGCCGCCTCCTAGGTTGACCACCATGACCGACCTGGTACCCGCCGACTTCACCGTCCCGCGCGAGCTGCTCGCCCCGGAGTTCCGCCTGGAGCCCCTGGGCGAGCGGCACAACGCCTCCGACCACGCCGCCTGGACGGGCTCCATCGCCCACATCCGCGCCACCCCCGGCTGGGCCGGCCGCGGCTGGCCGCCCGCCGACGGGATGCCGCCGGAGCGGAACCTCGACGACGTGCGCCGGCACGCCGCCGACTTCGAGGCCCGCACCGGCTTCACCTACACCGTCCTGGAGCCGGACCGCGACGAGGTGATCGGCTGCGTCTACATCTACCCGGACCGCGAGGACCCGTCCGCGGTCTCGGTCAGCTCCTGGGTCCGGGCCGACCGCGCCCACCTGGACGCCCCGCTGTACCGCGCCGTCTCCGACTGGCTCGCCGGGCACTGGCCGCTGCGGGAGGTCCGCTACACCCCGCGCTGACCCCGCTACCACCCTGACCTCACGGGTCTCCGACCTTCCGGGGTACCTTCTTCGCACAGCGTCCGAACAGCAAGCCCCAGGAAGATGGTGCGCCGGTGGCCACTCCCGTCACCCAGGAACGGCCCGAGGCCGTCCCCGAGCCGCAGGAGCCGGCGCCCCGGGCGAGCCGCGGAGCCCGTGCGCTCGCCAAGGTCCGCGCCGGCCTCCCGCGCACCGGCCTCGCCGCCCTGGCCGGCCTGCTGCTGGCCCTCGCCTTCCCGCCGTACGACCTGTGGCCGCTGTCGCTGCTCGGCGTCGCCGCGCTGTCGCTGCTCACCCGGGGCCGCACCTTCCGCCAGGGCCTGTGGACGGGCTTCGCGCTCGGCCTGCCGTTCTTCCTGATGCTGCTCAGCTGGCTGCGGGTGGTCGGCTGGGACGCCACGATCGGCCTGTCGGTCGTGGAGGCGCTGTTCCTGGCCCTGCTCGGCGGCGCCCTGGCCGTCACCTCCCGGCTGCCCGGCTGGCCGCTCTGGACGGCCTGCCTGTGGATCACCCAGGAGTGGGCACGCGACCGGCTGCCGCTCGGCGGCTTCCCCTGGGGCCGGCTCGCCTTCGCCAACACCGCCACCCCGTACACCCCGCTGGCCGCGCTCGGCGGCGCGCCGCTGGTGACCTTCGCGGTCGCCCTGTCCGGCGCCCTGCTGGCCTGGGCCGCCCTGCGGCTGCGCGGGCCCGGCAGGGCCCCGAAGGCGGCCGCGCTGGCGGCGCTCGGGGCGGTGGCCGCGCTGCTGGCCGGCTACCTCGTCCCGGTGCCCACGGCCGCCGACGACACCGTCAAGGTCGCCATCGTCCAGGGCAACGTGCCCAACCCGGGGATGGACTTCCTGGGCCGCCCGATGATGGTCCTCAACAACCACGCCGCGGCCACCGAGCGGCTCGCCGCCGACATCAGGGCCGGCAAGGTCGAGCGCCCCGACATCGTGATCTGGCCGGAGAACTCCTCCGACCTCGACCCGTTCAGCGACCCGCTGGCCCGCCAGCGGATCGACGAGGCCGTGAAGGCGGTCGGCGTGCCCACCCTGGTCGGCACCCTGGTGGACGGCCCGGACGCGCAGCACGTCCAGAACGAGGGCATCGTCTGGGACCCGGTCACCGGCCCCGGCGCCTCCTACACCAAGCAGCACCCCGTCCCGTTCGGCGAGTACGTGCCCTTCCGCGCCCAGCTGATGAAGGTGATCACCCGCCTCCAGCGGGTCGCCCGGGACTTCTACCCCGGCGACCACAACGGCGTGATGCAGCTCGGCCCGGCCCGGATCGGCGACGTGATCTGCTTCGAGGTCGCGTACGACGAGATCGTCCGCGACACCGTGGACAGCGGCGCCCGGGTCCTGGTCGTCCAGACCAACAACGCGACCTACGCCAAGACCGGCCAGCCCGAGCAGCAGCTGGCGATGAGCCGGCTGCGGGCCGTCGAGCACGGCCGGGCGGTGCTGATCGCCGCCACCAGCGGCATCAGCGCGGTGATCGGCCCGGACGGCAGCGTCCGGCAGCGCACCGAGGAGCTGACCGCGGCCGAGCTGTCGGCCACCGTCCCGCTGCGCGACGGCACCACGGTGGCCGACCGGGTCGGCGCCGCCCCCGAGTGGACGCTGGCCGTCGGCGGCCTGCTGGCCTGCGGCGCGGCGGTGCTGGTCGGCCGCCGCCGGAAGGCCCCGTCCGGAACACCGGCCGGGCAGGAATCGTTGGACCAGGTGGTGCCGTAGCCGGCCCGGACCTCCCGTGCGGCGCGCAGAGCACCGCTTGGAGTGGATTCGTACCGTGACCCAGCAAGCTACCCCCACCCGTCCGGCCCCGCGTAGCAGGCTCCGCCGGGTGCTGCCGCTGCTGATCACCGCCTGGCTGGTGCTGGAGATCTGGCTGCTGGTCCAGGTCGGCTCGTGGCTGGGCGGCCTCACCGTCGTGCTGCTGCTCGTCGCGGGCGTCCTGATCGGCGGCTCGCTGATCAAGCGGGCCGGGCTGAAGGCGCTGTCGGCGGCGATCGAGCAGAGCAAGAACCCGCAGTCCCAGCAGCCGCAGACCGGCACCAGCATGACCGTGCTGGCCGGCCTGCTGCTGATCGTCCCGGGCTTCCTGACGGACCTGGTGGCCCTGACCCTGCTCTTCCCGCCCACCCGGGCGCTGTGGCGGGCGGTCGGGCGCCGGGCCGCGGACAAGGCGCTGCGCAGCACCTCCGCCGCCGGGGCCGACCCGTTCGCGGACGCGATGCGGCTCCAGGAGCAGCTGCGCATCCACCGCCCGGACGGCAAGGTGGTCCAGGGCGAGGTCGTGGACCCGGAGGACGGCCCGCGCGGCCCGCAGGGCCCGGACACCACCTACCGCCCGCCGATCGCCGGCTGACCGGACCGGCACGACGTACGAGCCCCCGAGGGGCGGACACCCCGCCCCTCGGGGGCTCGTCGCGCGGACGGCACCTGCGCCCGTCGTGGGCAACGCGAAAGGGACCCTGGTGGCCAGGGTCCCTTTTCGCGTCCTCCCGCACGGGGCGGGAGCGAGGTGTCAGGCGCTCTTACGGGTGTCTCGCGGGTGTACCGCGAGGTTCATCCCGCCGGAGCGGAGCACGGCCAGCCGTTCGGCCAGCACCTCCTCCAGCTCCTCGCGCGTCCGGCGCTCCATCAGCATGTCCCAATGGGTGCGCGTCGGCTTGATCTTCTTCTCTTCCGGCTCGTCGCCGTCGAGAAGCGCCGCCTCCTGTCCACAGAAGCGGCATTCCCAGGTCGCGGGGATCTCGGCCTCGACCGAGAAAGGAACCTCGAAACGGTGTCCGTTCTGACATGCGTACTCGACGGTCTGGCGGGGAGCCAGATCGATACCACGGTCGGTCTCGTAGCTAGTGGCCCCGAGTCGCGTGCCGCGGAGAGCTCGCTCGCTCATGAATCGTGCCTCCCGGGCTTATGGCCCACAGGACTAGTGGTCGCTGTTCTTCGTCGTTCGGTCAACGCTCGGCTTCCGACGAAGATTCCCGTCCCGGGACATGCGTCGTCTGTAGTGCCGCCCCTGTTTGTACCCACCTGCGCCCGATTTGTCACATCTGGCCGGTGATATCACCCCAGGTGTCACGTATTTCACATCTGGTGATCGTGCGGACTTTCCGTGACGAGCGTACCGGGACGGGATTCGGCGGTGGTCGCCGCCCCCGGTCGAGGGCCGGGGAACCGGCCCGGGGGACGGGCCCGGGCCCGGCCGTCAGGAGATCGGCCGTGAACGGATCATCGGCTCGCCCTTGGCCAGGTCGACCGGGAGGGACGGCGCGGCCGGTTCGGCGGCGGGGACCACCGGCGGGCGGTCCGGGCGGGGCGGTACGGCGGCGGCCGCCTCGGTGCGGCTGTCCCGGTGCGGCAGCAGCGCGATCACCGCGTCCCGCAGCGGGGCCGGGGCCTCGTCGTCCAGCGGGTCGACGGTGGCGGGCACCTGGAGGCGGAGCGGGGCGCCGTTGCCGATCCGGGCGTAGCCGCGGCCGACCGGGGCGTGGGAGGCGGGCACGATGTCCAGCGGCGCGCCGAGCGCGTCGCGCCCCTCGTCGGGGCCGGCCGGGCCGAGCACCACCCGGGCCCGGGTGGTGGTGCGGACGGTGGCGGTGAGCCGGTCCCGGGCGGCGAGGTCGTCGGCGACCACCACGGTGACCCGGGCGGCCCGGCCGTGCCGCAGCGGGAGCTCCAGCAGGTCCTGCGGGTCGGGGCGGCCCTCGGCCTGGGCGAGCTCGCTCAGCTCGGTCGGGTGGTCCAGCAGCAGCCACAGCGGCCGGGTGACGTCCTCGGGCGGGGCGGTGCCGGCGTGCCGGGCGGCGTTGAGCGCGGCGAGCCGGCGCTCGGTCTCGCCGACGGCCCAGTCCAGGGCGGCCAGCGCGCCGTGCAGGCTGGTCTCCACGGTGTGCACGCCGGGCCGGTTCACCAGGCAGGCGTGCTCGCCGGTGCCCGCGCCGTCGACCACCACCAGGTCCGCGTACGGGAGTGCCTGGAGGGCGACCGAGCGCAGCAGGCTGGAGGTGCCGTAGCCGGTGACGCCGAGCACCAGCAGGTGCGGCTCGGAGGAGCGCGGGCCGGTGCGCCAGACCACCGGCGGCTGCTGGACGGTGGTGCCGCTCCGGGTGACCGGGATGGTGCGGGCGGTGCCGTCCTCGTCGGTGAAGCCCAGCACGATCTCGCCGGGGGCGGCCACGAAGCGCTGGGCGGCGATGTCGGTGGGCAGCGGGGCGAGCGCGGTGATCCGCAGCCGGTTGGACTCCTCGTCCCAGTCGAAGCGGTACTCGCGGGCCCGGCCGGCCTTGCCCTGGACCACCTGCTCGATCCGGGCCCGGGAGGACGGCTCGGTGTCGGTGAAGTAGGCCGGGTAGCTCATCTCCAGCCGGGAGAGCCGGCCCTCGCGGTCGAACTCCCACGCGCTGAAGGCGCTCTTGTAGGCGCCCTCGAAGTGGTACAGCGGGTTGGCGTCCTCGGGGCCGCACAGGTACGGGGTGAGCGCCGCGTAGAGGGCGGCGAGCTTGACGTCGGCGGCGTCCGGCGCGGGCGGTGCGGGCGCCGCCTTGGGGGCCCGGCCGGCCCAGGCGGCGCTGGCCATCAGGGCGATCAGGGCGAACAGCAGGCCGTGCGGCAGCAGGTAGACGCCGATCAGCAGGGCGGCGGTCAGGAACAGCGTCGGGCCGCGGCGCTCCTTGGGGGTCTCCTGCCAGCGGGACCTGGCCCAGTCGACGTGGTGGCGCAGGCCGCGGCCGATGACGGAGAGCGGGGCGAACATGTCGGAGGCGTGGTCCCCGGCGGTCCGGGCGATCGTGCGGCCCTTGCTGAGGTGGCGGTGGAGCGGCATTCCTTGACTCCCCGGGCGGTGGGACGGGTGGGGTGGGCGCGGTGGGGAACGACGGGGCCCGGGGGCGGTGTGGGATCCGCGCCCGGGCCGGTACGGCGGGGGAGGAGGTGGCGGCTAGAACCTGATGCCGCTGAGCAGGCTGGCGAGGCTCGCGCCGCCCGCGGTGATGCTCGGCGCGATCGAGGAGCCGGCGATGTAGAAGCCGAAGAGGGCGCAGACGATGGCGTGGGAGACCTTTAGTCCGTCCCGGCGGAAGAAGAGAAAGGCGATGGTGCCGAACAGGACGATGCCGGAAATCGAGAGGATCACGTTCCGCTCCTCAGGAAGTGGGGACAAGCAGGGGTGTTACGGAAAGTGCACTAATCGTGACAAAAAGTAATAGATGATGGAACGGTGCAAATGGGTGGTTCTGCCGTTCAATACCGTTCCGGCGGCCGGGTGGCGGTATGCGCACCGGCCGGGGTGGGGGCCGGGCCGCGCGGGGATTCGGTGCGCCCAGGCATTCCCGGGCGGCGGGTGGGAAGTTTCCGGGGGGTCCCGGAAGTTCGCTCGAATGGCTGCGCAACGCGCGCGGTCGCGTGTCGTGGCGGGTGCGGGCCGTCATCCGGATCCCGGACGTCCGCTGGCCCGTCGCGGCACCGGCCGCTACCGTGCCCTGGGCGCAGCCCCGAGACCGCCCGACGACCCGACCGGAAAGGCCGCCCGCCATGACCGACGCCGCCAGCCAGCAGCCCGCCGACGCCCCCGACGCCGAGGTGATCGCGCTCGCCGGGAAGCTCTTCGACGCCGCCCGGGCCGGGGAGACGGACACCCTGTCCGCCTACCTGGGGGCCGGTGCCCCGGCCGACCTCACCAACGACCGCGGCGACACCCTGGTGATGCTCGCCGCCTACCACGGCCACGCCGCCACCGTCGCGGAGCTGCTCCGGTACGGCGCCGACCCGAACCGCGCCAACGACCGCGGCCAGACCCCGCTGGCCGGCGCCGTCTTCAAGGGCGCCACGGACGTGCTCGACGTGCTGCTGGCCGGCGGCGCCGACCCCCGGGCCGGCGTCCCGAGCGCCGTGGACACCGCCCGGATGTTCGGCAAGGACGAGCTGGTCGCCCGGTTCGAGGTCCGCTGAGCGGGGATCGTAGGCTTTTTCACCATGAGCACCAGCACCGCCCAGGACACCGGCACCGTCGAGTTCCGTGTCACCGGCTACGCCCACCCCGACGCCCAGGCCCTGTCGGCGGAGGTGCAGCAGGAGTACGTGCGCCGCTACGGCGACCCGGACGAGACCGTCCTGCACCCCGAGGACTTCGAGGCGCCGGCCGGCCTGTTCATGATCGCCTACCTGGACGGCCGGCCGGTCGGCTGCGGCGGCTGGCGGGCCAAGCAGGCCGGCCCGGACGGCCTGCGCGACGGTGACGCCGAGCTGAAGCGGATGTTCGTGGTCCCCGACGCCCGCGGCCGCGGCCTGGCCCGCGCGGTGCTGCGCCGCCTGGAGCGGACCGCGGTCGAGGCCGGGCGCACCCGCTTCATCCTGGAGACCGGCACCGAGCAGCCCGAGGCGATCGCGCTGTACCAGTCCGAGGGCTACGCCGCGATCCGGAAGTTCGGCATCTACAAGGACCACCCGCAGAGCGTCTGCCTCGGCAAGGAACTCGCTCCGGCGGTCTGAGCCGCGGCCGCGCGGGGAAGGCTCCCGTCGGCCCGAGGAGGGGGACGGATGAGCCACCGAGCGACTGGACCCGACGCACCCGGAGCCGACCGGCTCCCCGGCCTGGCCGCGCCCGGCGGGGAGCTGGACCGGCTGGTCGAGGGCGGCGCGCGCACCGTCGGGGCGGGCGCCGTCTGGGCCGTCGGCGACGCCGGCGGCGCGCTCGGCGGCGGCGGGCACGGTGTGCTCGGGCAGGGGCCGTACGCGCGGCTGAGGCCCGGGCCGGACACCCTGTACGACCTCGCCAGCCTCACCAAGGTGGTCGCGCTCTGGCCCTGCGCCGGGGTGCTGCGGCAGTCCGGACGGCTGCCGCTGGACGAGCCGCTCGGCGCCTGGTGGCCGCCCGCCGCCGGGCACCCCGCCGGAGCGGTGACGGTCCGTCAACTCCTGGCCCACACCGCCGGGATGCTCCCGTACACCCGCTTCGAGCAGCTCTACGGGCGCGACCCGTCGGCGATCCGGGCCGGGGTCCTCGCCGCCCCGTCGCACCGGCCGCCGGGTGCGGCCGTCGAGTACACCGACCGGGCCGCCGTGCTGCTCACCTACCTGGTCGAGGACCTCGGCGGGGCGCCGCTGGACCGGCTCGCCGAGCAGTGGGCCTGGCGGCCGCTCGGCATGGCCGACACCCGCTACGGTCCGCTCGGCGCCGCGCTCGCCGCCCGCACCGCGCCCACCGAGTACGAGGAGGGCGCCGGCGCCCACCTGCGCGGCGTCGTCCACGACCCCTCGGCCCGGCTGCTCGGCGGGGTCTCCGGCAACGCCGGGGCCTTCTCCACCGCCCGCGACCTCGCCCGCTTCCTCACCGCGCTGCTCGCCCCGCCGCCCGGGCTGCCCTGGGGCGGGGCGTGGATCGAGGAGTCGCTGCGCGAGCAGACCAGCGGCCTCGCCCCCGCCCGCGGCCTGTCCTGGCTGTACGCCCCCGGCACCGGACCGGCCGAGGGCACCTTCGTCCACTACGGCTTCACCGGCACCGGCTTCTGGGTCTCCCGGCGGCTCGGCCGCTGGGCCCTGCTGCTCACCAACAAGGTGCACTACGACCGGGACATCCAGCGGCTCACCGAGCTGCGCAACGCCTTCCGGCGGGCCGTCTTCGGCTGAGGCCGCCCCCGGCACTCATTCGGGTGGATTCGGCGCGAACAGCCGTTTGGCGGGCGGGGATCGCGGCAGATTGTCCCCGACGGCGGCGGTCGGCGGAGGAGGCGCGATGACGGACACCTGGGCACTCTCGGAGGAGGAGTGGCTCGCCGGGATGGTGCGCGCCTACGTCGGGTGCAGCGTGCTGCTCACCGACGAGGCGGGCAAGGTCCTGCTGCTGAAGGCCAGTTACCGCGACCAGTGGCAGTTCCCCGGCGGCGGGATGGACCCGGGGGAGGGGCCCGCCGAGTGCGCTGCCCGCGAACTGTACGAGGAGACGGGGCTGTTGGCCGGGCCGCTGCGGCTGCTCGTCGTGGAGTGGCGCGACGCCATCCCCGACCAGGGCGAACACGCCCACCCCGCCGTGCAGTTCATGTTCGACGGCGGGACGGTCGCGGCCGGGTCGGTGGTCCGGGCGCAGGTCGAGGAGATCGCCGACCACGGGTACTTCACCCCGGCCCAGGCGGTGGTCCTGCTGCAGCCCGGTGCGGCGCGCCGGCTCACCGGGGCCCTGGAGGCCCGGCGGACGGGCGCCGCCACGCTGCTGCACTCGGACGGGTACGTGGGGTGACGGACGGTCAGAGGAGCGTGCTCCAGTAGTACCAGAACCGGTTGAGGACCAGCAGCGCGATCACCGCCGCCCACAGCACCGGCAGCGCCCAGTGGTAGCGCGCCGCCTCCCGGACGACCACGCCCAGCCGCGGGCCCACCGGGATCACGCCCGAGTGCAGGTTGTGCAGCGTGGTGTACCAGAACAGCACCACCACCGTCGCCCACACCACCATGCAGTACGGGCAGAGCGCGCCGATGTCGTACAGCGCCTGGTAGATCAGCCAGTGCGCGAACCCCACGCCCACCGCGGTGCCCGCGTTCAGCCCCAGCCAGAACCAGCGCCGGTACGCCGCACCGGCGAGCAGCCCCGCACCGATCGCCGCCAGCGCGCCGAAGGCCGCCAGCCCGAGCAGCGGGTTCGGGAAGCCGAAGACCTCCGCTTGCTCGGTGCGCATCACCGAACCGCAGCTGATCACCGGGTTGATGTTGCAGTTGGGGACGTAGGAGGGGTTCTCCAGGATGCGGAGCTTGTCGAAGGTCAGGACCGCCGAGGCGGCCAGCCCGACCAGAGCGCCGAGGAACAGCAGGAAGGCGTAGGCCCGGCTCGCGCCGATCGGGGCCCGGGCCCGGGCGGCGTCGTCGGGAGCGGAGCGGGACGGGGGCACGGTGGTAGCAGCG
Organism: Kitasatospora sp. NPDC001119; assembly: GCF_053598475.1. Taxonomy (NCBI): domain Bacteria; kingdom Bacillati; phylum Actinomycetota; class Actinomycetes; order Kitasatosporales; family Streptomycetaceae; genus Kitasatospora; species Kitasatospora sp. NPDC001119. The sequence continues at coordinate 34,772 of NZ_JBSFKI010000054.1, forward strand.
GACATGGCAGCACACTCCGGTGGCTGGCTGGGAGGAGCCGGCCCGGCCGGGAGTTCGGCCGGGCCGGGTGGTGCCGTACGGTGCGGTGGTGCGCGGGGGCGGGGGCGCGGCCTACTGGAGGCCGGCGGCCTGCTTCACCTGCGCGGTGAACTGCTCCGGCGGGACCACGGCGTTCCCGGCGAACAGGGTGATCTGCTTGCCGTCCACCTTGACGGTCGGAGTGCCGGTCACGCCGCTGTCGTTGAACGCGTCGGCGACCTTGGCCGCCCACGGGGCGTAGGTCTTGTCGGTCACCGCCTTCACGAAGGCGTCCGTCTTCAGCCCGGGCACCTGGCCGGCCAGGTCCAGGATGTGGTTGACGTCGCCGAAGCCGTCCTCGCGCTCGTCCGGCTGGTTGGCGTACAGCACGTCGTGGAACGCCTTGAACTGGTCCACGCCCTCGTTCAGCGCGGCGCCGACGGCGGCCAGCGCGGTGCGCGAGCCCTTGCCGCCGAGGCTCTTGTCCAGGAAGGCCGCCAGGTGGAACTCCACCTTGATCTGGCCGTCCTCGGTGAGCTTCTTGACGGTCTCGCCGTTCGCCGCCTCGAAGTGCTTGCAGACCGGGCAGCGGAAGTCCTCGTAGACCGCCATGGTGTGCGGGGCGTCGGCCTTGCCGTAGGTGATCACCGTGCCGTTCGGGCCGGAGGCGTTGGCCGGGGTGACCAGCGGCGCCGACGCGGCGGCGGAGGACTTGTCGTTCTTGTCCGAGGCCGAGTTGACCGCGACGGCGACACCGCCCGCGAGGGCCAGCACCACGACGGCGGAGACCGTCACGACGATCCGCTGACGGCGCTTGGCGGCCTGCTGCTCGCGGCGCTGCGCCTCCTGGATCCGCTCGCGGGCACTGATGCGCTTCTTGTTCTTGTCCTGGGACACGGGGGGAGTCAACTCCTGTACGCGGCGCGCGGGTGCGCGCGGGAAGCCGCAGCTGCTGCGGCGGGGTCGGTGAACGCGGGAGTCGTGCGCACTGCCTGCGGGCGTACCGGGCCCGTTTCGGGCGGGTACGGGGATGATCAGATGAGGCCGGAGATCAGCAGGCAGGCGCGAAGGCGGGCGGGCCGCGCCGGGGCGCCGGGCTCAGCACCACGTCCTCGCGGCGCGGCCGCGGGCGGTCCGACACCGGCAGCGGCACCCGCAGCACCGGACGGACCGGGGCCGGGAGCAGCAGGACGACCAGGGCGCGCAGCGGGCCGGCCAGCGACTCGCTCAGCGCGCGCAGCGCCCGGGCCAGACCGGACAGGGCGGCGTCGCCCATCCGCAGCCAGGCGGAGGCCGCCAGCGCGATCACCAGGTGCACCAGCAGGAGCAGCAGCTGGGTCGCGGCGGGCGCCAACTGGGCGGTGTGCCCCAGCGGGCCGCTCAGCAGCGAGCCGTCCACCGAACCGCCACCACAGACCAGCAGGTTCACCCCGCGTGCGGGCACCTGACCGGCCAGCACCGGCGAACAGCCGGCCTGGCCCAGGTTGAACGTGGTGTTGAGCAGCAGCTCGACCGGCACCATCACGCCGGAGATGTGCAGCAACCGCCGTTCCCCGCCGGCCAGCACGGTCGCGACCAGGAAGACGACGGCACCGGCCGTGGCCACCAGCGACAGCGGCAGCGGACGGCCCGTGATGACCACCTGGCCCAACGCGGCCATCGGCACGGCGAGCGCGGTGAACACCGCGGCCCGCAGGGCCCTGGTCGCATGGGAGGAGGTCGTCACGCTCCGGAGTATGCCATGGCCTCCGCGTCCGGCACGAGGGCCCGTAGGTCCCTGGTCCGGCTGACGCGCGCTCAGTAGCCTGCGAGGTCGCCCGTCGGGTCGACAGCAGCCGCGGCCGCATTAGCCTGGAAGGCGTTCCCGCTGACCCGACGAGGGGGCGAGCGCGCATGGCGAAACCCGAGACCACGGTGGGGCAGGTGCTGCTGGCCCGCATCGAGGCGCAGGCCGTGGTGCTGGCCGGCCTGGACGAGGCCGTCCGGGCCGACGAACCGGACGCCGTGCACCGGATGCGGGTCGCCTGCCGGCGGCTGCGCAGCGCCCTGCGGACCTTCCGGCGGCTGTTCGCCCCCGGCACCACCGACGAGCTGGTCGCCGAGCTGCGCTGGCTCGCCGCCGCGCTCGGCGGGGCGCGGGACCGCGAGGTGCTGGCCGAACGGCTCGCCGCCGAGGCCCGCGAGCTGCCCGCCGAATGCGGGCCGCAGCGGGTCGCCGCCGCGCTGGAGCGGTGGGGCGAGGCCGAGTACCGGCAGATCTGGCCGGAGGTCGTCGCCGCCCTCGACAGCCCCCGCCGCCGGGCCCTCGGCGAGGCCCTCGCGACCCTCCTCGCCGACCCGCCGCTGCTCCCGCGCGCCGCCCGCGGTGCCGTCCCGGAGCTCTCCCGGATCGCCGCCCGCGAACAGGACCGCACCGCCGAACGCGTCCGCGCCGCCCTCGCCGCCGCCCCCGGGGAACGGGACCTCGCCCTCCACGCGGCCCGCAAGGCGGCCAAGCGCGCCCGCTACGCCGGCGAGACCGCCGCCCCGGCCGTCGGCGCCCGGGCCGAGCGCTACGCCCAGCGGATGAAGGCCGTCCAGGAGGTGCTGGGTGAGCACCAGGACGCGGTGGTCGCCGCGAGCACCCTCGCCGCCCACGCGGCGAGCGGCGGCGAGCCCTTCGGCTACGGCGTCCTCTACGGCCGCCAGCTGGCCGCGGAGGAGGCCGCCCGGCACCGGCTGCCGGAGGTCTGGCGGCCGGCGGGCAGGCGGAAGCTGGCCCGCTTCGGGTAGCGGCGGCCTGGCCGCTGCGCGACCGGGCCTCGTCCGTCGCGGGCGTCACGCTGCCGGTGGACGGCGGGATCACGGCCACTCACCGGTTCGACCGACCTGCCCGCTCCGCCGCGCCCTACCGGGGGTCGAGCCCCGCCGAGCGGGCGGCTTCGCGCAGCAGGTCCCGGAGCATCGCGGTGGTCAGCCGGCCGGTGTTCGTGTTGCGCGGGCTCACGTGGTAGCAGCCGTACATCCGCAGGTCCGGGCCGCCGTCGCGGGCCGGGAAGGCGGCCACGGCGGCGTGGCCGAAGGCGGGGCGGGGGCGGGGGAGCCGCCAGCCGGCGTCCGCGATCACCGGCAGCATCGCCTGCCAGGCGAAGCCGCCGAGGGCGACGACGGTGCGCACGGTGGGGCGCATCAGCTCCAGCTCCCGGGTGATCCAGGGCCGGCAGGTGTCGCGTTCCGCGGTGCTGGGCTTGTTGTCCGGCGGGGCGCAGCGGACCGGGTCGGTGATCCGGACGCCGGACAGTTCCAGGCCGTCGCCGTAGCGGACGGACTCGGGGCGGTTGGCGAGCCCGAGCTCGTACAGGGCGGCGTAGAGCAGGTCGCCGGAGGGGTCGCCGGTGAAGATCCGGCCGGTGCGGTTGGCGCCGTGGGCGGCGGGGGCGAGGCCGACCAGGACGAGCGGGGCGTCCGGCGGGCCGAAGCCGGGGATGGGACGGGCCCAGTAGTCCTGGTCCTGGTAGGCGCGGCGCTTGGTGCGGGCGGTCTCCTCGCGCCACGCGACCAGGCGCGGGCAGGCCCGGCAGCCGGTGACGACGCGGTCCAGCGCGGCGAGTCCGGCGGCCCGGGCGGCCGCCTCGGCGGGGTGCCGGGGGTGCTCGGGGTCGTCGGCGGCCTGGTCGGAGGCCGGATCGGAGGCCGGATCGGACGCCAGGTGGGAGGGCTCGTCGGCGGGGGAGGAGGGCGCGGCCTCGGTCGGCATGGTCGAGATCCTAGGGGCAATCGGACGTTCGTACCGGCGTCGTCCGGGCAGGCGTAGCGTGGAATCAGTTGCTCCGGCGGTCCCCGGCCGGTCCGGGTCGGCGGCGGCCGGAGACGCCGGTGTGCGCGCAGTGCGCCGGTCGCGAGGAGGCCGCGATGATCGTCGATGCGGTGCTGGGTGCGCTCGGGGGGCTGGCCGGGCTCGGGGTGATCTGTGCGGGCCTGAGCATCAGGGTCGTCCAGCAGTTCCAGAAGGGTGTGGTGTTCCGTTTCGGGAAGGTGCGCGACGAGGTGCGCGAGCCGGGGCTGGTGGCGCTGATGCCGGTCGCGGACCGGCTGCGCAGGGTCAACGTGCAGATCGTGACGATGCCGATCCCGGCGCAGGAGGGCATCACCCGCGACAACGTGACCGTGCGGGTGGACGCGGTGGTCTACTACCGGGTGGTGGACCCGGTGAAGGCCACCGTCAACGTGCAGGACTACAACTTCGCGATCTCCCAGGTCGCGCAGACCTCGCTGCGCTCGATCATCGGCAAGAGCGAGCTGGACGACCTGCTGGCCAACCGGGAACCGATCAACCAGGGGCTGGAGTTGATGATCGACAGCCCGGCGCTGGGCTGGGGCATCGAGATCGACCGGGTGGAGATCAAGGACGTCGCGCTGCCGGAGTCGATGAAGCGCTCGATCGCGCGGCAGGCGGAGGCCGAGCGGGAGCGGCGGGCCCGGATCATCACGGCGGACGGCGAGTACCAGGCCTCGCAGCGGCTGTCGGACGCCGCGGCAGTGATGAGCGCGACTCCGGCCGCGCTGCAACTGCGGCTGTTGCAGACCGTGGTGGAGGTGGCGGCGGAGAAGAACTCGACGCTGGTGCTGCCCTTCCCGGTGGAGCTGCTGCGCTTCCTGGACAGTGCCACGGAGGTCCAGCAGCGGAACCTGCTGACGGCGGCGGCGGTCGCGGCCGGGGCGAAGGCCGTGGAGGAGGCGGTGGAGAGCGGCGAGATCCCGGAGGAGGGGCTGGAGCCGGAGCCGCCCAGGCATGAACTCCCGCCCCTGGAAGAGGTGTTGGAGCAGTCGCCGCTGGACCGTCCGGAGTCGCCGGACGGCCGGGTCGGGCGCGGCGGCCCCGCCGGGTCGGACGGAGCGGAGTGAGCGGGTCGGCCCCGGTGGCGTCGGCCATCCGCCCGGACCACGATGGACGAGGGGAACGGGAAGCCAGGTCAGGAGGCGGACCATGACCAGAGCCAGCGACATCATGCACCCGGGCGCGGAGTGCATCCGTGAGCACGAGACGCTCGCGGCCGCCGCCCGGATCATGCGGGAACGCCATGTGGGCGCCCTGCCGATCTGCGGGCCGGGCGACAAGCTGCTGGGGATCGTGACCGACCGCGACATCGTGCTGCGCTGCGTCGCCGAGGACCGCGACCCGGCGTCGGTGACGGCGGGCGAGCTGGCGCAGGGGCGGCCGATGACGGTGGAGGCGGACGAGGACTGCGAGCAGGTGCTGCGGGTGATGGAGCAGTACCAGGTGCGCCGGCTGCCGGTGATCAACCACCCGGAGCACAAGCTGGTCGGCATGATCAGCGAGGCGGACATCGCGCGCGGGCTGCCGCAGGCGCGGGTCGCCGAGTTCGTCTCGGCGGTCTGCGCGGAGGAGGCGCCCGCGGGGGCGGCCCAGGGCTGACGCCTGCCGCGCGTACGCGGGCCGCGGCCCCCGCCGACGGACGGGCGGGGGCCCCGGTGCCGTCGGTGCTCTCCGTGCCGTCGGCGACCGCGGTGCCCTCGGCATTCTCGGGGGTGTTGGCGCGGTCTCAGGAGGCGGGGGCGGCCAGGGTGTCGAGGTGGCGGCGCAGCACCGCGCGCAGCTCGTCGGGGCCGACCAGGTCGGGGTGCTGGACGGCCTGGAGGGTGAGGCCGTCCAGCAGGGCGGAGAGCCGGCGGGTCTCGAGGTCGAGGTCGAGGCCGGGGGCCAGGCCGCCGGCGCGTCGGGACTCGGCGAGGACGCGTCGGACCAGGTCGTCGAGGCCGGTCTGCATCTCGACGGCGCGGGGCCGCAGGTCGGGCCGGGTGCGGGCGGCGGTGACGAAGGAGAGCCAGAGTGCGGACTCCTCCCGGCGCCCGGCGTCCAGCGGGAGGGTCTCGGCGAGCAGTCGGACGGTCCGTTCGCGCCGGTCGGTGCCGGCGGCGGCCGGGTCGAGCAGGGCGGCGGCGTGGGCGCGGATGCGGGCCTCGATCCGCCGGGCCAGCTCGCGCATCGCGAAGATCATCAGCTCGGAGCTGCCGGCGAAGTAGTGCCGCACCGAGCCGACGGCCAGTCCGGCCTCCTCGGCGACGTTGCGCAGGGAGGCGTGCTCCAGTCCCTCCCGGGCCGCGACGCGCAGGACGGCGTCGGCGACGGCCTGGCGGCGTTCGGCGGGGTCCACGATCTTCGGCATGTTGCCGTTATAGCACGAGCGAGCTAAATTGCTGATTTAGCACGGTCGAGCTACAAAAATTCGGGGAGGCAGGAATGAACGGCTGGGTGCACGCGGGGCTGATCGCCGTCGTGGTCGTCGTGGTGGTGATCCGGCGGCTGCGCGGCGAACCGCTCAACGCCCGGGACCTCTTCGCGCCGCCGGTGGTGCTCACCGCCCTCGGCGTGTGGGCGCTCGCCCAGAAGCACGGGCTCGGCGCGGCCGACTACGGCTGGATCGCGGCGGGCGCCGGGCTCGGCGTCGCACTGGGGGCGGTGCGCGGCGCCACCATCCGGGTCTACGAGCGGGAGGGCGTGCTGTGGCAGCGCTACACCGGGCGGACCTTCCTGGTCGCGGCGGTGTCGCTGGCCCTGATGGCCGGCTTCGCCGCGCTCGCCGCGCACTTCGGACTGGCCGCGGACGCCCGTCCGATCCAGCTGTCGATCGGGGTGGGCTTCCTGGGGGAGGCGCTGGTGGTGGGCTTCCGGGCGCTCTCCTCGGGTACGCCGTTCGCGCCGGAGAAGCGGGGCGCGAGCCCGCTGGACCGGTTCGGCCGGTAACTTTGGTTGTCGGGAGCGGATTCGTTAACTACAGTTGTCACCATGACGACCGTGGAGATCACTCCGGAGGAGCGGGCCGCGCTGGCCAAGGCCCTCCTCGACGCGCTCGACCCCCTCGCCGCCGCCGTGCGCGCCCGCGCGACGGGCCTGCCCGCGGAACGGATGTGGAACGCCGAGCCGGTCGAGGTCGCGCTCTCCGTCCTGTCCGCCTGGAAGCTGGTGGACGCCGAGGTCAAGCTGCTCACCGCGGGCGCGGCCGCCACCGCGGGTTCCTACGGCGCCAGTTACGAGCGGCTCGGCGCCGCCTGGGGCATCACCCGGCAGGGCGCCCGGAAGAAGTGGCCGGAGGCCGTCAGCCGTCCGGCGGCGCGGCCCGGGCTGCTCGAACTGTTCGGTGGAACAGCCGAGTTGGCGGAGGACGAGACCTCCGGAGGCTGGCGCTGGACGGCCACCGGCGCGGACGGCGCCACCGGTGGGGCGGCGGCCGGCCACCGGACCAGGGAGGAGGCCGCGGCCCACGCCGGGGCCTTCCTCGCGGCGCACCGTCAGGACTGATCCCGCAGCTCCCGGGCGATCAGCTCCGCGAGGTGCAGGGCCCGCCGCCCGTCCGCGAGTTGGGCGATCTGGGTGCGGCAGCTGAAGCCGTCCGCCAGGACCACCGCCTGCGGCCCGGCGGCCCGGAGCCCGGGCAGCAGCACCCGCTCCGCGATGGCCTCGGACACCTCGAAGTGGCCCCGTTCGAAGCCGAAGTTGCCCGCCAGGCCGCAGCAACCGGCGTCCAGCACCCGGTTGTTCAGGCCGAGTCGGGCCTCCAGTCGGCGGTCGGCGGCGCTGCCGAGCACCGCGTGCTGGTGGCAGTGGGTCTGGGTGACGGCGTCCAGCGGGATCCGGGGGAGCGGGGCGTCCGGGGCGAACTCGTCGAGGAACTCGGCGAAGGTGCGGGTGCGGTCGGCGAGCGGTCGGCCCTCCGCGCCGAGCAGCCGGGGCAGTTCCTCGCGCAGGGTCGCGGTGCAGCTGGGGTCCAGGCCGATCACGGGGGTGTCGGCCTGGACCCCAGCTCCGTCCAGCGCCCGCAGGCTGCGCCGCAGCACCCTTCGTGCGGTGCCGAGTTGGCCGGTGGAGTACCAGGTGAGGCCGCAGCAGACCGGGCCCGGGGGCAGCCGGACGTCGAAGCCCAGGTGCTCCAGCACCTCGACGGCCGAGCGCGGCACGTTCGGCTGGAGGCGGTCGGAGAAGGTGTCCGGCCACAACAGCACCGGCCGGGCGCCCGCCGGGGCCGGGTGGGTGGCGCGGTGCCGCCGGTACCACGCGGTGAAGGTCTCCGGCGGGAGGACCGGCAGCACCCGGCGCCGGTCGATCCCGCCGAGCCGCTTGAGCAGCCCCCCGGCCCGGGAACGGGCGAGGGTGTTGGCGGCCCCGGGCGCGAGCGAGGCGGCCCGCAGCCAGAGCGGCAGCCAGCCCATCGAGTAGTGCGCGAGCGGGCGCGGCCGGCGCCGGTAGTGCTGGTACAGGAACTCGGACTTGTAGGTCGCCATGTCGACGTGGACGGGGCAGTCGCTCGCGCAGCCCTTGCAGCTCAGGCAGAGGTCCAGCGCCTCCCGCACCTCCTCCGAGCGCCAGCCGTCCGGGATCGCGTCCCCCCGCAGCATCTCGGCGAGCAGCCGGGCCCGCCCCCGGGTGGAGTGCCGCTCCTCGCCGGTGGCCAGGTAGCTCGGGCACATCACCCCGCTGCCCGGGGCCACGCACTTGGCGACGCCCACGCAGCGGTGCACCGCCTTCACCAGGCTGCCGCCGTCCTGCTCGTACGGCAGGGCCAGCGGCAGCGTGCGGCGCGGGGCCGTGACGAAGCGCAGGTCGGCGTCGAGCGGGCGCGGGTCGACCAGCGCGCCCGGGTTGAGCAGGTTCTCCGGGTCCCAGATCCGCTTGAACTCCCCGAACAGGCCGATGATTTCGGGCGGATACATGCGCGGCAGCAGCTCCGAGCGGGCCTGCCCGTCGCCGTGCTCGCCGGAGAGCGAACCGCCGTACGAGACCGCCAGATCGGCCGCCTGCTCCAGGAACTCCCGGAAGACCAGCACCCCTTGGGGCTCGTCCAGCGGGAAGTCGATCCGCAGGTGCACGCAGCCGTCGCCGAAGTGCCCGTACGGGACGCCGTGCAGGCTGTGCCGGCGCAGCAGGGCGCGCAGGGCCCGCAGGTAGTCGCCGAGCCGCTCGGGCGGGACGGCGGAGTCCTCCCAGCCGGGCCAGGCCTCGCCGCCGCCGGGCAGCCGGGTGACGATCCCCGCGCCGGCCTCCCGGACGGCCCACAGCTGGCGCTGCTCGACCGGGTCGGTGACCAGGGCGACAGTGGCCGAGCGCTCGCGCTTCACCGCGTCGGCGAGCCGGCGGGCGGCCTGGTAGGCGGCCAGCGGGGTGTCGCCGCCGGTCTCCAGGAACAGCCAGCACTCGCCGGCGGGCAGCCGGTCCAGCGCGGGCGGGCGGGGCCCGGCGGCGAGCAGCGCGGCGATCAGGTCGGCCGCCATGCCCTCGGCGGTCAGCGGACCGTACGGCAGCAGCGCCGGGACGGCGTCGGCGGCGGCGCCCTCGTCGGGGTAGCCGGCCACCACCAGGGCCCGGGCCGGCGGGTCCTCGACCAGGCGGACGGTGGCGCCGAGCAGCAGCGCGCAGGTGCCCTCGGTGCCGGTCAGCGCCCGGGCCAGGTCGTGGCCCTGCTCGGGCAGCAGCGCGTCCAGCGGGTAGCCGGAGGTGCGGCGGGGCAGCCGCGGCATGCCCTGCCGGATGGCGGCGAGGTTGCGGTCGGTGAACTCCTGCAGTCCGGTGTGGAGTTGGCCGACCCGGCCGGGCAGCGCGGCGAGCGCGGCGCGCTCCGCGGGGGTGAGCCGCCCGCCGACGGTCAGCTCGGTGCCGTCCGCGAGCAGCAGCTCCAGCCGCTCGACGTTGTCGGCGGTGCGCCCCCAGGCGAGCGAGTGGGAGCCGCAGGAGTCGTTGCCGATCATGCCGCCGAGGGTGCATCGGCTGTGCGTGGACGGGTCGGGGCCGAAGCGCAGCCCGTACGGCCCGGCGGCGCGCTGGAGGTCGTCCAGCACGGTGCCGGGCTGGACGCGCGCGGTGCGGGCCCCCGGATCGACCTCCAGCACCGCGCCGAGGTGGCGGCGGAAGTCCAGCACCACCGCGCCCGGGCCGATCGCCTGCCCGCCGATGCTCGTCCCGGCCCCGCGCGCCACCACCGGCACCCGGTGGGCGCGGCAGAGCGCCAGCGCGGTGCGCACGTCGTCGAGGTCGGCCGGTTTGACCACGCCGAGCGGCAACTGCCGGTAGTTGGAGGCGTCCTGGCTGTAGACGGTGCGCTCGGCGGCGCCGAAGCGGACCTCCCCGCGCAGCACCGCGGCCAGCTCACGGGCCAACTCGGCCCCGGGGACGGCGGACGGACGGCTCACCAGGACCTCCCAGGAGTACGGCTCCGCCGATGATCGCAGCCGCGCCGCCGCACCGGTACCGGGCGCGGCGCCCGGCTCACCCGGGTGGGGGTGCCCCGGCTACTTCCGCCCGGTGAGCGTGCCGCGCGCGATGTGGGAGAGCTTGGCCACCTCGAAGGCCGGGTACGCGCCGCCCGCCAGCAGCGAGAACTTGATCCCCTCGCGGCCGCTCGGCCGGCGGTGGCCGGGCGGCTGGAAGCGGCGGTGGTGCTCGGCGGCGCGGTGGAAGAACTGCGGCCGCTCGGCGCGGGTGACGCAGCCGGCCAGGTCGAAGACGAACAGGTAGTGCCGGATCATCCGGACGAACAGCGCCTCGCGCACCGCGTACAGGTGCGGCTGGTCCTCCAGCAGGGCGAAGCTGCGCTCGTACTGCTCGAACAGGTCGAAGACGCCGCTGCCCGGGCCGCCCGCCGGGTGGACGGTCTCCCGGCGGCGGAGCTGGACGCACTCGCGGGCCAGCACGGCGGCCGTCCGGGCGCCGAGCAGCGCCGCGTGCGCCACCGGGACCTCCTCGTAGCGGCCGGGCGGGAAGGCCAGGCCCAGCTCGGCCCAGTGGCCGCGGCGGACCAGCCGGTCCCAGGCCAGCGGCGGCGCGCCGAACAGCGCGGGCCGGTCGAAGGGGGCGAACGGCTCGGGCCCGGCCTCGGCGAGCAGCGCCTCGGCCCCGCCGGGCCAGTCCCGGTCCTGGTGCCGGCGGGAGTGGCCGAACAGCAGCACGTCCACCGGGCCGGTCTGCCGGAGCCGGTCGGCGAGCGTGCGCAGCGCGTCCCGGGGCAGCAGGTGGTCGGCGTCCAGGAACAGCAGGTACTCGCCGGTGGCCCGCGCCGCCCCCGCGTTCCGGCTCGCCCCGACCCCGACCGCGGCGTTCAGGTGCAGCACCGACACCTGCGGGTGCCGGGCGGCGTACGCGTCGGCGAGCCCGCCCGCGGTCTCGGGGGAGCGGTCGGCGACCACGATCACCTCGACGTCGGCCAGGGACTGGGCGAGCAGCGAGTCCAGGCAGTCGGCGAGCTGTTCGTGCCGGTCGTAGGCGGGGAGCACGACGCTGATCAGGGGTGAGGGCATGACGCCGGAGCGTAAGAGGGCTCGCGAACCGTGGCAAAGCCCTGACGGTCCGTAATTCCGATCAATCAGTGGCAAACCGTACGAGTGTGCGCCAGATCTTCACGCCGCCTTCCGGACGTGTCCACGCCCGGCCCGAGCTCCGACCCGGGGCCCGGCCCGGCTTCCGACCTGGGGTGATGCGCGCCGGGGCCCGCGACGCGCGGTGCGTCGCGGGCCCCGGGTGGCCGATCGGGGGTCGGCCTAGTACCAATGCCAGTGACTTTGATGGCTTTGGCTCGTTGGGTGTGGTGTGGCGAGGGTGGGGCAGGTCAAGTCGCCTGCGGGTGAGCGGTTGTCGGACC
>NZ_JBSFKI010000055.1:0-45679 GCF_053598475.1 Kitasatospora sp. NPDC001119
CTGCAGGGGGGACCCTGTGGGAGAGTAGGACGCCGCCGAACAATTCTTCAGAAGAACCCCCATCCGGGTCCCGGATGGGGGTTCTTCGCGTTTTCAGGGACTCTTCGCGTTGTGGGCCGGTTGCGGGGCGGGCCGGAAAGAATCTTGGCCGGCCGTGTCGAGAACCCGTGCCCGGCACCGTCCCCGGAGTGGACGCGGCCACAATGGGTCGCACCAGCTCCGAGGATCCGAGGAGAAGACGATGGCCAAGTACCTGTTGCTGAAGCACTACCGGGGTGCCCCGAGCGCGGTCAACTGCGTGCCGATGGACCAGTGGACGCCGGAGGAGGTCACGGCGCACATCCGGTACATGCAGGAGTTCGCGGACCGGCTGGAGAAGACCGGCGAGTTCGTCGACGGCCAGGCGCTCGCACCTGAGGGGACGTGGGTTCGGTACGACGGCGAGGGGCGTCCGCCGGTCACCGACGGTCCGTTCGCCGAGACCAAGGACCTGATCGCCGGCTGGATGGTGATCGACGTCGACAGCTACGAGCGGGCCGTCGAGCTGGCCGGGGAGCTGTCGGCCGCGCCCGGGGCCGGGGGCGAGCCGATCCACGAGTGGCTGGAGCTGCGTCCGTTCCTGGCGATGCCGGCGACCATCACGGAGTGACGTCCCCGATGGACGAGGCCCTGCTGAGGAGTCTCACGCCGAGCGTCATCGGAGTCCTCGTCCGCCGCGGAGCTGACTTCGCGGCGGCCGAGGACGCGGTGCAGGAGGCGCTGGTCGAGGCGGTCCGGCTCTGGCCGGCCGAGCGGCCGCGCGATCCCAAGGGCTGGCTGGTCACCGTGGCCTGGCGCAAGTTCCTGGACGCGACCCGGTCGGAGGCCGCCCGCCGGCGCCGGGAGGACCTGGTCGACCAGGAGCCGGAGCCGGGGCCCGCGACCGCCATGGACGACACGCTGCAGCTCTACTTCCTGTGCGCCCACCCGTCGTTGACGCCCTCGTCGGCGGTGGCGCTGACCCTGCGGGCGGTGGGCGGGCTGACCACCCGCCAGATCGCCCGGGCCTACCTGGTGCCCGAGGCGACCATGGCGCAGCGGATCAGCCGGGCCAAGCGCACCGTCTCGGCCGTCAGGTTCGATCAGCCGGGGGACGTCGCGACCGTGCTCCGGGTCCTCTACCTGGTCTTCAACGAGGGCTACTCCGGCGATCTCGACCTCGCGGCCGAGGCGATCCGGCTCACCCGGCAGCTCACCGCGGTGATCGACCACCCCGAGGTGGCCGGACTGCTGGCCCTGATGCTGCTGCACCACGCCCGGCGGGCGGGCAGGACCGCGCCCGACGGCGCGCTGGTTCCGCTGGCCGAGCAGGACCGCGGCCGGTGGGACACCGGGCTGATCGCCGAGGGCATCGGGATCCTCCAGGGGGCCCTGGCCCGGGACCGGCTGGGCGAGTTCCAGGCCCAGGCGGCCATCGCGGCGCTGCACGCCGACGCGCCCACCGCGGGGGAGACGGACTGGGTGCAGATCGTCGAGTGGTACGACGAGCTCGTCCGGTTGACCGCGAGCCCGGTGGTGCGGCTCAACCGCGCGGTGGCGGTCGGCGAGGCCGACGGTCCGCGCGCGGGGCTGGCGGCGCTCGCGGAGCTGGACGACGCGCTGCCCAGGTACGCGGCGGTGGCGGCGTACCTCCATGAGCGCGACGGGGACCTGGTGGCGGCGGCCCGGTTGTACGCGGAGGCGGCGCACCGGGCGCCCGACCTTGCCGAGCGCGACCATCTGACCCGTCAGGCGGCCCGGCTCAACACGCTTCTGAAGGATCGTCGGACGGACTGAGTCCGGCCGGGGGAGCGGGGCTCAGAGCCGGCCGGCGGCCTTCAGTGCCAGGTAGGTGTCGGCGAGGGCCGGGGCGATCCGGGTCGGCGGGGCGTCCAGGACGGTGACGCCGTGGCGGGTGAGGTGCTCGGCGGTGGCCCGGCGGTCGGCCCGGGTCTGTTCGGCGGCGGCCGCGCCGTAGACGGCCTCCAGGGTGCCCCGCCCGGCGGCGAGGGCGTCCAGCTGCGGGTCGGCGACCGAGGCGAGGACGACCTCGTGGCGCTTGGTGAGCATCGGCAGCAGCGGTCGCAGGCCGTCCTCGACCGGGGCCGCGTCGAGGCCGGTGAGCAGCACGATCAGCGAGCGCTGCGGCGCCATCTTGAGCGCGGTGGCGACCAGTGAGCGCATGTCGGTCTCGTGCAGCGCGGGTTCCAGTCCGGCCATCGCGTTGGTGAAGGCGGGCAGCACCTCGTGGGCCGAGCTGCCGGCCACCGCGACGCGCTTGCGGGAGTCGTGGGCGAGCAGGTCGACCCGGTCGCCGGCCCGGGTGGCGAGGGCGGTGAGCAGCAGCGCGGCGTCGAGGGCGGCGTCCAGGCGGGGCGCGTCGCCGACCCGGCCGGCCGAGGTGCGGCCGGTGTCGAGGACGACGAGGATGTGCCGGTCGCGTTCGGGGCGCCAGGTGCGGACGGCGACGGTGTTGCGGCGGGCGCTGGCGCGCCAGTCGATGGAGCGGACGTCGTCTCCGGGCAGGTACTCGCGCAGGGAGTCGAACTCGGTGCCCTGGCCGCGGGTCAGGACGGAGGTGCGGCCGTCGAGTTCGCGCAGCCGGGCGAGCCGGGAGGGCAGGTGCTTGCGGCTGGCGAACGGGGGCAGCGCGCGGACCGTCCAGGGGACGAGGTGCGAGCCCTGGCGGGCGGCCAGGCCGAGCGGGCCGAGCGAGCGGACCGTCACCCGGTGGGCGTGGTGGTCGCCGCGGCGGGTGGGGGTGAGCACGGTGGTGATCCGGCGCCGTTCGCCGCCGGGGAGGGCCAGGGTGTGCCGGGAGGCGGCCTCGGCGGTGCCGGGGCGCCAGGCGGACGGGGCCCAGGCGTCGCGGACCAGGCCGCGGAGCGGCCGGCCGGACGGGTTGGTGACGGTCAGTTCGACGCTGGCGGGCTCGCCGAGCCGGACGGTGGTGTCGCCGGCCCGCCCGAACCGCAGGCCGCGGACCGGGGCGGCGAGCACCAGGTCGACCGCGACGGCGACCAGCACCGCGCCGGTGACCAGGCCGATCCCGGTCCAGGACGGCAGCAGCAGGCCCACGACGAGCGCGCCGAGTGCGGCGAGCAGGGCGGTTCGCCCGGTGAGGGCCATGCGGTGCGCTCCTTCGGAAGCCCGTGCGTCGGAACCCGTGGGCCGGCGGCCGGAACGGGGGCGGTACGGCGGGGTGGGGTCAGCGGGGTGCGGGCGTCTGGGTGAGGACGGCCTGGATGACGGAGTCGGCGGTGACGCCCTCCATCTCGGCCTCGGCGCGCAGCGCGACCCGGTGCCGCAGGGTGGGCAGGGCGAGCGCCTTGACGTCGTCCGGGGTGACGTAGTCGCGGCCGGCCAGCCAGGCCCAGGCGCGGGAGGCGGCGAGCAGGGCGGTGGCGCCGCGCGGGGAGACGCCGATGGACAGCGACGGGGACTGCCGGGTGGCCCGGCAGAGGTCGACGATGTAGGCGAGGACCTCGGGGGAGACGGTCAGCTTGGCGATCTGCTCGCGGGCGGCGGCGACGTGCTCGGGGCCGGCGACCGGGCGGACGCCGGCCGCGCCGAGGTCGCGCGGGTCGAAGCCGGCGGCGTGCCGGGAGAGCACCTGGAACTCCTGGTCGCGGTCGGGCAGCGGCAGGACCAGCTTGAGCAGGAAGCGGTCCAGCTGGGCCTCGGGCAGCGGGTAGGTGCCCTCGTACTCGACCGGGTTCTGGGTCGCGGCGACCAGGAACGGGACGGGCAGCGGGCGCGCCTCGCCGTCCACCGTGACCTGGTGCTCCTCCATGGCCTCCAGCAGGGCGGCCTGGGTCTTCGGCGGGGTGCGGTTGATCTCGTCGGCGAGCAGCAGGTTGGTGAAGACCGGGCCGGGCTGGAAGGAGAACTCGGCGGTGCGGGCGTCGTAGACGAGCGAGCCGGTGACGTCGCCGGGCATCAGGTCGGGGGTGAACTGGATGCGCTTGGTGCCCAGGCTGAGCGCGGTGGACAGGGTGCGCACCAGCAGGGTCTTGGCGACGCCGGGGACGCCCTCCAGCAGCACGTGGCCGCCGCAGAGCAGGGCGACGACCAGGCCGGTGACGGCCGCGTCCTGGCCGACCACGGCCTTGCCGATCTCGGCACGCAGGGCGGTCAGCGCGGCGCGCGGGTCGGTGGCGGGGGTGGCGGGCGCCGTGCCGGGGACGGGGCGGAGCTGGGCGGTTGCCTGGTCGGTCACGGGTTCCGTACCTGCCTTTCGAGGGCGTCGAGGTCGTCGGCGAGCCGGAGCAGTGCGGCGTCGTCGGTCGGGGGCGGGCCGTACAGCAGGGCCCGGACGTCCCCGGCGGGCCGTTCGGACAGCCGGTCGGCCAGGGCGACGCAGAGCGCGTCGGGGTCGGGTGCGCCGGCCTGGAGCGGGACGCCCAGGGCGGGGGCGAGGCGGTGCGCGGTGGCGCCGCGCAGGGCCTCGGCAGCGCGGCCGCGGGCCTTGGCGCGCCGGTAGAGGCGGGCGCGGCCCTCGGTGGTCTCGGCGGCGCGGACCACCACGGGCAGGTTCTCGCTGACCACCGGGCCGAGCCGGCGGCCGCGCCAGAGGGCGGCGAGCACGGCGGCGACGGCGAGCTGGTAGCCGGCCCAGTGCCAGCCGCTCGGCAGGAAGTCGCCGAAGCTCTTGGTGCGGGCGCCCTCGGGGAGCGGGGCGGAGTAGTCGGGCAGGTGCCAGGTGAGGCGGGGCTGCGAGCCGAGCAGGCCGAGGGCGAGGGCGGCGTCGCCGTCCTTGGCGAGTTCGCCGTTGTGCAGGAAGGTGCCGCTGCCGAGCACGACGACGTCGCGGTCGCCGTCGCCGGCCGGGAGGACGACCAGCGGGTAGCCGTGGGCGCGCGGGTAGCAGCCGGTGCCGCGGCTGCCGCTGGTGTAGAGCATGCCGCCCTGCTGGGCGCTGCCGGCCCGGACGGCCTCGGTGAGGGCGCACTCCGGGGGAGTGGAGCGGACGGAGGCGTACGGGAGCCCGCCGGCGTCGTCGGACAGCCGGATGCCGGGGGCGAGCGCGGTGAGCGCGGCCGGGCCGGGGGCGACCAGCACCAGGCGCCGGTGCCGGGCGGCGGCGACGGCGCGCAGC
Source organism: Kitasatospora sp. NPDC001119 (assembly GCF_053598475.1). Lineage (NCBI taxonomy): Bacteria > Bacillati > Actinomycetota > Actinomycetes > Kitasatosporales > Streptomycetaceae > Kitasatospora > Kitasatospora sp. NPDC001119. Next base: position 5,117 of record NZ_JBSFKI010000055.1, read on the forward strand.
TGGGCGGGGTCGAGCAGGTCGGGTTCGGGCAGGACGAGGGTGTCCGGGCCGGCCGCGGCGGTGGCCGGGTCGGTGGTGAACTCGGCCTTGAGGCCCTGGCGTTCGAGCAGGGCGACGACGGCGTGGGCGCCGTCGCGGTCGTACGAGCGCGGGTCCAGCGGCGGGTAGCGGCGGTCCTGGCCGAGGGCGGACACGGCGGCGGCGCCGATCAGCAGGGCGGCGAGGACGGCCAGGTACCAGCGGGCGCGGCGCCACAGGCCGCGGGTGGTCGGGGCGAGGCTGGTCGCGGCGGCGGCGGAGGCGGGCGGTTCGGCGCCGGGCGGTGCCGCGGGTGCGGGGGCGGGGACGGAACCGGTCATGCCGCTCCTCCCGAGGACGGAGCCGGAGCCGGTGCGGGGGGCGCGAGGACCGGGCGGGTGCGCTCCAGCGTCCGGTCGAGCTCGTGCAGCAGCCGGTACGCGCTCTGGTCGGCGGTGCGCTCGCCGTACGCGATGTCGTCGAAGGTCCGGGCGGCCGCGGCCAGTGCGGCGGCGTGCTCGGGCAGCGCCCGGCCGGCCTCGGCGGCGGCCTCGTCGGCGGTGCGGCCGGGGCGGTTGTCGAGCAGGGTGCGCTCCTCCAGGCCGCGCACCAGGGCGCGCATCTGTTCGCGGACGGCTTCGGTCCAGCGTCCGGCGGCGGCGTGCCCGGCGGCGTCCGTCCGGTACTGGTCGGCGCTGCGCGGGCCCTCGGCGCCGTACACGTCCTGGACGGTGCGGGCGGCGCGGCGGGGTGCGCCGAGGCGCCACCAGACCGCGCCGCCGACCAGCACCGCGACGATCAGGAAGAGGACCAGCCCGGTGGTGCCGGTGGTGCCGTCGCCGGAGATGCTGTCGAGCGCCTTGGCGATGTGGTCGTAGATCCAGTCCGTGACGCGTTGCAGTACGGACGGGTCGTGCTTGTGGTACTCCGCGTCGAGCAGCTCGTCGCGGGCGGCCTCGCGCGCCGGGTCACGCGGCACGGTGACGGGTGCGCCGCCCGCGGCGAGGAGCCTGTCCCCCCAGTTAGGCATCCGGTTCAGCGCCTCGCCGGTGCCGGGTCGCCCTGCGCGCCCCAGCCGGTGCCGCTCTGCTCGGGCAGGCCGGCCGCGCGGGCGAGTTCGATGTCCAGGGCCTCGCGGCGGATCCGCTGGTCGATGTAGACCAGCACGCCGACGGCGGCGATGAAGGGGGTGGTGAAGGTGCCGGCGATGATCCCGGCGACCGCCAGCAGGAGCAGCATGGCCACGCCCTGGTCGGCGGTGTCGGGCAGGCCCTGGGCGTCGAGGCTCTCGAAGCCGAGCAGCAGGCCGAGGAACTGGAACGGCACCACGACGACCATCGCGACGACGAGCGCCAGCACGTGGCCCAGCAGGTTGATGCCGAAGACCCGCCACCAGGCGCCGCGGACCAGCCGCCGCGAGCGCGACAGCGCCGTCAGCACGCCCTGCTTCTCCAGCATCAGGGCGGGCGCGGCGAGGCTGAAGCGCATCCACAGCCAGACGGCGACCGGCACGGTCAGCAGGCCGACCAGGGTGAGCAGGCCGGCGATGGCGACGGAGCCCTGGCCGGCGAGGGAGTAGCCGATCAGCGGGGTGAAGCCGAGCAGGACCACGCCGGGGCCGAGCAGGACGGTGAGCAGGGTCAGCCCGAGCAGCTGCAGCAGCCGGGGGCGGGCGTCGCGCCAGGCCTCCCCGGCGGTCGCCGACCGGCCGAGGACGGCGCGGCTGACCACGATGGTGAGCAGCGCGGTGGCGAACACGTTGAGCAGCAGTTCGAGCGGCAGTCCGGCCAGCATCCGCAGGGTCTGGGTGGCCTCGCCGGTCTTGCCCTTGACCAGCAGGTTGACCAGGAGGCTGCCGGCCTGGGCGACCACGGCGAGGCCGAGCGAGAGCGCGAGCACGGTGCGCCAGTGTCGGCGGACGGTGGTGACGGCACCGTCGAGCAGTTCGCCGAAGCTCAGCGGGCGCAGCGGGATGACGCCCGGCTTGGGGCTCGCCGGGGCGCCCCAGCCGTACGGGCGGTGGCCGCCGGGAGGCTGCTGGCCCCACTGCTGTCCCCACTGCTGTCCGTTCCCGGGGGCGCCGGCCGGGCCGGTCCAGCCGGGGGCGGCCTGTGGTGGTGCCGACGGCCCGGGCACGGCGGCGGGCGCGTCGGCCGGGGGCCGGGCGTCGTCGCGGGGCGGCTCGGACGAGCTGGGCGAGGCCCAGCCCGGGGTGTCGGTCATCACTGCTCCTCGGAGGGCGTCACGGGCGCGACTGCGAACGGATCTTCCGCCCGCGCGCAGCGCCCATCGTGCCATGGGGCCGGAAACCGGCCCCATGGCGATCCGGTTGCTGATCGGCAACGGTCCTCCGCGGCGGGTCGGGCGGTGGTCCGGCGCGGGTTCGCGGGGGGTCCGGAGGCGTTTCCGGGGGAGCATTCGCCCGGTATGGCCGGAATGCACCGGTGGGGGAGTTGGCCGTTCTGGAGCATTGGCACTGCTGTGCGGCAGGTCACAATCCGGTAATGAGAAGATGGACGCATGAAGGGACGCGTCCTCGTCGTTGATGACGACTCCGCACTGGCCGAGATGCTCGGTATCGTGCTGCGGGGTGAGGGTTTTGAGCCGTTTTTCGTCGCGGATGGGGACAGGGCGCTAGCCGCCTTCCGGGAGACCAAGCCGGACCTGGTCCTGCTCGACCTGATGCTGCCCGGCCGGGACGGCATCGACGTGTGCCGGCAGATCCGGGCCGAGTCCGGCATCCCGATCGTGATGCTGACCGCGAAGACCGACACGGTCGACGTGGTGGTGGGCCTGGAGTCGGGGGCCGACGACTACGTCACCAAGCCGTTCAAGCCCAAGGAGCTGGTGGCCCGGGTTCGCGCCCGGCTGCGCCGCGCCGAGGAGCCGACGCCCGAGCAGCTGACCATCGGCGACCTGGTGATCGACGTGGCCGGCCACTCCGTGAAGCGGGACGGCCGGGGCATCCCGCTGACCCCGCTGGAGTTCGACCTGCTGGTCGCGCTGGCCCGCAAGCCCTGGCAGGTGTTCACCCGCGAGGTGCTGCTGGAGCAGGTCTGGGGCTACCGCCACGCGGCGGACACCCGTCTGGTCAACGTCCATGTGCAGCGCCTGCGTTCCAAGATCGAGAAGGACCCGGAGCGCCCCGAGATCGTGGTGACCGTCCGCGGCGTCGGTTACAAGGCGGGACCCAGCTGACGTGACGGAGCGGGCAGACGACACCCCGTCGGGTTCCGCGACCGACGGGGCGGGGGCCGTGCGCGGCGACGTGCTGAGTTCGACCACCCGTCGCCGACGCGGCCCTTCCGGCGTGTTCGCGCTGGTGAAGCGTCAGCTGCGCCGTCCCACGCACCGGGTGGCCGCGCTGTACCGCCGGTCGATCCAGCTGCGCGTGGTCGCGGTGTCGCTGCTGGCGTCCATCGCGGTCGTCCTGGTGCTGGGCGTGGTCGTGGTGGCGCAGGTGCGCACCGGCCTGCTCGGAACCAAGACGGACGCCGCCCGCGCGCAGGCCCGGATCGGCTTCCAGGTCGAGCAGAAGAAGATCGACGAGGCCCGGGACCAGAAGCTGCGGGGCACCGCCGACCCGACCGTCGACGAGATCGGCACCTGGCTGCTGCGGCAGGTCAACGACCTGGCCGGGAGCGGGCAGACCGTCTACTCGGTGATCGCGATGTCCCCCGGCACCGGCGCCGTCGTCCCCGACGGGGGCGGCTTCGCGCCGCGCTACTCGGGCGACATCCAGCCGATCAGCATCCCGGACACCCTGCGGGCCAAGCTGGCCGCCGAGCCCGGCCAGATGTTCGACCAGCCGACCCGGATCCAGCGCTCGCCCGGCAGCAGCGTCACGTCCGAGCCAGGGCTGGCCCTCGGCATGCAGTTCCGCGGCCCGGCGGAGACCTCGTACCAGCTGTTCTACGTCTTCTCCTTCGGCCAGGAGACCGACACCCTCAACCTGGTCACCGGCACCCTGGCGACCGCCGGGGTGTTCGTGGTGATCCTCATGGGCGGCATCGCCTGGGTCGTGGTGCGCCAGGTGGTCACCCCGGTCCGGATGGCCGCCGGGATCTCCGAGCGGCTCGCCGACGGGCACCTGGAAGAGCGGATGAAGGTCACCGGGACGGACGACATCGCCCGCCTCGGGGAGTCCTTCAACCGGATGGCCAACGCCCTCCAGGCGCAGATCCGCCAGCTGGAGGAGCTGTCCCGGGTGCAGCGGCGCTTCGTCTCGGACGTCTCGCACGAGCTGCGCACCCCGCTGACCACGGTCCGGATGGCCGCCGACCTCATCTACGACAGCCGCGAGGACCTGGACCCGATGGCGGCCCGCTCGGCGGAGCTGCTGCAGGGCCAGCTGGACCGCTTCGAGTCGCTGCTCGCCGACCTGCTGGAGATCAGCCGCTTCGACGCCGGCGCCGCGATCCTGGACGCCGAGCCGGTCGACCTGCGCGAGATCGTCGCCCGGGTGGTGGAGGCCGCCGAACCGCTCGCCGAGGCCAAGGGCAGCGCCGTGGTGATCCGCGGCGACGGCGAGCCGGTGCTGGCCGAGGTGGACTCCCGCCGGATCGAGCGCATCCTGCGCAACCTGGTCGTCAACGCGCTGGAGCACGGCGAGGGCCGCGACGTGGTGGTCCGGCTGGGCTCGGCGGACGGCGCGGTCGCGGTCGGCGTGCGCGACTACGGCATCGGCCTCAAGCCGGGCGAGGCGTCCCGGGTGTTCCACCGCTTCTGGCGGGCCGACCCGTCCCGGGTGCGGACCACCGGCGGCACCGGCCTCGGCCTGTCCATCGCGGTCGAGGACGCCCACCTGCACGGCGGCTGGCTCCAGGCCTGGGGCGAGCCCGGCGGCGGCTCGCACTTCCGGCTCACCCTGCCGCGCACCCGCGGCGGCGAGATCAGCCGGGCGCCGTTCCGGCTGGAGCCGGAGGACTCCCGCAACAACCGGGGCCTGGGCGCGCAGGGCACGCCGTACCGGCGGGCGATCAGCCCGGCCGGCTCGACGGCGACGGCCGCCGTCGAGGAGCAGGCGGAGACGCCGGAGACGGTGAGCGGCGGCCTCGGCAGCGGGCTCGGCGGGGTGCTGAACATCGGCCCCGGGCTGGGCCGGCGCAAGCTGCCGGAGGGGCCGCGCGCGGACCCCTCGGGCGTGTGGACGGCCGCCGGGTACGGGGCCACCGGCGCCCAGGTGATGGTGGACCCGACGCCGGGACGGCCGTCGGTGGCACAGCGGACGGCGGAGCCGGACGCGACGGGTGGGACGACGGACGCGGAGGGGTCGCAGCGTGCGAAGGACGAGCAACAGGACTGAGCCGCGGCTCCTCGCGGTGGTCGGCGGGCTGCTCGGCGCCCTGGTGGCGAGCGGCTGCGCGGCCATGCCGGATTCAGGCGGCATCACCAGGGTGGAGCTGTCCCAGGGCTCGGCCGACAAGGACCTGCAGGCCCGGGTCTTCCCGGTGGCGCCCGCCCGGGGCGCCAAGCCGCGCGAGCTGCTGAACGGGTTCCTGGACGCGGTGACCGCCGACGAGGGGTACGACACGGCGCGCAAGTACCTCACCGAGAGCGCCGCCGCCACCTGGAACCCGGACGCCGGGACGAAGGTGCTCTCCGCCACCGGCATCCCGGTCGGCCAGGACGTCACCGACGCGGACACCACGGCGTCGTTGCAGGTGAGCGGGCAGCTGGTGGCCGGCGTCGACGAGCGGCACTCGTACGCGCGGGTCGCCGGGCAGAACAACGACTCGTCCGACTTCACCTTCGTCCGGCAGAAGGACGGCGAGTGGCGGATCGACAAGCTGGCGCCCGGCGTGATCATGAACGAGACCAACTTCCGGAACAGCTTCCGGCAGGTCGAGCGGTTCTTCTACACCGCGCCCGACCCGTCCTCGGTGGTGTCCGGGAGCACCGGCCAGGAGGTGCTGCTCGCCGACCCGGTCTACCTGCGGCGCCGGATAGACCCGCTCACCTCGGCCGTCCGGGCGCTCGTCGACGGCCCCTCCGTCTGGCTCTCGCCGGTGGTCCGCACGGCGTTCCCGGCCGGCACCACGGTCGACAAGGTGAGCATCGACGACAACCGGGTCGCCCACGTGCAGCTCGGCAAGGCGGACACCGGCGAGCCGATGGCCTGCCGGCGGATGGCGACCCAGCTCTTCTACACCGTCGCCGACCAGGGCAAGGGCCAGATCACGCGGCTGGAGCTGAAGGGGCCGCACGGCTCCTGCACGGCCGCCCGCGGTGACTCGCCGTCCACCGGCCCCGGTGCCCTGGCCGGGTCGACGACGGCGACGCAGTACTACCAGCGTGCCGACGGTGCCCTGGTGGCGACCGACGAGGTGCGCCCCGGCGATCCGGTCCGCGGGGTCCTCGGCAAGCCGCAGTCGAACACCAAGCCGCCGCTCGGCGCCTTCGCGGTCAGCCGCACCGGCTCCCAGGCCGCCGCGATCAGCGAGGACGGCCACCAGGTCTGGTCGGTGCCGCTGTCGGACAGCGCGGTGGCCATGGGCGAGCCGGTGCTCACCTCGCCGGCCAAGGGCGGCGACAAGGAGGACGGCTTCGCCTCGCCCACCTGGGACGGCCGCGGCGACCTCTGGGTGGTGGACCGCAACAAGCAGGCCCCGCGGGTGGTGATGGTGCGCGGCGCCAAGTCGTACACCGTGCCGGTCGAGGGGCTGACCGGCCAGACCGTGCAGGCGCTGAAGATCTCCTCGGACGGCGTCCGGGTCGCCGTGGTGGCCAGGACCCCGGGCTCGGCCGTCCGCTCGCTGTGGTTCGGCCTGGTCGTGCACGACGGCACCCCGCAGGCGCCGACCGTGAAGATCACCGCGCTGCACCGGGCCGCTCCCACGCTCACCGACGTCGCCTCGGTGTCCTGGGCGGAGACCGACCAGCTGCTCGTGCTCGGAAAGGAGGCCGACCGGACCCAGCAGCTGTACTTCATCAGCACGGACGGCTCGCAGAGTACCGAGACCCAGCTGCAGAGCGCCGAGAGCATGCTGACCGTCTCGGCCTCGGAGTCCCGCGGGGACAGCCTGACCCAGACGCCGCCGGTGCTCGCGATGGGCGAGGTCAAGCAGACGGACGGCAAGCCGAGCGAGATCAAGGCCTTCCGCCTGGTCAACAACCAGTGGCGGGAGACCTCGCTGATCGACAAGCCGCGGTCCTTCTTCTACGCGGGCTGACGCCGCGTCCGAGCCTCTCCGGGGCCTCCGGCCCGGCCCGGAGGGGTGTCGGCGGCCGCGGTGACGGTCAGTCGGCCGGGCGCACCGTGGCCGCGACGGTGGCGCCCGCCCGGACCGGGAGGCCGGCGTCGGCCAGCGCCCGGGCGGCCTCGGCGAGGCTGGCCCCGGTGGTCACCAGGTCGTCCACCAGCACCGGGTGACGGCCCGCCAGGCTCCCCGGTCCCACCACGCTCCCCGGTCCCGTCAGGCCCGCGCGCCCGGTCCGGGCACGCGGCAGCACGGTGAGCGCGCCGTGCAGGTTGCGGCGCCGTTCGGCCGCGTTCAGCCCGGCCTGGTCGGCGACCGGCCGGGCGTGCCGCAGCAGCGGCGCGGCCCGCACGTCCAGGCCGGCCCGGCGCAGCGAGCGGGCCGCCGCCCCGGCCAGCCGCAGCGTCGGATCGTGCCCGCGGGCGCGGACGGCCGAGCGCGCCGAGGGCATCGGGACCAGCAGCAGAGGTGCGGCCCCGGCGCGCGCCCCCAGGGCGGAGCGCACGGCCCGGCCGAGGGCCTCGCCGAGGGGCGCGGCCAGCCGCAGCGCGCCCCGCTCCTTGTGGGCGAGCAGCAGCTGCCGGACCGGACCGGTGTACGGCGCGGCGGCGTGCGTCCAGGGCAGCGGGGTGGGGGCGGGCCGTGCGGTGGCCAGGGCGTGCCGGCAGGCCGGGCAGAGCTGGGTGTGCTCGCTGCCGCAGCCCGCGCAGTCGGCGGGCAGCAGGACGTCCAGCAGTCCGGCCAGTGCGTGGCCGAACGGCCCCTGGGCGGACGGCGGACGGGCGGGGGAGGGGAACGGCGGCACGGCTGCTCCTGGCGGCGGCAGGCACGGAGAGTCAGCACAGAATCGGCCGTACGGGGGGCGTTGTCCAGGTATTTACCCTTACTTCACCCACGAGAGGGTAGACAGGGTGGACCAGCTTGACCGCCCGACCGCAGTATCGGGTCATACCCTCCTTATCGCCTGGGGAGGCGAAAAACCCGTGTGAGGTGTTCGATAAGGCCCAGGGGGTTTCAAACGTCCCTGGTGGGGAGGAAGTGAGGTGAGGGCCAGTCGTTTCCGCCGCTGGCGGCGGGGACGGGGGGCCGGCAGTGGATGGGCTGGTCCAGCTGGGTCTCAGTCCGGTCCGGTAGCACCCGGATCGGCGTCAGCACGAGGGATCGGAGTTCTGCGTGGACATCGTCGTCAAGGGCCGCAAGACCGAGGTGCCCAAGAGGTTCCGCGAGCACGTGGCCGAGAAGCTGGAGAAGGTCCAGAAGTTCGACGCCAAGGCCATCAGCCTCGACGTCGAGGTGTCCAAGGAACACAACCCGCGGCAGGCCGACCGCTCCGACCGGGTGGAGATCACTCTCCGCAGCCGCGGCCCCGTGATCCGGGCGGAAGCCGCCGCCGGTGACCCGTACGCGGCGCTCGACCTGGCTTCCGCGAAGCTCGACGCGCAGCTGCGCAAGTCCGCGGACCGGCGTCGGGTGCACAAGGGCGGCGCGAACGGCCGCACCCCGATCAGCGTCGCCGAGGCGACCGCGGCCCTGGCCGCGCTGCCGGAGACGACGGCGCCGGAGGGCGAGACGAACGGCGCCGTCCGCAAGACCATGATGGGATCCCTGGAAGTGGAGGGCGAAGGCCCGCTGGTGGTCCGGGAGAAGACGCACCCGGCCGCCCCCATGGCGCTGGACCAGGCGCTCTACGAGATGGAGCTGGTCGGCCACGACTTCTACCTCTTCGTGGAGAAGGACAGTGGCCTGCCGAGCGTGGTCTACCGCCGGCACGGTTACCACTACGGCGTCATCCACCTGCAGACCGACCTCGCGGCCGGCCCGGGTGGCGGGGCGGGCGGCGCGATCGGCGGGGCCGGCGACGAGGACTGACCGTCCGAACAGCGATGGAGGGGTGACCCCGGCGGCCGTGGCCGCCGGGGTCACCGGCGTTCGGGGGCAGTGCGGTTCGAACGGCGGCACGGTTCGAACAGCGGTGCGTCGAGGGTGCGGTGCGGTCCAACGGCGGTGCGTCGAGGGCGGTCTCGCGCCCCGGACGGACGGGTCACCCGTTGCGGGGGAATCGGCATCGGAGCGTGACCGGGGCGGCGCCGGGGCGTGGAATGATTGGCGCACGACGACCCGCGAAGGGGGAGGAGCGGATGGGGGATCACTTCGGGCTGGGGCCCGGGGTCGGGCCAGGGCTGCCGTTGGGGGCGGAGGATGAGCCCGCGTACGAGCCGCACCGGGGTGAACCGATCCGCGTGTTGGTGGTGGACGACCACGCGCTGTTCCGTCGGGGGCTGGAGATCGTCCTCGCGGAGGAGCCGGACATCAAGGTCGTCGGCGAGGCGGGGGACGGCGCCGAGGCCGTGCTGAAGGCCGCCGACCTGCTGCCCGACATCATCCTCATGGACGTCCGGATGCCGCGCCGCAGCGGGATCGAGGCCTGCACGGCGATCAAGGACGTGGCACCGAGCACCAAGATCATCATGCTGACGATAAGCGACGAGGAGGCCGACCTCTACGAGGCGATCAAGGCGGGGGCCACCGGCTACCTGCTCAAGGAGATCTCCACCGACGAGGTCGCCACCGCGATCCGCGCGGTCGCCGACGGGCAGTCGCAGATCAGCCCCTCGATGGCGTCCAAGCTGCTCACCGAGTTCAAGTCGATGATCCAGCGCCGCTCCGACGACCGGGACCTGGTGCCCGCGCCCCGGCTCACCGACCGGGAGCTGGAGGTGCTCAAGCTGGTGGCGACCGGGATGAACAACCGGGAGATCGCCAAGGAGCTGTTCATCAGCGAGAACACCGTGAAGAACCACGTGCGCAACATCCTGGAGAAGCTCCAGCTGCACTCGCGGATGGAGGCGGTGGTGTACGCGATGCGGGAGAAGATCCTCGAAATAGGGTGAGCCGGGCGGGACTTAGCGGTCCGCCAGCAGTTTCTCCAGGGTCGGGCGCAGCCGCTCGTCGTGCAGCGTCCCGACCCGCACCGCGTCGCAGCCGGCCCAGTCGGCGGCCTCGCGCAGCGCCGTCGCCAGCGCCTCGACGTGCCGGGCGCCCCGCCCCGGACCGTCCAGGGAGACCTGCCGGGCGACCAGGGTGCGCCCCTCGCGGGCCGGGTCGACCCGGCCGACCAGCCGGCCGCCGGCCAGCAGCGGCATCGCGAAGTAGCCGTGCACCCGCTTGTGCTTGGGCGTGTAGGCCTCCAGCCGGTGTGTCATGCCGAAGATCCGCTCGGTGCGGGCGCGGTCCCAGACCAGCGAGTCGAACGGCGAGAGCAGCGTGGTGCGGTGGCGCCCGCGCGGGGCGGTGGCGAGGGCGGCCGGGTCGGCCCAGGCCGGGGCCGGGGCGCCGTCCGGGCCCCAGCCGGCCACCTCGACCGGGACGAGCCCGCAGTCGGCGAGCACCGGGTCCAACTGCTCGGCGCGCAGCCGGTGGTAGTCCAGCAGGTCGGCCCGGGTGGCCACGCCGAGCGCGGCTCCGGCCTGGGCGACCAGGGTGCGCACGCACTCCCCGTCCGACCGCTCCTGCCCCAACAGGGCGTCGGGGATGGCCTGTTCGGCCAGTGCGTAGACCCGCTTCCAGCTCCGGCGCTCGGTGCAGACCACGTCGCCGAAGGCCAGCGCCCGCTCGACCGCGATCTTGGTGTCGGACCAGTCCCACCACTCGGCGGTCTTCTTGGCGCCGCCCAGCTCGGTGGAGGTCAACGGCCCCTCGGCCCGCAGCTTGTCCAGCACGGCGCGGTAGGTCTCGGGCGGGACCTGGTGGCCCCAGAGGTGGCCGCGGTCGCGGTAGCGGCGGCGCCGGAAGGCGAACAGCGGCCACTCCTCGACCGGCAGGAGGCAGGCCGCGTGCGACCAGTACTCGAAGCTCGTGCCGCCTCCCCAGTACGCCGCCTCGACGGCCGGGCGGCCGACCGCGCCGAGGCGGGCGTACGGCACCAGCTCGTGCGAGCGGGCGAGCACCGAGATGGTGTCCAGCTGGACGGCGCCCAGGTGCCGCAGCACCCCGCGCACCCCGCCGCGGCGGTCCGGCGCGCCCAGCAGGCCCTGGGCGCGCAGGGCGATCCGGCGGGCGTCGTCCGCGCTGAGGACGGCGGCGGGGGCGGGGTGGGCGGCAGCGGCGGTCATGCCGGGGAGCGTAGTCCGGGGTACCGACAGCGCGGGCCCGGGTCGGGGCGGAGGGCTCAGGCCAGGTCGGAGGGCAGCAGGGAGGCGATCCAGGAGTCGTGGAAGGCGCCGCGCTGCTCGGCGTACGAGCGCAGGGTGCCCTCGAAGCGGTAGCCGACCTTCTCGGCGACCGCGCGGGAGCCGTCGTTGCCGACGTAGGCCAGCCACTCCAGGCGGCGCAGGCCCAGCTCGCGCAGGCCGTAGTGGGAGACGGCGCGCGCGGCCTCGGTGGTGTAGCCGCGGCCGCGGAACTCCTTCACGGCCCACCAGCCGATCTCGGCGCAGCCCGGGTCCTGGGGGCGCAGGACGAGCCCCTGGGAGCCGACCAGGGTGCCGGACTCGCGCTCGAACACGCACCAGATCAGGTTCGCCCCGGTGCGCCGGCCCTCGATGGCGAGATCGCGTACGAAGAACTCGGCGTCCTCGCGGCGGTAGGGCGACGGGACGACCGTCCAGCGCTGGATCTCCGGATCCTGGCAGGCGGCGTAGACCGCGTCGATGTCCGACTCCTGCGGGGGGCGCAGGACCAGTCGGTCGGTGGTGAGGGCGGGAAGTTCGGCGCGAAGTTCGTCCATGAACGGATTATTCCGCCAGGGGAGGAAGGCGGGCATCCGATTATTCGCCCGCCTTGGCGTCCAACTCCACGACCCGCCGACCGTTTTGTCCCGGTGGACGGTGCTATCGGGCCATGTGCTCGCCAGGGTGACACGGGAATACCGTGCTGACGCACCTCCCGGGGGGTTGGACTCCTCGCATACGATGGCCCGTGCGGTGGGGTGGACCCGCCGTGCAGTCGTCCAGTGCCAATACAGGCAAGGAGCCCGCTCATCGTGTCCGTCTTCGACAAGATCCTGCGCGCCGGCGAGGGCAAGATCCTTCGCAAGCTGCAGCGGATTGCCGCCCAGGTCAACTCCATCGAAGAGGACTTCGTCAACCTCACCGACGCCGAGCTGCGCGCACTGACCGACGAGTACAAGCAGCGGCTCGCGGACGGCGAGACCCTGGACGACATCCTCCCCGAGGCGTTCGCCACCGTCCGTGAGGCCGCCAAGCGCGTGCTCGGCCAGCGGCACTACGACGTCCAGCTCATGGGCGGCGCCGCGCTGCACCACGGGTACGTCGCCGAGATGCGCACCGGTGAGGGCAAGACCCTCGTCGGCACGCTGCCCGCGTACCTGAACGCGCTGACGGGCAAGGGCGTCCACCTGATCACCGTCAACGACTACCTCGCCGAGCGCGACTCGGAGTGGATGGGCCGGGTGCACCGCTTCCTCGGCCTCGAAGTCGGCGTGATCCTGGCCAACATGACGCCCGCCGAGCGCAAGCGCCAGTACGGGATGGACATCACGTACGGCACGAACAACGAGTTCGGCTTCGACTACCTGCGCGACAACATGGCCTGGTCGCAGGACGAACTCGTCCAGCGCGGCCACTACTTCGCGGTCGTCGACGAGGTCGACTCGATCCTGATCGACGAGGCCCGTACCCCGCTGATCATCTCCGGCCCGGCGGACCAGGCGACCAAGTGGTACGCCGACTTCTCCAAGCTGGTGCTGCGCCTGAAGATCGACCGGGACTACGAGGTCGACGAGAAGAAGCGCACGGTCGGCATCCTGGAGGAGGGCGTCAGCCGGGTCGAGGACTACCTGGGCATCGACAACCTCTACGAGTCGGTGAACACCCCGCTGGTCGGCTTCCTGAACAACGCCATCAAGGCGAAGGAGCTGTACAAGCGGGACAAGGACTACGTCGTGATGAACGGCGAGGTCATGATCGTCGACGAGCACACCGGCCGCATCCTGGCCGGCCGCCGCTACAACGAGGGCATGCACCAGGCGATCGAGGCCAAGGAGGGGGTGGAGGTCCAGAACGAGAACCAGACCCTGGCCACCATCACCCTGCAGAACTTCTTCCGCCTGTACGACAAGCTCGCGGGCATGACTGGTACCGGCACCACCGAGGCCGCCGAGTTCCACCAGATCTACAAGCTCGGCGTGGTGCCGATCCCGACCAACAAGACGCCGCTGCGCATCGACCAGCCCGACCTGATCTACAAGTCGGAGCCGGCCAAGTTCGCCGCCGTGGTCGAGGACATCGCCGAGAAGCACGAGAAGGGCCAGCCGGTGCTGGTCGGCACCGTGTCGGTCGAGAAGTCCGAGTACCTGTCGCAGGAGCTGCGCAAGCGCGGCATCCCGCACGAGGTGCTGAACGCCAAGCACCACGAGCGCGAGGCGCAGATCGTCGCGCAGGCCGGCCGCAAGGGCGCCGTCACCGTCGCCACCAACATGGCCGGCCGAGGCACCGACATCATGCTGGGCGGCAACTCCGACCACCTCGCGGCGGCCGAGCTGGCGCAGCGCGGGCTCACCCCGACGGACACCCCGGAGGAGTACGAGGCCGCCTTCCCGGCCGCGCTGGAGAAGGCCAAGGCCTCGGTGAAGGCCGAGCAGGACGAGGTCAAGGAGGCCGGCGGCCTCTACGTCCTCGGCACCGAGCGGCACGAGTCCCGCCGGATCGACAACCAGCTGCGCGGCCGCTCCGGCCGTCAGGGCGACCCGGGCGAGTCCCGCTTCTACCTGTCGCTGGGCGACGACCTGATGCGCCTGTTCAAGGCCGGCATGGTCGAGCGCGTGCTCTCGATGGCCAACGTCCCCGAGGACGTGCCGATCGAGTCCAAGATGGTCACCCGCGCCATCGCCTCCGCGCAGACCCAGGTCGAGCAGCAGAACTTCGAGATCCGCAAGAACGTCCTCAAGTACGACGAGGTGCTCAACCGCCAGCGCGAGGTCATCTACGGCGAGCGCCGCCGGGTGCTGGAGGGCGAGGACCTCCAGGAGCAGGTCGGCCACTTCATGGACGACACCGTCGAGGCGTACGTCCGCGCGGCCACCGGCGAGGGCTTCGAGGACGACTGGGACCTGGACAAGCTCTGGACCGCGCTCAAGCAGCTCTACCCGGTCACCCTGGACCTGGAGGAGCTGGAGGAGGAGGCCGGCGGTCCGGCCGGGCTGACCCCCGAGTTCCTGATCAAGTCCGTCCAGGAGGACATCCAGGGCCAGTACGGCGCCCGCGAGGACCAGCTGGGCGCGGAGATCATGCGCGAGCTGGAGCGCCGGGTCGTGCTGTCGGTGCTGGACCGCCGCTGGCGCGAGCATCTCTACGAGATGGACTACCTCCAGGAGGGCATCGGCCTGCGGGCCATGGCGCAGCGCGACCCGCTGGTCGAGTACCAGCGCGAGGGCTTCGACATGTTCACCGCGATGATGGAGGGCATCAAGGAGGAGTCCGTCGGCTACCTGTTCAACCTGGAGGTCCAGGTCGAGCAGCAGGTCGAGGAGGTCCCGGTCGAGGACGCCCAGGTGGCGCTCGACAAGCTGGAGAAGGACGCCGCCCGCCCGGAGATCAAGGCCAAGGGCCTGGAGGCCCCGAAGCCGCAGCGGCTGCACTACACGGCCCCCTCGGACGAGGTCGGCGGCGGTGTCATCGAGGGCGACTTCGACGACCTCGCGCCGGAGGACGAGGGCGACGGGATGACCCGCGCCGAGCGCCGCAAGGCCGCCAAGTCGGCCAAGGGCCGCCGCCGCAAGGGCTGAGCCGGCCGCCGGCCACCAGCCAGGACGCCACGCAGGGCGCCGTTCCCGGACCGGGACGGCGCCCTGCGCCGTTCCGTACCGCCGGGCGTGTGGTCCGTACCGGCGGGCGCGCGGCGGGGCGCTCACCGGGCCTCCACGGCGGTGCACTGCCACTGCCCGGCCGGGCCGCGCTGCTCCAGCCGGAAGGCCACCATGTGGTGGCGCCGGCCGAGGTCGACCCGCACGCAGGCCTCGACCGCGTCGGGTGAGGGCGAGCGGTCGTGCACCGGGCCGAGCCGGGGCCGGTCGGCGGGGCCGCCGCGGCGCAGCGCGCCGGCCCGGACCAGCGAGGCGAGCTGCCCGTAGCCGTCCAGGCTGGTGTGCCGCATCAGCTGGCCGGAGGGCCGGGCGCCGGTGAGCACCTCGACCAGCTGGCGGGCGAACCGGGCGGCCAAGGCTCCGGAGCCCGGCCCGGCGTTCGGCCCCGAGCCCGGCCCGGGGGCATTGGTGCAGGCGGCGCGCGGGTGGCGCGGGCGGCGGCCGGCCGGCTCGCAGCCGCCGGCGTCACGCGGACGGCGGTACGGGCGGGCGGCGGGGTGGGCGCTGTACCGGACGGTCACGGGGTGGCTCCTCGGCTGGGTGGTGCGGGTACGGACGGGTCCAGGCTGGGGGCGTCCCGCGCGGGGCGGCAACGGGTTTCCGGGGCGGCCGGGACGGGCCGCCGAATTCACCTATCCGGGGGAACCGGCCTGTGCGGCGCCGGGCCGGAGGGGCGGTCCGACGGCGCCCGGTTGACGTGCGGGGACGGGCCGTACGGTCCAAAAGGGGACGCTCCGGCTGGGCGGACCGGGTGGCGGCGCCCGGCCGCCGCATTGCGCCGTACGGGCGCGGCGCGCACCATCGGAGCCTGACCGGGAGCGGACCGCCGGGCTCCCACGACGAGGGACGGCCGGTATGACGACACGGGTGGCGGCCCCGGCGGCCGCGGGCACCGCCCCGCCCGCCGGCGAGGGCGTGCCGCGGTACGGCGTGGTGCTGGGCGGCGGCGGGATGCTCGGCGCGGCCTGGACGGTCGGCGCGCTGTGCGCCGTCGAGGAGGCCACCGGGCGGCAGCCGGGCGGGGCCGACGTCCTGCTGGGCACCTCGGCGGGCGCGATCCTCGCCGCGATGCTGGCCGGCGGCGTCCGCCCCGAGCAGCTGCGCGACCACCAGCGCGGCCTGCCGATCACCGAGGGGCCGCTGGCCGGGACGGCCTTCGACTACGACACCGCCGTCGGCGGCGCGCTGCCGCCCCGCCCCCGGGCCGGGATCGGCTCGCCCGGCCTGCTGCGGGACGCCGTCCGGCACCCGCGCGAGTACCCGCTGCTGACCATGGTCTCGGCGATCGCGCCGCACGGCCGCGGTTCGCTGGCGCCGGTCGGCGAGCTGGTGCGCGGCCTGCTCGGCGACGGCGGAGGGCCGGAGCCCGGCGGCGGGGGATCGCCGCTGCGGGTGGTGGCCGTGGACTACCGCAGCGGCCGGCGGGTGGTCTTCGGCGACCCGGACGCCCCGGCCGTCCCGGTGCCCGACGCCGTGATGGCCTCCTGCGCGATCCCCGGCTGGTTCGCGCCGGTGCGGCTGGACGGCTCGGCGTACGTGGACGGCGGCTGCTGGTCCGCCACCAACGCCGACCTGATGCTCGGCCGGGGGCTGGACGAGGTGTACGTGCTCGCCCCGATGGCCCTGCGGCTGGACCCGAGGCCGGGGCGGGCCGGGCGGCGGGGCCGGGAGGACCGGGAGGGGCAGGACGGCCGGGAGGGCCGGCTCGGGGGCGGCCGCGACACCCTGGCCGCCCTGCGCGAGTGGCGCGCCCGGGACCGTCCGCGCGGCGTGCTCGCCCAGCTGGTGAGCCGCTACCGCCACGCCGTCACCCGGCAGCTGCTGCGCGAGGCCGCCCAGCTGCGGGCCGAGGGCGTCCGGGTGCGGCTGCTCGCGCCGACCCTGGCGGACCTCGCGGTGATGGGCCCGAACATGATGGACCCGGCCCGCCGCGGCGCCGTCCTGGAGAGCGCCCTGCGCACCAGCCGGGAGGCGCTCCGGGCCTAGCGCGGGCCCGGTGCGGCGCCGACGCGGGCCCGGCGCGGGCACCGTACGGGTCCGGCCGCGGGCGCCCGCCCCCGGACCAGGGGTGATCACGGGCGGCCCGGCGGCGCTTATTCTTGGGGCGCTGGAGACTGTGCTGCTGGACGAACCCCGCTGGACGAACCGGAGAGTGCCCCCGATGCGCGTGTACGTGCCCACCACCCTGGCCGGCCTGGCGGCGGCGCACGAGGGCGGCGCCCTGGACCAGTCCGCCGCGTACGCGGTGACGCCCGCGCTGCGCGAGTGGTACGTCAGCGACGACCTGGAGGAGCTGGAGTACGCGGCGCTGAACCGGGCCGCCCAGTCCTCGCTGCGGCTGCTGGCCGCCGACCCGGGGGCCCCGCGCCGCCGGGTGGTGGTGGCGCTGGACGTGGCGGACGGGTCGGTGCGGCCGTTCCCCGGCGACGAGTACCAGGACCAGGCCTCGCTCGGCCGGGTGGTGCTGGCCGGCCCGGTGCGGCTGGCCAAGGCGGCCGCGGTGCACGCCGACGTGTCCGACGACGAGGTGGTCACGGACGTCGCGGCGGCGGTGGCGGCGGTGGCCGCGGCCGACGCCGGCGACCAGGACGCCCAGTTCACCGTGGACGGCGCCGAGGACCACGACCTGCTCTGGTTCGCGACCCAGGAGATCCCCTCCCTGCTCGGGTGAGTTCCGCCCTACCGGCGTGTCACCCGGCCGGGTTACCGTTTCACCCCGTGCGCACTCACATCGTTTGGGACTGGAACGGCACGCTCTTCCACGACATGGAGGCCGTGCTCGGGGCGAGCAACGCCGCGTTCGCGACCATCGGCGTCGGGCCGATGACGCTCCAGGAGTACCGCGAGCAGTACGAGATCCCGATTCCCCGCTTCTACCAGCGCCTGCTCGGCCGGACGCCCTCCGCGGAGGAGTGGCTGAGGCTCGACGACGCGTTCCACGACCGCTACCGGGAGCTCAGCCCGTCCTGCGGGCTGACCGAGGGCGTGCGCGAGCTGTTGGACGGCTGGCGGGAGGCCGGGAACAGCCAGTCGCTGCTGTCGATGTACGAGCACGACAAGCTGGTGCCGCTGGTCGACACCTTCGGCCTGAGCAGCGGTTTCCTGCGGGTGGACGGCCGCAGCGGCCCGTCCGGCGGCCAGAAGGCGGAGCACCTGACCCGGCACCTGGCCGCGCTGGGCGAGCGGGTGGACCCGGCCCGTACGGTGCTGATCGGCGACGCCGCGGACGACGCCCTGGCGGCGCTGGGCGCGGGCGCCCACGCGGTGCTCTACACCGGCGGTTCGCACACCCGGGAGAAGCTGGAGCCGGTCGGCGTCCCGGTGGTGGACAGCCTGGCCGAGGCGGTCGAGCTGGCGGGCCGGATCACGGGCTGAACCCCGGGCCCGCCCGGAAGGGGCGGGACGGGATACCGGCGGACGTGGCGGGCGCCACGTCCGCCGTCCGCGTGTCTGAGCGGGCGGATCGCGCCCCGGCTGGTCAGGCTGGTGTCACACCCGACCAGCCCCAGGACGGAGCCCGCCATGCCCATCGACGCAGTCACCGAGGTGCCGGTCCCGGTCAACGAGCCGGTGCGGGCGTACGCGCCCGGCAGTCCGGAGCGGGACCGGCTGGTGCGGCGGCTGGACGACCTGGCGGCCGAGCAGGTTCCGCTGCCGATGACGATCGGCGGCGAGCAGCGATTCGGCGGCGGCGAGCGGATCGAGGTGGTGCAGCCGCACCACCACGCCGCCAAGCTGGGCGTGCTCGGCAACGCCACCCGGGAGGACGCCCGGGCGGCGGTGGACGCGGCGCTGGCCGCCGGCCGGCAGTGGCGCTCGCTCTCCTTCGACGACCGCGCGGCGGTCTTCCTGCGCGCCGCCGACCTGTTGGCCGGTCCCTGGCGGGAGACGCTCAACGCGGCCACCATGCTCGGCCAGTCCAAGACCGCGCAGCAGGCGGAGATCGACTCGGCGTGCGAGCTGATCGACTTCTGGCGGTTCAACGTGGGGTTCGCCCGGCAGATCCTGGCGGATCAGCCGATCTCCTCGCCCGGCGTGTGGAACCGCACCGACCACCGCCCGCTGGAAGGTTTCGTCTACGCGGTCACCCCGTTCAACTTCACCGCGATCGCCGGCAACCTGCCGACCGCCCCCGCGCTGATGGGCAACACCGTGGTCTGGAAGCCCGCGCCGACCCAGACCCTGGCCGCGTACCACCTGATGCGGCTGCTGGAGGCGGCCGGCCTGCCGCCCGGGGTGATCAACCTGGTGACCGGCGACGGCCTCCAGGTCTCCCCGGTGGTGCTCGCCGACCCGGCGTTCGCCGGCCTGCACTTCACCGGCTCCACCGCCACCTTCCGCTCCCTGTGGCAGACCGTCGGCGCCAACATCGGCGGCTACCGCACGTACCCGAGGATCGTCGGCGAGACCGGCGGCAAGGACTTCCTGCTGGCCCACCGCTCGGCCGACCCGGAGATCCTGAGGACGGCGCTGATCCGCGGCGCCTTCGAGTACCAGGGCCAGAAGTGCTCGGCGCTCTCCCGCGCCTACCTGCCGCGCAGCCTCTGGCAGCGGATCAAGGACGACTTCCTGGCCGAGGTGGACGCGCTCGCGGTGGGCGACGTGACCGACCTGTCCAACTTCATGGGCGCCCTGATCGACCGGCGCGCCTTCGAGAAGAACCGGGACGCCATCGATCGGGCGAAGGCCGATCCGACGATCGAACTGGCGGCCGGAGGACAGTACGACGACGCGATCGGCTGGTTCGTCCGGCCGACCGTGCTGGTCTCCTCCGACCACCGGGGCGAGATCTTCCGGACCGAGTACTTCGGCCCGATCCTCGCCGTCCACGTCTACGAGGACTCCCGCTGGGACGACGTGCTGCGCCGGGTCGACGCCGGCGCCCCGTACGGCCTGACCGGCTCGGTGATCGCGCAGGATCGTTACGCCATCGCGCAGGCGGTCGAGGAGCTGCGGTTCACCGCGGGGAACTTCTACATCAACGACAAGCCGACCGGCGCGGTGGTCGGCCAGCAGCCCTTCGGCGGCGGCCGGGCCTCCGGCACCAACGACAAGGCGGGCGCCGCGCAGAACCTGCTGCGCTGGACCTCGGCCCGGTCGATCAAGGAGACCTTCGTCCCGCCGACCCACCACGGCCACCCGCACATGGGCTGAGAGTGAACACCGGGCTCCGGTTTGGACATGCTGTCCAGGACGGACCCGACTTCCTGTGGGTTTGCGCCGACCTGTCCCTGTCCACCTTCGATTGATCCGGTTAGGCTGGCTGGCGTCGTCGGGTGGCTGCAGGACGAACGGAACGTCCTACCCGCTGGGAGGGCGTTTCATGCGTGCCATGAGCCCCTTTCAGTCGGATGGTGCGGCAGGATTGCGGTGACCCGTCGGTGTACATCCACACACCACCGAGTCACGCAACGGCGCGCGACAGGAGCCAAGAAGTCATGCAGACCAAGCTGGACGCAGCCAAGGCCGAACTGCTCAAGAAGGCAGCCGCAGCCGCTGAGAACAGCCAGGTGGGGGGAGCGGCGCCGGGGGAGGGTCTGAGCAACGGCGCTCTGACCGCGTACCTGCACCACTACTACCTCCACACCGCGCCCGACGACCTGGTCGACAGAGACCCGGTCGACGTGTACGGCGCGGCCGCCTCCCACTACCGCCTGGGCCTCAAGCGCCCGCAGGGCACCGCCGAGGTGCGGGTCCACACCCCCTCGGTCGAGGAGAACGGCTGGTCCTGCGGCCACACCGTGGTCGAGGTCGTCACGGACGACATGCCCTTCCTGGTCGACTCCGTCACCAACGAGCTGTCCCGCCAGGACCGCGCGATCCACGTCGTGATCCACCCCCAGCTGGTCGTCCGCCGCGACATCACCGGCAAGCTGCTGGAGATCCTGGACGTCGACGCCTGCTCCCGCAGCCAGGCCGCCGGCACCGAGTGGCCCGCCGACGCGACCGTCGAGTCGTGGATGCACATCGAGGTCGACCGCGAGACCGACCGCGAGGACCTGCGCGCCATCGAGGCCGACCTGCGCCGCGTGCTCGGCGACGTCCGCGAGGTCGTCGAGGACTGGGGCAAGATGCGCGAGAGCGCGCTGCGCCTGGCCGACGAGCTGGCCGAGGAGCCCCCGGCCGGCCTGCCCGAGCAGGAGGTCGGCGAGGCCTGGGAGCTGATGCGCTGGCTCGCCGACGACCACTTCACCTTCCTCGGCTACCGCGAGTACGACCTGGTCGAGCACGAGGGCGAGGAGGTCCTCAAGGCCGTCGCCGGGACCGGCCTCGGCATCCTGCGCTCCGACCCGCACAGCCACGACGACGCCCACCATGCCGTCAGCGAGGCCTTCGGCCGGCTCTCCGCGCCGGTGCGCGCCAAGGCCCACGAGAAGAAGCTGCTCGTCCTGACCAAGGCCAACAGCCGGTCCACCGTGCACCGCCCGGCCTACCTGGACTACGTCGGCGTGAAGAAGTTCAACGCCGCCGGCGAGCCGGTCGGCGAGCGCCGCTTCCTCGGCCTGTTCTCCTCCGCCGCCTACACCGAGTCGGTCACCCGCATCCCGGTCGTGCGCCGCAAGGTCCAGGAGGTGCTGGAGGACTCCGGCTTCTCCAGCGAGAGCCACGACGGCCGCGACCTGCTCCAGATCATGGAGACCTTCCCGCGGGACGAGATCTTCCAGACCCCGGCCTCCGAGCTGCTCTCCATCGCGACGAGCGTGCTCTACCTCCAGGAGCGCCGCAAGCTGCGGCTGTTCCTGCGCCAGGACGAGTACGGGCGCTACTTCTCGGCGTTCATCTACCTGCCGCGCGACCGCTACACCACGCGCATCCGGCTGCTGATCACCGACATCCTCAAGGAGGAGCTGAACGGCGCCACCATCGACTACACGGTGTACGCCACCGAGTCGGTGCTGACCCGTCTGCACTTCGTCGTCCGGGTCGCCCCGGGCACCGCGCTGCCGCACCTCAGCGACACGGACATCGAGCGGATCGAGAACCGCCTGGCCGAGGCCGCCCGGTTCTGGATGGACGGCTTCCACGACCAGCTGCACACCGAGCTGGGCGAGGAGCGGGCCGCCGAGCTCGGCCACAAGTACGCCAACGCCTTCCCCGACGGCTACCGCGCCGACTTCCCGCCGCGCACCGCCGTCGCCGACATCAAGCAGATCGAGTCGCTGCACGGCGAGGGCGACTTCCGCCTGAACCTGTACCAGCCGGTCGGCGCCGGCGACGACGAGCGCCGCTTCAAGATCTACCGGGTCGGCGGCCCGATCTCGCTGACCGAGGTCCTGCCGGTGCTCCAGCGCCTGGGCGTCGAGGTGCTGGACGAGCACCCGTACGCGCTGCGCCGCTCCGACGGCAGCACCGCGTGGGTCTACGACTTCGGCCTGAAGCTGCGCGAGGCCACCGAGCTCACCGACGAGGCCCGCGAGCGCTTCCAGGAGACCTTCGCCGCCACCTGGACCGGCAAGGCCGAGAACGACGGCTTCAACGAGCTGGTGCTGACCGCCGGGCTGACCTGGCGCCAGGCGATGATGCTGCGCGCGTACGCCAAGTACCTGCGCCAGGCGGGCTCCACGTTCTCCCAGGACTACATGGAGGACGCGCTCCGCAACAACACCCACTCCACCCGGCTGCTGGTCAACCTGTTCGAGGCCCGGCTGAGCCCGAGCCACCGCGCGGGCGCCCTGGAGCTGACCGAGGGCATCCTGGAGGAGCTGTCCGGCGCCCTCGACGAGGTCGTCTCGCTGGACGAGGACCGCATCCTGCGCTCCTTCCTGAACCTCATCAAGGCCACCCTGCGGACCAACTTCTTCCAGCACGCCGCCTCCGGCGAGTGGCACTCCTACGTGTCGATGAAGTTCGACCCGAAGGCCATCCCGGACCTGCCGGCCCCGCGCCCGGCGTTCGAGATCTGGGTCTACTCGCCGCAGGTCGAGGGCGTCCACCTGCGCTTCGGCAAGGTCGCCCGCGGCGGTCTGCGCTGGTCCGACCGGCGCGAGGACTTCCGCACCGAGATCCTGGGCCTGGTCAAGGCGCAGATGGTCAAGAACACCGTCATCGTCCCGGTCGGCGCCAAGGGCGGCTTCGTCGCCAAGCAGCTGCCGGACCCGGCGGTCGACCGCGACGCCTGGCTGGCCGAGGGCGTCTCCTCGTACAAGACCTTCATCTCGGCGCTGCTCGACATCACCGACAACCTGGTCGGCGGCGAGGTCGTGCACCCGGCCGACGTGGTCCGCCACGACGAGGACGACACCTACCTGGTCGTCGCCGCCGACAAGGGCACCGCGACCTTCTCGGACATCGCCAACGGCGTCGCCGAGTCCTACGGCTTCTGGCTGGGCGACGCGTTCGCCTCCGGCGGCTCGGCCGGCTACGACCACAAGGGCATGGGCATCACCGCCCGCGGCGCCTGGGAGTCGGTCAAGCGCAACTTCCGCGAGCTCGGCGTCGACACCCAGACCGAGGACTTCACCGTCATCGGCATCGGCGACATGTCCGGCGACGTCTTCGGCAACGGCATGCTGCTCAGCGAGCACATCCGCCTGGTCGCCGCCTTCGACCACCGCCACATCTTCCTGGACCCGAACCCGGAGGCGGCCTCCTCGTACGCCGAGCGCCGCCGCCTGTTCGAGCTGCCGCGCAGCTCCTGGGACGACTACGACCGGTCGCTGATCTCGGCCGGCGGCGGGGTCTTCCCGCGCAGCGCCAAGTCGATCCAGCTGACCCCGCAGGTCCGCGCCGCCCTCGGCGTGTCGGCGACCAAGCTGACCCCGGCCGAGCTGATGCGGGCCGTCCTCCAGGCCCCGGTCGACCTGTTCTGGAACGGCGGCATCGGCACCTACGTCAAGGCCTCCACCGAGACCAACGCCGAGGTGGGCGACAAGTCCAACGACGCCATCCGGGTCAACGGCGAGCAGGTCCGGGCCCGGGTCATCGGCGAGGGCGGCAACCTCGGCTGCACCCAGCTCGGCCGCATCGAGTACGCGGCCACCGGCGGCCCGGAGGGCACCGGCGGCTGGATCGACACCGACGCGATCGACAACTCGGCCGGTGTGGACACCTCGGACCACGAGGTCAACATCAAGATCCTGCTCAACCAGGTGGTCGCCGAGGGCGACATGACGGTCAAGCAGCGCAACGTCCTGCTGGCCGAGATGACCGACGAGGTCGGCCACCTGGTGCTGCGCAACAACTACGCGCAGAACGTGGTGCTGGCCAACGCCGTCGCCCAGGCGCACAGCATGGTCAACGTGCACGCCCGGATGATCAGCCGCTTCGAGTCGGCCGGCCGGCTGGACCGCGGGCTGGAGTTCCTGCCCGCCGAGCGCCAGATCCGTGAGCGCCAGCAGAACGGCCGCGGCCTCTCGCAGCCCGAGATGTCCGTCCTGCTCGCCTACACCAAGATCATCCTGGCCGAGGAGCTGCTGGCCACCGAGCTGCCGGACGACCCGTTCTTCCGCACCTCGCTGCACGAGTACTTCCCGACCGCGCTGCGGGCGAGGTTCGCCGACGCGATCGACAACCACGCGCTGCGCCGCGAGATCATCACCACGCTGATCGTCAACGACACGATCAACCGCGGTGGCTGCACCTTCGCCTTCCGCCTGAAGGAGGAGACCGGCGCGACCTACGAGGAGATCGCCCGGACGCACACCGCCGCGCGGGCCGTCTTCGACCTGGAGCCGATCTGGGCCGAGATCGAGGACCTGGACAACAAGGTCCCGGCCCGGGTGCAGACCAAGATGCGGCTGCACTCGCGGCGCCTGGTCGAGCGCGCCACCCGGTGGATGCTCAACAACCGCCGCCAGCCGCTCGACATCGCCGGCACCATCGAGTTCTTCCACGACCGGGTCAACCAGGTCTGGGCGTCGCTGCCCAAGCCGCTCCGCGGCGAGGACCTGACCTGGTTCGAGTCGATCTACGGCGAGCTCGCCGCGGCCGGGGTGCCGGAGGAGCTGGCCACCCGGATCGCCGGCCTCTCCTCGGTCTTCCCGACCCTGGACGTCGCCGAGGTCGCGGACCGCTCCGGCAAGGACGTCGCCGAGGTCGCCGACCTCTACTACGACCTGGGCGACCGGCTCCAGATCTCGCACCTGCTCGACCGCATCATCGAGCTGCCCCGCACCGACCGCTGGTCGTCGATGGCCCGGGCCGCGATCCGCGAGGACCTCTTCGCGGCGCACGCGGCGCTGACCGCCGACATCCTGGCCTGCGGCCCCGAGGGTGCGACCCCGGAGGAGCGGTACACCGCCTGGGCCGAGCTCAACGCGACCCTGCTGAACCGCGCCAAGAGCACCCTCGACGACATAAGGGGTTCGGACAACTACGAGCTGTCCAGCCTCTCGGTCGCGATGCGCGTCATCCGCACCCTGCTGCGCACCGGTTCGATGCGCTGACGGACGGCTGTACCGGAGGGGCCCGCGTCCACGGACGCGGGCCCCTTCCGCATGTCCGGCCGCCCGCCCGGAGGGCCGTCCGACGGCCCTCCGGAGAAGTCGCGCCGAGGGTCGTCCGGAGGTCCGTCCTGAGGTCCGTCAATTCCGGAGCGTGACAGCGGAATCACGCTGCGCGCGAATCGAAGTGTGGTCGGGATGTGTCCCTATGGTTAACGCGGCGTCACGAATGCCGCCATTTCTTGTCAGAGTTCCCAGCAAGTCGTGGAATTTCGCCCCAACTGCCCTTTTTGCTATCTGTTCTGACATGGCATGAGGTGCAGTAGGCTGACTCCGCGATAGGCGTCGCCGCAGGTCTCGTACCGGAACGCACTTCGATGTGGTGTGACATCGGGTGCCTTTCGGAGAGGTTCAGGCCGCCAGTCCCATTCGCGTTCCGGGGCCCGGACCGGCCCCACGCGATGCCACCTGAAGAGAGTTTCATGACGTCATTTGTGCAGGAACCCTTTTTCTGGGTCTTCATCGTGGTGATGCTCGTATCCGTCGGAGCGGCCCTCCAGGCCCGCCGGACGAACCTCGCCCTGCGACGGCGCAACGCCTCGCTGGAGGAGGAGAGCGCCCTGGCACAGCGGCAGCGCGAGGAACTCGCCGTGCTGCACGACCGCCTGCAGGGCCAGCACGCCTCCGAGCTGACGGCCGTCCGCCGGGACGCCGAGGAGGACACCAAGGCCGTCCTCAAGGCGGCGATGCGGACGCTGCAGGGCTTGGCCGACGAGCAGCAGATCGTCATCGACAAGGTGCAGCGGAAGTACGGCGACAGCCCGCAGATCCTCGCCGACCTGATGACGATCGACCACACCAACAGCCAGTTCGGCCGGCGCGCCCAGGGCATCGCGGTGCTCTGCGGCGGCTGGCTGGGCCGCCGTGAGAGCGTCGCCTCGGTCTTCGACGTGGTCCGCAGCGCCCAGGGCCGGATCCGGCACTTCGACCGGGTGCGGATCCACTCCCGGGTCAGCGTCTCGCTCGCCAGCAAGGTCGTCGAGCCGGTCGCCGTCGTGCTGTCCGAGCTGCTCGCCAACGCGACCAACTACTCCGCCCCGGACACCCCGGTGGAGGTCAGCGTCCAGGCCGTCCCCACCGGCGTCTGCCTGATCATCGACGACGCCGGCCTCGGCATGGGCCAGGAGGAGAAGGACCGCGCGTCGCTGCTCCTGAACCCGGGCGCGCCGATCAGCCTCACCAGCCTGGGCAACCCCCCGAAGTTCGGCTTCGCCGTCTCCGGCATGCTGGCCGCCCGCTACGGCTTCCGGGTCTCCGTCGACTCCGTCTCCCCGTACGGGGGCGTGCGGGCCGTGGTGCTGCTGCCGGCCGAGCTGCTGAGCAGCGAGGTCGCGGCCCCGCCCGTCGCCGAGCACACCGACTACCCCGACTACCAGGCCGCGCCGGTGGAGCAGCCCGCGCAGGCCTGGGCACCGGGTGCCGGCCAGCGGCTCGTGTCGCTGTCCGAGCCGACGGCGCCCCTGGCCCCGGTGCCGACGCCGTACGCGGCGACGGCGGGACCGGAGACGACCGCGGACGGACTGCTGCCCCGGCGCCGCCGCCAGCGTCCCGTGTCGGTCGTCCCCACCCCGCAGGAGCCCGGTCCCGGTCGGACCGAGGATCCGCGGGGCACCGGCCAGTACACGCCGTCCCGCCTCGGCGCGTTCCAGCGCGGCACGCTGTCCGGGCGCAACACCATGACCACGGAAGGAACCGAGATCCAGTGAGCCGCGATCTTTCCTGGGTGCTCAACGACGTACTCCAGGTACCGGGCGCCCGGCACGCTATCCTCGTCTCCGCCGACGGCCTCCTGCTCGAACGGTCCAGCGAGATCGGCCGTGACGAGGCGGAGACCAACGCCGCCGCGATGAGCTCGATGCAGTCGCTGAGCCGCGCGGTCGCCCCGTTCGTCGGCGGCGGCGCCGGGGTCTGGCGCCAGACCCTCCTGGAGTACGACCACGGCTGGATCTTCCTGATCGCGGCCGGCAGCGGCGCGTACCTGGCCGCCTCCACCGCCCCCGACGTCGACATGGAGGCGATGTCCTTCCGGATGCAGCAGCAGGTGGGCGCGCTCGGACGGGCGATGTCGGCGGCGCCGCGCCAGAGCACGCTCAGCGGCTCATGACGACCGGCGGCGAGGAACAGCGGGTCTCCGGCGGCTTCATCCGCTCCTACGTCATCACCGGTGGGCGCGCGTTACCGAGTGCGGACGACCTGTCTCTGATCACCCTGGTCACCATCGCGCCCGAGCAGGACCTCCCCGCGCTGCCGAGCCCGGAGACCCGGGCGATCTGGGAGCTGTGCTCCGGCGGCTACCTCTCGGTGGCCGAGGTCGCGGCCCGGCTGGAGCTGCCGGTGGGGGTCGTGAGGCTGCTGCTGACGGACCTGATCCGTGAGGGGCGGCTGCTGCGGCGGTCGGCCCCGCCCCCGGCCCAGGCCCCGGACCCGAGACTTCTAGAGAAGGTACTGCATGGACTTCAACGCCGGTTCGCCTGAGGACATCTACGTCCCGGGCGCGGTGACGACCGCTGTCAAGATCCTGGTCGTGGGGCACTTCGCGGTCGGCAAGACGACGCTCATCGGGGCCCTGTCGGAGATCGCCCCGCTGAGCACCGAGGAGAGCATGACGCAGGCGTCCGTCCGCGTCGACGACCTCCGCGGGGCGCCGGACAAGAAGACCACGACCGTCGCCCTGGACTTCGGTCGGCTGACGCTCGGCGACGACCTGGTGCTGTACCTGTTCGGCACGCCGGGCCAGCAGCGGTTCATGCAGCTCTGGGAGGACATGGCGCGGGGGGCGCTGGGGGCGCTGCTGCTGGCCGACCCGACCCGCCTCGCGGACACCTTCCCCGTCATCGACCTGATCGAGCAGTACGGCCTGGAGTACGCGGTCGCGGTCAACAGCTTCGACCGGGAGAGCGGGTACACCGAGGACCAGCTGCGCGAGGCGCTCGACCTGCTGCCGCACACGCCGGTGGTGTTCTGCGACGCGCGGGACCAGCGCTCCTCGGCCAACGCCCTGCTGACGCTCGTCCGGCACCTGCTCGACCGCGCCTCCTGACCTCCCCACGGCTCCTCCCTCCCCCACGCCTTCCTCCCCTCACGTCTCCCGGGTCCGCACCCGCCCGGGGCCTCCTCCAAGGAACGACCCATGGAATCTCTGCAGCGACCCGTACCGCAGTCGCCTCCGCCGGGCTGCCCGATGCACGCCGGCGTGAGCACGCCGCTCTACGGGGAGATGTTCTCGGCCGACCCCGGCGCGGTCTACGACAAGCTGCGCGCCAACGGCCCGGCCGCGCCGGTGGAGTTGGCGCCGGGGGTGGACGCCACCCTGGTCACCTCGCACGAGGCCGCGCTGCGGGTGCTGCAGAACCCGGGCATGTTCGCCCGGGACTCGCGGCGCTGGGCGGCGCTGAACGAGGGCCGGGTGCCGATGGACAGCCCCGTCCTGCCGATGATGTTCTACCGGCCCAACTGCCTCTTCACGGACGGCGCCGAGCACCTGCGGCTGCGCAAGGCCGTCACCGAGAGCCTGGACCGGCTCAACGACAACCGGCTCAACCGGCACGTCGAGCGGATCGCCGGCTACCTGATCGACCAGTTCAGCGCGCTGGGCCGGGCCGACCTGCTCAACGACTACGCCAAGCTGCTGCCGCTGCTGCTGTTCAACCAGCTGTTCGGCTGCCCGGCCGACATCGGCGACCGGCTGACCCGCAGCATGTCCGCGCTCTTCGACGGCCTCGACGTGATCCAGGCCAACGAGGAGCTGACCTCCTGCCTGATGGACCTGGTCGCGCTGAAGCGCCGCCAGCCGGGCGACGACATCACCTCCTGGCTCATCCAGCACCCGGCCGGGCTGCGGGACGAGGAGCTCAAGGACCAGCTGGTCATGCTGATGGGCGCCGGTGTCGAGCCCGAGCGCAACCTCATCGGCAACGCGCTGCTCCTGCTGCTGTCCGGCGAGGGCGGTGCCGGACTGCGCATCGAGGACGCCCTCGACGACGTGCTGTGGAACAACCCGCCGATCGCCAACTACGCGACGCACTACCCGATGCAGGACCTCAACCTGGGCGGCGTCCCGATGGACGCGGGCAGCCCGGTGGTGATCAGCTTCGCCGCCGCCAACAGCGACCCGGTGCTGACCGACGCCCGACTGACCCTCAGCAAGGGGGCCCACCTGGCCTGGGGCGCCGGCCCGCACGCCTGCCCGGCCAAGTCCCCGGCCCAGCTGATCGCCCTGAGCGCGATCGAGTGCCTGCTCAACGCGCTCCCGGACGTCACGCTCGCGGTGCCCGCGGAGAGCGTCGAGTGGCGGCCGGGCCCGTTCCAGCGCGGCCTGGTCTCGCTGCCGGTGCGGTTCAGCCCGGTGGCCGCCCGCACCGCGGGGCCGGCCGTGGGCGCGGACACCGCCCCCGCCCCCGCGCCCGCGCAGGCCGCCGCCGAGCAGGTGCAGGCGTACCCGCAGGCCGCCGGTCCGGCCCGCGCCCCGCAGAAGAAGGGCTGGTGGAGCTCCTTCCTGGACGTCTTCCGGGTCTGAGGCGTCCCGGGCTCCGGGCTCCCCGGCCCGACCCGCCGTCGTGGGCCGTCCGGCCGCCGGCCGTTCGGTCACGGGCCGTTCGGTCACCGGCTGTTCGGTCACGGGCCGTCCGGTCACGGGCCGTTCGGGTACCAGCCGTTCGGTCACCGGACGTTCGGTCACCGCGAGGTGAACGGCGTGCGACGACGGTGCAGTACGTGACGGGGGCAACACGGATCGACGCTTGAGCGCGCTGGTGCTGGGTAGTACGCCGCCGTACTGCCCGCCCGCGTGTTGAAGGAGCCCGTGTGACCGCCATGTTGGAAGCCCGCCCCGCGGAGTCGGAGCACCCTGACGGCAGGGTCGACCGCCGTGCCGCCGTCCCGCTGCTGCGGAGGCTGCGGTCGGCCGAGGGGCTCGCCGACCCGAGCCCGGTCTACGACGGGCTGCGGGCGCTCGGGGACCTCGTCCCGGCGCCCTGGGGCGGCTACCTGGTCACCGGTTACGAGGCCTGCGACCAGGTCCTGCGCGGCAGGACCTGGCTCGTCCCCGACTTCGCCTGGCAGGAGCGGCAGACCGGGACGGAGCGCTGGGAGGCCGTCGCCACCCAGGAGATGAGCCGCACCCTCTCCCGCCTCAACGCCCCCGAGCACACCCGGCAGCGGCGCAGCCTCGGCAGCCTCTTCGACCGCAACACCCTCCGGGACATGACGCCGCGGATCGAGGCCGACGCCACCGAACTGCTCGACCGCCTGGCCGAGCGAATACAGGCGGACGGCGAGGCGGACTTCGCCTCCGTGGTCAGCGAGCAGCTGCCGATCGGCACCATCGGGCGCTGGCTGGACATCCCCCGCGCGGACTACCCGCACATCCTGACGATGACCCACAACCAGGTGCACGCCCAGGAACTGCTGCCCACCAAGAGCCAGCTGGCGGTCTCCGAGCAGGCCACCATGGACCTTCGCGAGTACTTCACCCGGCTCGTCCGGGAGCGCCGCGACAACGACGGCGACGACGTGATCGCCGGCTGGATCCGCACCTGGGACGCGCTGGAGTCCGACCCCGAGGCCACCGACCGGATGGTCTACCAGCTCACCATGTTCGTCACCATCGCCTCGCTGGAGACCACGGCGACGCTGCTCTCCTCGCTGGTGTGGCAGCTGCTGCGGTCGCCCGGGACGTGGGACTGGCTGCGGGAGCGGCCCGAGCACATCGACGAGGCGATCGACGAGGCGCTGCGCTACGACCCGCCGATCCGCGTCAACAGCCGCGTCGCGGGCGAGGACACCGTGCTGGCCGGAACGTTCCTCCCCAAGGACACCATGGTCCACGTGATGTACGGCGCGGCCAACCGCGACCCGCGCCGCAACCCGGACCCGCACGCCTTCGACCCGCTCCGCCGGGGTACCCACCTCACCTTCGGCGGCGGCGCCCACTACTGCCTCGGCGCGGGCCTGGCCCGGCTGGAGGCGCGGGCCCTGATCGGCCAACTGCTGGAGCGCTTCCCGACGCTGCGGGCGGTGAGCCCGCCGGAGCACGCGCCCCGGATGGTCTTCCACCGGGTGACGTCCCTGAGAGTGTCCGCATGAACGTCTCCCCGCAGGCTCCCCAGTACCCCCCGTACGCGATGCAGCCGCCGCCGTACGTCCCGCACCCGTCGACGACGACCGGCTGGTACCCGTCGGCCCCGCAGTCCCCGCCGGTCCCGCAGTCGGCGCCGGTCCCCGAAGGTGCTCCCGCTCCCGAAGGCGCTCCCGCTCCCGAAGCCGCGGTGGTCCCCGAACCCGCGCCCGCCCGTACGGTCCGTTCCGAGCTCCGGGGCGCGGTGCTCCACGTCGAGCTGGACAGCCCGGGGACGGGGAACGCCGTCACCTCGGCCATGCTGGACGAACTCCTCGCTCTCCTCGCCGTCCCCGACCCGGCCGTGCGGGTGATCGTGCTCTCCGCGGCCGGCCGCGACTTCTGCCTCGGCGGCGACCGCGACGAACTCCTCGCGGGTCTGGACGAGGACCCGACCGGCGGCCGCATACGGGCCTACGGGGACAAGGCCCGCCGGGTCTGCGACGCCCTCGTCAACAGCCCCGCCGTCACCATCGCCCGGGTCCAGGGCCGGGCGACCGGCGCCGGCTTCGCCCTGGCGCTCGCCTGCGACCTGCGGGCCGGCGCCGACAACGCCGTCTTCCGGCTGCCCGAACTGGCCCTGGGCCTGCCCGTCGCCTGGGGCGGCCTGCTGCCCCGGCTGCTGCACGAGGTCGGCGCGGCCCGGGTCCGCGAGATCATCCTGACCGGCCGCCCGGTCGGCGCGGTGGAGGCGCGGGAGCTCGCCATCCTGCAGCGCGTCGTCCCCGAGCAGGAGCTGGACGAGGCGGTGGCCGAGTGGGCCCGCCCCATCACGCGCCGCTCCGAGGCCGCCCTGCGGGTCACCAAGACGCTGCTCGCCTCCCACGCGTCCGCGACCCGGTTGGCCGACGCCGCCGTGCTGGACTCCGAGCTGAT
Source organism: Kitasatospora sp. NPDC001119 (assembly GCF_053598475.1). NCBI lineage: Bacteria > Bacillati > Actinomycetota > Actinomycetes > Kitasatosporales > Streptomycetaceae > Kitasatospora > Kitasatospora sp. NPDC001119. Next base: position 37,589 of record NZ_JBSFKI010000055.1, read on the forward strand.
GGCCTCCGTCCTGGCCGCCGCCCACTACACCCGGAGCCTGGCCGACCGGGGGCCGGCCTCCTGACCGGTGCGTGCGCGAAGGGGCCCGCGTCCTCGGACGCGGGCCCCTTCCGTGCGTGGGGGAGCCGGTTGTCGATCGTGCCCGCACGTTCGCTACCGTGTGCGGTCGACGAAGGAGAGATGATCATGGTGGGGACGACGCGCGGCGGGCGCGTGGCCGGGGCCGTACTGACGACGGCGCTGGTCATGGCCGGAGCGGCGGCCTGCGGGGGAGACGGGGGCGGCGCTGCCGAGGCGGCGGCCAGTACACCGCCGCAGCCGTTCGGCGCCGCCGGCTACCGCGGGCTCCAGCTCTCGATGACCAAGGAGGAGGCGCTCACCTCCGGAGCCCTGGAGCCGTCGCCGGTCTCGCTGCTCAACGGCTGCACCGACTACGCGTACAAGGGCGGCCCGGCGCCGGACCCGGTCCGGATGGCGGCCGAGGCCGAGGTCCGTACGAAGGCCGACAAGGCCCTGGCCAGGATCGACGAGATCAAGGCGGCCAGGAAGCCGCTCGCGTCCCCGCCGTCCGGGGCCTCGTCGAAGGAACTGCAGGAGTACCTCGCGGGCCTTCGGGAGCAGCTCGACCAGACCGAGGCGGGGCGGCGGGAGATGGCCGTGCTCTACAAGGACCTGGACCTCCTCGGGCCCGCCCGCAAGAACCGGGACCAGGCCTTCCTGACCACCGGCCGGGTCAACTTCGGCACCGAGGGCCTGCGCCAGCTGGTCGCCCCGGCGGGCGCCCGCACCGCCGAGGGCATCGGCGCCGGCTCGACGGAGGAGGAGCTCAAGCGCGCCTACGAGGGCAGGGACCTCAAGCCGATCAAGGAGGGCGGTTACGAACTCCCGTCCGAGAGCGGCAGCGGCGGCCCGGACTGGTTCTACGAGTTCACCATGGCCGACGGCAAGGTCGCCGGGCTCGCCCTGGTGAAGCACAACACCTACTGCGCCTGAGAAACCGGTTGTGGATCGTGGCCGCACCCTCGGTACGGTGACCCTCGAAAGATCATGTGGGGGTTTGTGACATGGGGAAGAACCGGGCCACGGTCCGCGCGGTGGGCGTGGGCATCTCGGTAGTACTGCTGGCCGCCTCGGCGGCGGCCTGCTCGTCCGACGACAAGAAGGACTCGGCGAAGGCCGGGGGCGCCGCCGCGGCACCCTCGGCGGCGCCCACGACGAAGGGCCCGGAGGCCTTCGCGGCGGCCGGGTACCAGGGGATCAAGCCGGGCATGGCCAAGGACGCCGGGCTGGCCACCGGCGCCCTGGAGGCGTCACCGGTCTCGCTGCTCGGCGGCTGCACGGACTTCGTCTACAAGGGCGGACCGGCGCCGGACCAGGCCCGGATGGCCGCCGAGGCGGCGACCGAGGCCCGCTACAAGGACCTCAGCGCCAAGGCCGACGCGGCCAGTGGGAAGGCGCCCGCCCCGGCGGGCACCCTGCCGCCGAACGCCTCCGCCAAGGACGCGGCGGCCGCCGCCGCGGGCTCCGCCGCCGGGGCCAAGGACTCGGCCGCCGCCGCCAAGCTGATCGCCGACTCGACGATGGCCCTGGTCGACCTGAGGGTGGCGCAGGAGGCCAAGGACAAGGCGTACCTGACCACCGGCAGGGTCTCCTTCGCGGAGGCGGGCCTGCGTGAGCTGGCCGCCCCGGCGGAGGCGAGGACGGCCGAGGGCATCGGCGCCGGCTCCACCCTGGAGGCGCTCCAGCAGGCGTACGGCGCCAAGGGCCTCCAGCAGGACAAGAGCGGCAGGTACGTGCTGCCGGTCGAGGGGCAGCCGGGCTGGCAGTACGAGTTCACGGTGGACGCCGGGAAGGTCGCCGGGATGGCCGCGGTGAACCGCGACATCAAGTGCGCCTGACCGTCTGATCGTCCGACCGGTCGAGGAGGGCCCCGCCGAACCGTCCGGTTCGGCGGGGCCCTCTGCCGTGCTCTGCCGTGCTCCGGCGGGAACCCGGCGGTGCGTGCGGACAGGTGGGGGTGTGGAACTGTCACAGCGGGCGCGATTGAGGAGCGGCGACCAGTGGGCGTTCGGGGAGCTGTTCGATGAGACGGCGGACGATCTGTACCGGTACGCGGTGCGGGTGGTGGGGGACCGGGCCGCGGCGGAGGACGTCGTCCAGCTGACGTTCCTCGAAGCGTGGCGCCTGCGCGGCAGGCTGCGGGAGGACGACGGGCCGGTGCGGCCCTGGCTGTTCGGGATAGCCGCCCAGGTCCTGCGCAACACGACCCGGGCGGCCCGGCGGCACCGGGCGGCGCTGGCGCGGCTGCCCGACCGGGGCGTCCTGCCGGACTTCGCCGAGGAGTTGGCCGGGCGGCTCGACGACGACGCCCGGCTCGCCGCCGTGCGGCGGGCACTGGGCGGGCTGCGGAAGGCGGAGCGCGAGGTGTTCGGCCTCTGCGTCCTGGCGGGCCTGGACTACGTGAGCGCGGCCGAGGCACTCGGGGTGCCGATCGGCACGGTGCGCTCCCGGCTCTCGCGCGCCCGCACCAAGCTGCGCGCGCTGGTGGACGAGGAGCTCCGGGGCGGGCGGGAACCCGCTCCGGACACCGGACAGGTACGGGGTGGCCGCACCGAAGCGGCCAGGTCGACAACACCGGGGAGGACCCGATGAGTCCGATGAATCCGACGAACGAGGACGAACTGCTGCCACCGCCCACGGGGCCGGGGCTCCCCGCCGACCGCCGGCGGCAGCTGCGGGGGCACCTGATGAGCGAGTTCGCACGCGGGCCGGCGGCCGCGCCCCGGCGGAAGCGGCTCGGCTGGGTGGCCCTGCCCGCGCTGGCGGGCGGCCTGGCGCTGTCCCTGGTGCTGGCCGGCGGGCCGACCGAGCGGGGCGCCGACCCCACGCGGCCGGTCGCGGCCGTGGTCCTGGACCGCGCGGCGCGGGCCGCCGAACAGCAGCCCGCCCCGGCGGCGCGCGGGGACCAGTTCGTCTACGTGAAGAGCCTGGACAACTGGGCGAAGTCGCAGGGCGAGGCGCCGCAGACCCGGGAGCTCTGGACGTCCGTTGACGGCAGCAAGCGGGGACTGCTGCTCGCGGACGGGCACCTGCCGAACCCCGGAGGAAGCGACGAGCACGGGGAGGCCGAACCCGTGCCGAACGCCGGGAGGTTCGGCAGCTACGCCTACGTCGCCGCCCTGCCGACCGACCCGGATGCGCTGCTGGCCAGGATCCACGCGGACACCGAAGGCCACGGGCCCGGCCCCGACGAGGAGGCGTTCAGGACCGTCGGCGACCTCCTGCGCGACCAGATCGCCCCACCGGCCGTCAGCGCTGCGCTCTACCGGGCGGCCGCGAAGATCCCCGGCGTCAGGGTGATCGACTCGGTGACCGACGCGGCAGGCCGCCCCGGCATCGCGGTCGCGCGCCGGGACAGCGGTGCGAGGGCCGAGGTTCAGTGGATCTTCGACAGCACCGACTACACCTACCTCGGCGAGCGCAGCGTCGCCGTCACCGACGGCGCGACCTTCAAGAAGGGCGACATCACCAGCCAGATGGCCGTCCTCGCCCGCGCCGTCGTCGACCAGCCCGGCACCCGTCCCTGAGGAGAGGCGCGCTTCTGCGGGCGGCGATGGTGCGATGGAAGGTCAGCTGCCCAGCGCCACGGCGGACGGCGACTGCCACCCCCGTAGGGCGGCGCGGGCGCGGGCGACGCCTCCGGGGGTGGCGGGCGCGCCGGTGCCGACGGCGACGGTTCTCGTGCCGAGGCCCGCGCAGGCGCGGCAGATGCCGGGGCGGGGCACCGGGTCGTGGCAGCGGCCGCACTCGGCGTACGAGGCCGGTTGGGCTTCGGGGCGCTCCGGTGGCAGCTTCCGTTGCAGGCGGTCCCGGAGGATCGCCACCGGGGAGTGCATCGGCTGCGGCAGTCCGGGGAGCAGGGCGTGGGCCAACTCGGCTTCGTCGCAGCCCCGTTCCAGCCACTGCGTGACGAGCGGTGCCAGCGCGCGGGCCTCGGCCTCGCCGAGGCGCAGGCGGGGTTCGGGCCTGATCACCCGGAACAGGGTGGCCACGGCGGCCCGCGTCCGTTCATCCGGGAGGGTGGGTTCTTGCCCCGGGTCCTTTACGGGAGGGGTGACAGCGCGGCCGGTCCCTCGCCCACCGGAAGCCGGGCGGGGGACAGCCGGTTCGGGCTGCGGGGTGTCGAAGACATGAGCCTCGGACCGGATGGTCCCGTCGGCCATCCGGACGGTGTCGACCCGGTAGTACCCGGCGTCCTTCAGCTCCTTGAGGGCCCGCCGGACGGCGCCCCGCCCCTGTGGACTGCTGTCCGCCATCTGCCGCCCGTCCTCCCGCCAGCCGTCGGGGCGGGAGAGCAGGTCGGCGAGGAGGCCACGAGCGGTGTAACTCAACCGCCGGTCCTGCAACAGGCCGTTCGGAAGCACGCTGAACGCGCGCGAATGAACGCTACGATGAATCCGCATCTGGAGTCCTTGCTCCTGGTGCCTGACCCCGGGGTGTTCCACCACCGCCGGGGTCTCCTATGTTCTGTTGATGATGCGGAAAGTAGCACAGCCACTACGAAGAGTGCGAACCGTTCGAGCGTGAAGCCCAAGCCCCCCGCACCGAGTGCGCCCCCACGCCGGGCGAGGTGTTCAGGAGTACCGAGCGAGTCGATGCGGGCCGAGGTAGTAGGACAGGGCGGCGTGCGACGGCCCGTCCGGAACCCCGCCACTCGTCAGCAGCTTCACCACCTCGCTCTCCGGGACCCACTCCACGCGACTCGCCTCGGAGACGTCCTCGGGCTCGCCGATCCGGATGCAGTCGGTGACGTGGTAGGCGTGGAAGTGGGCGTCGCCGATGCCGGCCATGGCGTCGTACTCGGTCAACAGCTCGGCCCGGCCTGGACGCCAGCCGGTCTCCTCCTCGACCTCGCGGACGACGGCCGCCGCCGGCTCCTCACCGGGCTCGACCCAACCGGCCGGCACCTCCCAGCCCCAGCGGCCGGTGATGAACCGGTGCCGGTAGAGGAGCAGGAACTCGCCGGCCTCGTTGGTGACGACGGCGGTGGTCGAGGAGCGGGGGTAGCGGACGACGTGGTGGTCGATCCGGCCGACACCGGGGATGTCGACGTCATCGAGCCAGACCTCGACCCACGGACTCCCGAACACCTGCCGACGCCCGAACACCTCCCACTCCACGAGCGGTCCCTCCCTCACACGCGCACCAGTCGCGTTCCCGACCCTCTCACGCGTGTGGCCTGCACGGGCACGACCGGTTCGCTGCTGGTCATGCCCTGGTCTCCCGTACCGTTCGCGCCGGCCCTCGGCCGCCCGCCATGGGGCGGGCGCGTTCGAGGAGCCCGCGCACGTGGGGGTTGCGGCGGTGCGGCCGGGTCGCGGAGAGCATCGAGCGGAAGCGGTCGTCGGCCCGGCCGGACTGGATGGTCGGATAGTCGTCCAGGGCGAGGTGCCAGTTCTGGACGGCCTCTTCCAGTCGGCCGGCTCCGAGCTGCCACTCGGCGAGCATGGAGAGGGCGCGTACGCGGGACCCGCGGTACACCGGGGGTCGGAGCTTCTCGGAGTGCTGGAGCGCGCGGATCGCGCCATCGCGGTCGCCGAGCTCGTAGTTGACCTGGGCGACGTGGTACGCGAGGGCGGCGGGATCGTAGCGGCCGACGACCTTCGCCTTCGACTCGGCCTGATCCATCGCGACTTCCGCTGTGCGCAGGTGGAGCAGGGCTCCGATCCTGTCCCCGGTCTGGGCGAGGGCGTGGGCCTGCTGGCCGGCGAGGAAGGCCCTCATGCGGGGACCGGCCTCCGGGGAAGCGGCCGAGGCGGCGTCCGCGAGCCGCAGGGCGCTGCTGCCGTGGCCGAGATTGACGGCTTGGACGCTCATGCCGCGCAGGGTGGTGCAGTAGGTGAGGTGGTCGCCCGCGTGCCCGGCCAGCTCCAGGGCCTTCAAGTAGTAGCGCTGGGCCAGGGAGTCGTGGCGTTCGTCCACGGCCATGTAGCCGGTCAGGTAGCAGTGGTCGGCGGCGGCCGACAGCATGGCCTTGCGGACGTCCGCACCGGCGTCCGCCCGCAGGTACGGGACGATCGTGTTGACCAGGAACGAGGCGGCCATCGGACGGGTCATCCGGCCGCCGAACTGGTCGTCCAGGTCGCTGATCCGCTCGGTCATCGCCGCGACCGCCTGGACCTCCGCCATGCCGATCCGCAGGTGGGGGTCGGTCCGCAGTCTCTCGAAGCGGCCCACCACGTCGGGCCAGCCGGGGATGGTGAGGGCCACCGAGTAGAGGCCGGCCGTGAGGATTCCGCGCCGGGACGGGTCCATATCGAGGCTCCCCAGGTCGATCAGCCCTGACACCGTATCCGTCGGCTGCTCAACAGGGGTAGGTGTCCCGCGGAATCCGGCCTCGACGGCGGTGATCGGCCGCTTGAGCCTCCGCGCCAGTGTCTCCAGGACGACCGGCAGGGCCTTCGCCGTAGGCGAGGTGCCGCTGAGCCAGTGGGAGACGGCCGAGGCGTCGTACTTCAGCCGCTGTCCGGCCTCGGTGCCGGTCCGGTTGACGGCCCGAGCCAAATCGCCGTTGCCCCAGGCGGCTTCGGCCATCAGTGAGGCGAGCCTGTGGTTCGGCCCACGGTCGGTTCGCACGACAGTTCCCCCTGGCAGGTGGGTTTCAAGGGTTTCAACGTCCGGGCGCGCCCCGACCATAGCCGACCGCAGGGCACGGATGTTGACTGTTCGTCATCGGCCAATCACCAGCCGTGGTGCGAATGGTCCCGTCCGCGTTCCCCTTCGAGGTGCCCCCATGCTGATGTCCCGCCGCCCGCGCATGTTCGTCGCACGCCTCGACGCGCGGACCGAATCCGCTCCCCTGGCCCGGTACTTGCTCCGGGCCTTCCTCTCCGGGCTGCCCTCCGGGGACCGCTACCGCGACACCGCCGAACTGCTCCTCGGCGAGCTCTTCGCCAATGCCGTCCTGCATTCCGACGCCCCCGACGACCGCCACATCGAGGTCCGCTTCGCCCTCACCGGCTCCCGCTTGCGCCTCGAAGTCCACGATGCGGGCACCGGACGGCCGATCCTCCGGACCGCCGTCCCCGACGATGAGAAGGGGCGCGGTCTGTTCCTTGTCGACGAACTTGCCGAACGGTGGGGTTGCGCCGCCCGCCCTTGTGGTATCGGCAAGTTCGTCTGGGCCCATATCGCCCCCGTCACCACCCTCGCCTGAGAGCCGCTTCTTCCATGAACCTCGTCACCCTCGCCCGGCACACCCTCTCCCGTGGGGCCACCCCGGCCGCGACCTACGCCCTCCTGGCCCGCCTCGGCCACCCGCCCCTGCCCGTCGCGCGCGCCGTCTGCCTCGCCCTCGACATCCCCCACGCCGAAACCACCCGCCGCCTGGCCGAGTGCTACGACGCCCTCCTTGCCGACCCCCGGCCCGACACCGAGACCGACACCGGCGAACTCCTCGAAGCCCTCGGCGTCTTCGACGTCCCCAAGTCGCTCACCGACACCGAACTCGCCGTCGTCGAACACTTCCTCGTCGCCATCGACGCCATGGGCGGCATCCGACCGGGCCACCACCACGGCCTCCAACGCTGGTTCACCACCGGCAACCTCATCTCCGCGTACCTCTCCCTCGCCGCCGCGCATCCCCTTCCCCGCACCGGCGACCCCGCCCTCTACTGGACCACCCTCGTCACGGCCGGCGAACTCCTCGCCACCACGCTCCCCTCCGACCGCCGCATCACCTACGCCCTCACCCGCTGCCGCGCCCGCGCAACCCACCCGTAAGCACGGGAAGTCGGCCCGGCCGACTTCCCGCGCAGGAGTGGCCCGGCGCCGCTTCGGCAAGGCCGAAGCGGCGGCGGATGACGGGGTGAAGTGAGTGCTGCTCGGCGGCGGTTCCGGCGGCCCGGCCCTTCTCGGTCGGGCCCGCCTGGGCCTTGTCGTCCTGGCGGGCGGGCGACCTGCGGCGAGGAGCGCGGCGGTTGTGGCTCTCCCCGCACAGGAAGTCGGCCCGCCGACTCTGCTGGCGAAGTATTCGATCTAGGTCAGGCTCAGGCCGTTGTTGCGATGCCGTGTTGGGTGCAGAGTGTGTGG
>NZ_JBSFKI010000056.1:0-45472 GCF_053598475.1 Kitasatospora sp. NPDC001119
CGCCGCGATCTGGCACAACTGGAACACCGGCGCCGCGATCAAGCGCTCACTCATCGCCTATGACCACTGAGGACATCGGACTCATTCATCTAGGGACCCGGGCGGCCAGGTGTGGGGCCGAGCGCGACCAGGAGCAGCAGGACCTGCTCGCGGCGGTCGTCATCGAGGAGGGCCAGGAGCTGGCCGCCGCGTGGACTGCGGGTGCCTTGCGCAGTTCGCCGAGCACGGCGCCGAGTGGGCTTGGCGGGCCGTCCCGGCCAGAGCACTGTCGTTGCCCGGCGGCAGGCTGCCGGGGGGCCGGGGGAACGCTGGAGGGCCGTCACCTACGGGTGGCGGCCCCCGGCTTCTACCGCGTCGCGCGCTTCCTCGGGCCCGCTGCGTTCGCGGTGTGATTGGTCAGCGTCGCGGGGCCGGCGGGGTCATGCGCGCGTGCAGCAGCGTGGCGCGGGTGAGTTCGGTGCCCTGCTTGTGTTCCTCGTTGAACAGGGCGGTGAGTCCGGCCGGGGCCTTCGACCAGTGGTCGCGGAGGCTGACCGGGCGGGCCGGGTCGTCCAGGAGCTGGTTGACGACGTGGGCGGCCTCGGTGGGCCGGTCGCCCCAGCCGTCGCCCCACCACAGGTGGTCGCCCGGGCTGCAGGGGGCGGGGTGGACCTGCCCGTCGGTGGTGGTGATCCATACCGTGCCGTACAGGACGGCGGACGCCAGTTCGCCGCAGCCGGCGGGCAGGGCGAGCGGGGCGTAGAAGAGCCACTTGGGCCCTTTGTCGCCGTCGTTCCTGGTGCGGACGACGGGCATGTCGGTGAGGGGGTCGACGAAGAACGCCTCCACCTGCTTGCCCTCGGCCAGCGTGGCGTGGGCGGCGGTCGGGTCGCACACGGTGAGCCTGCGGGACCAGCGCGCGGCGATGGTCCCCTCCTTGTCCCGGACGTCGGTGAACCGCCCGTAGGGCAGCAGGCCGGGGTGGTAGCCGAGGGCGACGTCGGTGGCGGCGACCGCGTCGGGCTGGGTACTGGTGACGATCTCCCGCCAGCCCCTGGCGAGGACGTCGTCGACGTCGTCGTCCTCCTCCAGGACGTCGATGGGGTGAGCGGTCTCGTCGTGCCGGGCGGCGATGACCATCCGGGTCTGGTGCCGGGCGGCGTGGTCGCCGAAGATCTGGATGTCCGAGGCGACGTCCTCGACGCGCTGGTTGCGGATCTGGTCGGCCATGTTGGTGAGCGCGGTGCGCGCGGCCGCGCTGAAGGCGGGGTTGCGGGCGGCCTTGCGCAGGGCCGTCTCGCGCTGTTCGGCCGGAACGCCGGCGACCACCGCGGCGGCGCCGGGCTGCCACTGCCGGACGACCTCCGGGCGGCGCAGCAGGCCGGGCCACCACGGGAGTGGCTGTCCGACGAGGTCGGCGACGTGTCCCCACCGGGCCTCGTACTCGATGCGCGGCTGGGCGGTGTCGGCGGCGACCAGGGCGGGCCCTGTGAAGCCGATGTCGCCGTACAGGGCGCACACGGTGACGATCTCCCGGTTGAACTCGGCGGCCAGGTCGATGGCGGCCGACGACGCCGCGCCGCTGTCGGTGGTGTGGAGCATGCGGATGACGCCGATGCCGGTGTGCCAGTCGGTGGCGGGACCGTGCGGGGTGTCGCGGTAGCCGAGGTGTCGGCCGGCCTGGCGCTGGCCGGGCAGGGGGCGGGCCAGGAGGGCACCGCGGTGGCGGAACTCCGGGGTACCGGCGGCCCACAGGTAGAGGGCGGTACCGTCCCACACCTGTCCGGCCGGCTCCGGGTCGTAGGAGCGGTGGTGCGGGTTCTCCTCGGAGGCGGGGAAGTCCTTGTGCTGGCGGGGCAGCCGCCTCAGCCCGAACGAGCTGACCTTGAGCAGCTCCTGGACTTCCGTCTTGCTGAGGTACGTGGTGCCGACTCCCATACAGCTACTCCCTGTGTTCTCGACATTGCGCTCTGCTGTAGTCAAGCATCGGACCGCGGGGCGCTGCCGGGGAATTCCCCAAGTCGCAGCAGCACCGGCATCTCTCCGGAGCGCCAGCACGGTTCCTCGATGGGGGCGGAGTGCGTGAACCGGCGGACGCCATGGCGCGCAGCGGGCATGATCCCCTCATGGGTGACAAGACGACGGCCCCGTGGGTGTACGACCGGGTGACGAAGTGGTGGGTCGACCTCTCCCGGGGCACCACTGGCCTGGAACCCGGCGAGGCCGGGGGCCGGTACGTGTGCCGGGCCTGCCAGGAGAACCTGATGCTGCGCAGCGTCAGGCCCGGCGCTGTGAACAGGCCGCACTTCTCCCACCGGCGCGGCACGGACTGCTCCGCCGCGCCGGCGGTGCGCAAGCAGCTGGAGCTGGACGACCGGATCGTCATCGAGTTCCAGCAGCGGATCACCCGGGCGTGGCCCGGCGCGCACTGCGTGCTGGAGTTCCCCGGCGGCCTGGACGAGGGCGGCGCCGAGGGGCCCCTGGGGGTGCTGCCACCGGCGGTCGTGGTCCGCAGCGGCCCGGACGGCCGGGACGTGTCGGTGGTGGAGCGGCCCCGCCGTCCGGTCGACATCGGCGAGGTCCAGGAGCGGATCCGCACGGTGCAGGCCCGCTACGGCGCCGGCGCCCGGCACGTGTGGTTCTGGGCGGCCGACGCGGCGTCCGCAGGCCGGCTCGCCGATCTGCAGGTCGCCCCGCAGGGCCGAGGCGGCCCGCTGGTCGACCACATGACGATCGCACCGACCGAGCAGCAGCTCGCCGTCGTCGCCGCAGGCGGCGGCGTGTACTTCCTCGACGGCGCCAAGGTCCTCATCCCCTACGGCGTGCACGACTTCACCCATGAGCCCAAGCCCGGCGAGGACTGGAACTTCACCGGCGGCCGCCGCAACTGGCGCCACGACTGGTGGATCAGCCACCCGGTCCCGGCGCCGGACGCGACCCGCTGGGGCCTCGCCCCGACCACGTTCGACGAGCTCACCCGCACCCGCGGCGTGTTCACCCTCACCGCCGCCCGGGACCTGATGCGCACCCTGGAACGAGTCCAGACCGGGCGGTGGAACGCCCGGCAGCGGGCAGCCGCCGCGCTCTACCAGAACCGCCACCAGCCGCCCCTGCCCGCGCAACTCGCCCCCGCCAGCATCCCTCTTCCGGAACCACCTGCGCCGTCGCAGGGCGTCGGACAGACCGAACCGGCGCCGGCCCCGACCTGGGCCGAGCACCACGCCATTCCGCGGACGCCGACTCCCACCATCAGCGCGGTTCCACCACCGCCCCGCGCCGTACCGACGACCACAACGGCGCAGCCCGGCCTGGCCGAAGCGTCGGCGGCCGACCGCACCGGCCCCGAGGACGACTACGCCCTCGCCCCGCCCGCGCCCACCGACTCTCCGGTCCGACCCGCGCTGATTCCTCCCCGACCGGCGTATCCGCCCACCGTCCACCTGCCCAGTCACCGGGCTCCCGAGGTGCCGCCGGGCCACGGCGGTCGCAGCTGACAGCCCGGCGCCGACGGCCGCCCGCACGACGCCAGTCCCCGCCGGGTGTGCGGGCCAGCCGTGCTCTCAGCGCTCGTCCGGCTCGCCCAGGCTCCAGCCGCTGACCGCCGCGACCGGCCCGCGCCAGACCGGCAGCCTCCGGGCGGTCCGGCCCGAGCGGACGGTGACATCCTTCAGGTGCAGGAACCGCGGGTCGGACACCCGACGGCGACGCCCGTCCTCGACGGCCTGGTCCAGGTGCCCGAGCACCTCCCGCACGACCTTGCGCATCCCGTAGTAGTCGGCCTCCGCGACCTGACGGAAGTACAGGTCCTCCCACACCACGGTCGGGATCAGGGTCCCCGTGACGAGCACCCCGTCCACCACCAGCGTCACGACGACGCCCTCGGCGACGTCCTGGTGCTCCACACCGACGCGCAGCAGCTCCAGATAGGGGTCCGGGTAGGCCTCCCCCTGCAGCATCACCCGCAGCGCTGGCTGAACCGCGTCTCTCCACGACACCGCGTTGCTCCCCGGCTCGCTCGTTCGGTGGGATCAAGTATTGCCTGTGGGGTGCCGGCCGGGGGTCGTCTTCGGAAGACGATCGAGGCGGCCTCGCCATCGGCAGCCCGGGGGCGGATCGAGCTCTGGACGCGTCGCGGTGGTCTTCGCGCTTCGCGTGGAAGCACGGCGGCGGCCCCACCTCTACTGGTGGGGCCGCCGCCGATTCCGTGAAGTTGCTCAGGCCAGGCCAGTCAACTGGCAGGTACGGCCGGATGTTCGCTGTGCTTGTTGAGCAGGTCCAGCATCTTGCCGAACTCGTCGGCCGACATCTCGTGGATCAGGCACCGCGCCGCCGCGACGCCGTCCGCGTAGGGGAAGACGTCGGGTCGCCGTTCCCCCGCCGTCTCGGCCGGGCTGGCCTGTGCAGGAACGGCTGGCACGTGCTCTTGCCCTGCGCCGACAGGGGCTTCTTGTTCCCGGGGAGCCGGTTCCGCCAGCACGGGGTCGGCCTGGTCCGCTTTACGGCCGTAAAACGGGTCGGCCCCCGGCTGGTCAGGGGCGGCCGGCTCACTTGCCGGAGGCGTGCGGACGGCGGCCTTCTTGACGGCCTTCTTCGCGGCCGACCGCTCAGCGGACGCCGTCGCCCTCTGCTTCTGCTCTTCCTGCCACCATGCCAGTTGGGCCGAGGGACCCCACTCGTTGTCCCGGGCCAGCTTGCCCAGCGACCGGGCAGCTTCGAGCGGCATGATCTTCTTCCGCACCAGGTCCTGTGCTCCCGGGGCCAGGTGGGTGAGGAGAACGCGCTGGGTGACCCATCCGTCGACCCGCTCGAAGTGCTGGGCTACGGCGCGGTTGGAGCCGAACTCGGCAACGAGAGCTCGGACGGCGTACGCCTCTTCGATGGGGTTGAAGTTCTGCCGGTCGACGTTCTCGGAGACCACGGCCTCCATGAACACCTTGCGGTCCATGGCCAGACCGTCATCGACGACGCAGTTCAGGGTGGGGTTGCTGGCGGCGGTGGCGCCACGGTATCGGCGCTCACCGGTCACGAGTACGTAGTCGACATCGCCGATCTTCTCGGCGTGGTCGGGCCACAGTTTCAGGTAGGCGCCGCGGCTGACGGCCGGGCAGGCCTGGATCTGGCGGCGTCGCAGGCTCCTACCGAGGTCGATCAGCTCGGCTTCGGTTCCGAAGTCGATACGCGGATTGACGCCGTTGGGAGCAAGCCGGCCGAGAGGAATCCGGAGCAGGCGGCCGTCGGCTCGGGTGTCGACGACTGGAGCGTCATCGTCATCGCCGAAGAAGTCGTCGAACTCATCGTGTGTGGCCATCTATCGGACTCCTGCGTACTTCTGGCGGCGGAGCTGGTGCTCCAGGGCCAGGGACACGAAGTCCTGCTTGGCCTTGGTGGCGATGTGGTTGGACTCGTACTGGGTGCAGAACCGCCCGTTGGTAATGCCGCGGGTGTGCGGCTTGTAGTGACGGACGGTGGCGTTGTAGAGCTCCCAGCCTCGGCGCTGGACGAGGCTGATGGTGCGGTCCCGGTCTGCGGTGCCGTCCCGGGGGTCCCAGTTGTTGACGACGACCCCGTAGGGGATCTGGCGGGGGATGAGGACCCTTTCCACGGTAACCCTGGTCGGGGTGAAGGCCGAGCCCTCTGCTTCAAGAGGGACGATGACGTCGTCGGCAACGTCGAGGACGGCTCGCAGCGCATCTCCGGTGGTTCCGTCGCCGAGGGGGTCGATGGACTCGTCTTCGTCGTCGTCGGCCTTCAGCGGCATGAAACCTGGGGTGTCGACGATGATGATGTCGGCCTTGGCGTTACGCAGACGGCGCAGCCTGTCGATGTTCTGGCTCGCATCGACCACGCGGAAGGGGACGGGCCTGCCGCTCTTCCTGACCTTTTCGGCGTGCTCGATGCTGGTGCCCTGAGGGTCTATTGAGACGACCGCGACGGACGGGCCGTCGCCTGTGGCCTCGGGGTCGCAGCCGAGGATTTCGGCGTAGACCGCGGCGAGGTTGACCGACAAGAGAGACTTGCCGACCCCGCCCTTACGGTTCAAGAGCACGGTGACGTAAGGCATGTACTGCTCTCCGACTACTTCCCGGGAACCCGGTACTTCGGATGGACGAAGAGCATCATCTCAGATGAGCAATGGAGCACCGATGAGGCTTGCTGCGGCGCGGCGGTTTTACGGCCGTAAAACCGCCGCCGATCCGACTGCTCCCGAACCGCAAATGCCCGCACCCACTGCCGGGGTGCGGGCATTCGTCGTTCTGTTGGAGGGTCAGGCGGCGGTGAGGAGGGCGGCCGCGGCGAGGGCCGCCAAGGCAGCGATCGTGAGGTCCGCCGCCCAGCGGAGCAGGAGCATCTTGCGGTGACACAGGGCGGACAGGACGCGCAGTCGGTCCAGGCGGCGGTCGGGGACGAGCTCGGCGCGCAGCTCGGTGGGGGAGCAGGCGGCCCAGTGGGCGTAGGAGCTGCGGTCGCGTGCGGTGATACGGGGGCGGACGACGAGCACCGCGAGCAGGGTGGCGATCAGCAGGATGCTGGCGGCCGGGGTGATGACGGGGAGGCTGGCACCTTGCGCCTGGGCGAGGATGGCGACGGCCGCCGCGAGGACGCCGTCCAGGCCGAGGAGTAAGCCGGCCTTGCTGTCGGTCCGGGCGACCTCCCCGATGACGTGGGTGAGCGCTTCGTTGGTGTTCTGCTCGGTGCGGTCGACGCCCTCGGTGGCCGGGGCGGGTTGGGTGGTAGTCAACGGGCTCTCCTCTCGTGGCGGCCCCGGCCGGCTGGGCGCGCGGCCGGGGCGGGGCAGATCAGTGGTGGGCGAGGACGGGCCGGCTGGCGGCCTGGTGGCGGTGGAGCAGCGCGTGCTGGCCGGGGTCGAGGCGCCAGAGGCCGAGGCGGCCGGCGGCGGGGATGGGGTCGGCGAGGGCCTGGACGTCGGCGATGGTCCAGTGCCACAGGCCGGGCAGGCCCCAGGGGCGGCAGCAGCCGGTGTCGCGGTGGCAGGAGGTGATGGAGGCGGTGGCGACGAGGGCGCCGGTGGTGAGGGCGGGGGTGTTGGGGCGGGCGAGGGCGGCCTGGACGAGCGGGTCGGCCTGGCCGTCGCGCGCGAGCGCGCGGGCGGCGTGGAGGACGACCGCGCCGCGGTGCTTGGTCGGCCAGCTGCGGTTCTCGGTGCGCTTGTCGCCGGCGAGGATCGCCGCGAGCCAGGGCTGGCGGATCGTCAGGGCGGGGAGGTCGGCGACGGGCCGCGCTGCCGGGGCGCCGCCCTCGCCGATGCGGTACAGCGCTTCGGCCAGGGCGGCGTCCCAGTCACCGGCGAAGAAGAGCGCGCGGTCGCAGATGTACAACGCCGCGCCGAGCTTCAGGTTGGTGACGATGATCTCGCTACCCTGCCAGTAGGCGCGGTCGGGGTCGTCATTGACGATGGCGTCGAAGCCGTGCGCGATCAGCCAGGCCGCGATGGCCGGGTGGTGCTCTCGGCCGCGCGCCGTGTAGACGAAAACGGACCGGTGGGCCTGGAGGGCGCGCAGGGCTTCGAGGGCGCCGGGGATCGGATCGCCGTAGATTTGGCCGTCCTGCCAGCCCTTGTCGTGGCGGATCAGCGTGAGGTCGAAGTCGACGCCGACGGCGTGGCTGGCGGGGGAGTCGGGGTTGAGCGGGACGACGGTCAAGGGCTCTCCTGGGTGTAGGGGCGGATCGTGATCGGGATGCGTCGGTCGTGCGGGTCGGGGTGGGTGCGCGGGCCGTTGGGCAGGCCCGTGATGGCGGCGACGGCGTCGCCGTCCAGGCGGCGGTGGTCCACCAGCGCGGCGGCCACGGCGCGGACCGCCGGCCAGTGCCGGTCGAACACGGCGTCCGCCGCGTCGTGGACCCCGCGGTAGTCCGGACCGGTGCCGCCGAAGGACACGTCGGGGTGGTGCTCGCGGTACGTCCGCCGGTCGCCCGCGGCCTCCAGCTCGACCGCGACGCCGCGGACGGGCGTCCACAGGCCGTTCTCGCGCAGCCAGCGGTCGGCGGCGCGCTCCCCGGCGCCGCAGTACGCCGCGAGCGCCCGGCCCCGGGCCAGGCCGCAGGCCTCGGTGTACCCGCGGGCGCTGGCGTTGTGCGCGACGGCGCCGACCAGGACGTGGTGCAGGTGGGCGCCCACCCCGAGCGCGGCCACCGCGTGGCCAGCCTCGTGCACCGCGTCCAGCAGGACCGTCTCCCGCCGGGTCAGGCCGTGCAGCAAGTGGGCGCTGTCGGGTACGGCCCACTCGGGCCCGTCCACCCGGGTACGGGTCGGGTAGACGGCGCCGTCGAGGTCAACGTTGGTGTACCAGGCGACGGGCGGGTCCACGGCCACGGGTCCGCACGGTGTGGCCGCCGGGACGGCGAGCGTGACGGGGGCCGGGGCGAGGCCGGTGCAGTAGATCTCCACCGGGCCGTCGCCGCCGGCGGCGTTGATCAGGCCGGTGACCGTCACCGCCCGCCCGACCGCCACGGCCTCCCGGTCCGACGACGCCCAGGCCCGCGGAAGGGCCCGGGCCTCGATCCACCCGGCGCCGTCGGCGACCGTCAGGATCGCCCACTCGTGGCCGGCGCGGGTGGTGTGCCGCTGGATTCGCGTGACGGTGCCGGTCAGCCGGATCTCACCCGAGACCCGGCCCGAGGCGAGCAGGTCGGCGACGGCCGTCTCGTTGCTCTTGATCATCAGGGGTGTGTCTCCTTCTCGGTCGGGTCGCGGTGGGGTTGCGGTCCGGGCCGCGCCGGGTGGCGGCACGGCCGCCCCGCCATGGGTGGCGGGGACAGCGGGCGCGGTGACGTCGGCCGGACGGCCGGCCTCTGTCCCCGGACGCGCGCCGCCCGCCGGGCCGGGTGCCCGCTGGCCTTCGTGATGGCGTCGACGGCGCCGGTCGAGCCAGCCGCCGGGGGCGGTCAGGGCGCGGGCCCGGCGCCGGACCGACTCGCGGACGCTGACGCTCGGCTGCTCCTGGGGCGGTGGGCTCGGTCAGAAGAAGGCGAGCTGCTCGCGCTGCGCACCGCCCGGGGCGGGGGCGAGGTCGGGCAGGCCGGGGGAGTCGGCGGGCGCGGGGCCTTTCTCGCCGGCGATGTGCCAGTCGGCGAGGGCCTGGGCGTCGGCGGCGGTGCGGCACCAGGCGTCGTCGCTCAGCGCTCGACGGGTGATGATCCGCCCGCAGCAGTTGACCCACCACCAGCCGGGCCGGGTCTCACCGCGGGCCTGTTGGATCAGCGGCTTCTGGTGGTGGCAGGCGCAGCGGCAGATCTGGCGGCAGGGCGGTCCGGCGATCCACACCCACGCGAGGTCGTTGACGCCGGAGCGCAGGTCCGGGGACGCGTGCTGGTGGGGCTCGGGGTGGTGGGCGTGGCGGTTCGGGCCGGCCTGGATGACGGTCTCGCGAGTCGGGCGGCCGTCGTGGCGGCACTCGCCGTGGCGGTCGGCCTGGCACTCGACGGACGGCGGCCTGTGGCAGGCGCAGTCGGCGAACGGGCCGGGGATGTGTTCGAAGGAGCGCAGCCAGCTCGCGGGCCAGACGTTCTCCCGCACCCACGCGGCGGCCTGCGGGGGCATGGCGTCGGGTTCGCGGGCGCCGGTGTCCGGGTTGTCGCGGGCGCGCTCGGCGGCGAGGCGGGCGCGGCCGGCGTCGGTGAGGCGGGGGCCATCGGGGTGGTCGGCGAGCAGTCCGCCCCAGATCATGGCAACGACGTTGTTGGGGACGCCGTGGACGCGGTAGCGGTCGCGGTCGTAGTCGAGCAGGCCGCGGTCGGCGAGGTCGAGCCACATCAAGTTGACGGGTTTGTCGTCGGGCCAGGGATCGTGCACAGCGGGTTCCTCCAAGCTGGGGTTGAAGAGCGGGTGGGGCGGTCGCGGGCGGGCCTGGGCCATCGGCTGGGGCCGGACCGGGTGCGGCGTGTCTTCGGGTTCCCCGGAACGGCCCGATGCGGTCAGGCCCAGGAGCGGCTGCGGTCCGCTCAGCGGGCCGGTTCGAGGTAGGCCGGGTCGGTGGCGGTGACGGTCTCCACGCGGGCGAAGCCCTCGCTGTGCAGCTGCTCGGCAGTGGGCAGCAGGCGTTCCTGGTCGACCAGGACGTGGTCCGGGACGACGCGCTCCCTGTCGGCGTTCTGGACGCGGCGGCGGTCGAGGGAGACGTCGAAGAGCACCGCCGCGCACGGCCGCTGCCAGTAGCGGGCGCGGGCGAGCAGACCGGCGCGCACGTGGGTGAGCAGAGCCGTCGAGTCGGCCACGGTCGTGAGGTTGCGGGAGAGCCGGGCGTCGAGCAGCAGGGTCTGGACCTGGTCGGCGACCGGGGTCGCGGACTGGTCGGCGGCGGAGTCGGTGGCCATGGCCCGGTAGTCGTCCAGGCTCAGGCGCCAGGTGGCCGGCCAGCGGCTGGCGAACGTGGTCTTCCCGGCGCCGCTGCCGCCGACCAGGACGATCAGCGAACCGGGGACGGGGACGAAGGTGGTGTTCACGGGTGGTGCCTTTCGGATCGGGGACGGGTGGGCCGGGGTGGGCGCGCAGCTCACCGCCGCGCGCTGCCGTCCCGGCCTGGCTGGTGTGGAGCGGCGCCGAGGCGTTGTCAGGCCGTGGTGCCGGAGGGGCTGATGGTGGTCACCTCGGCGCTCACGGCCGCGGTGAGGATCTCGGCGTGGTCGAACGCCAACTGCTGCGGGAGGCCGTCGAGCGGCCACCAGCGGGCGGCGTGGGCGTCGTCCCCGGCGGTGGTCGGGGTGTCGTCCGGGACGACGGCGCGGTAGGCGGCGGTGACGTACCGGCCGCGCGGGTCGCGGCCGGGGGCGT
Source organism: Kitasatospora sp. NPDC001119 (assembly GCF_053598475.1). Taxonomy (NCBI): domain Bacteria; kingdom Bacillati; phylum Actinomycetota; class Actinomycetes; order Kitasatosporales; family Streptomycetaceae; genus Kitasatospora; species Kitasatospora sp. NPDC001119. Next base: position 10,769 of record NZ_JBSFKI010000056.1, read on the forward strand.
CCCAAACGCCGAGCTGGACCAGGTCCGCGGCGTCCACCCGCACGCCGGTCTCCTCGGCGAGTTCCCGGGCGGCGGCTTCGCGGCTGGTCTCGCCGGGGTCGACGTGGCCGCCGGGCAGCGCCCAGGCGCCCTCGTACGGGGGCCAGCCGCGCTCGATCAGCAGGACGCGGCCGTCCGGCGTGGTGGCGACGACGTCGGCGGTGTAGCGGATGGACTCGGAGGTCATCTCGTTGCCTTCCTTCTGGGTGGGTGTGTGGTGTCGGGGGTGCCGTGCCCCGGCGTGGGGGCCGGGGCACGGTTGGGGTCAGCGGCTGTCGGGCAGCGCGGGCAGGGCGGTGCAGGTCGCGGCGTGGCCGGTGGCCCGCTCGCGGGCGGTGGCGAGCGGCTGCCCGTCCCAGCGGTGCCCGTCGTGGCAGCCGGTGCACCACCACCAGGCCAGCGGGTCGCCGGTCGGGGTGTCGGTGGGCCGGTCCTGGCCGCTGGGCCACGGGGTGGCGCCGGTGATCTCGACCACCGCGCCGCACCGGCCGGCGTAGCGGGCCCACAGGTGCCCGCTCCCGGCGCCGAGGCCGGGGCCCTGGGGGGCGTCGCCGATGCGGACCTGGCCGTGGTCCAGGCGGATGCGGCCGTGGTCGGCGGCCTGCCGGAGCAGGGCCAGGAGGCGGTCGTGTCCGCCCAGGGCCTGGCCGCCGGGGGTGCCGTGGGCCCAGGTGTGCAGCTCGCCGACGGTGGTGCGGCGGCGGCCGGAGGTGTCCAGGTGGTCGAGGAGTCCGAGCACGACGGTGTAGGCGTCGTCCCGGCCCAGCAGGCCGTCGAACGGGTCGGCCGGGCGGCCGGCGAGCAACATCGTCAGGGCCTCGCCGACGGCATGGGCACGGACGTCGATCTGCACGGTGGTCTTCTTTCTGTTCAGCGGGTCGTGGTGTCGGCCGGGCGGCCGCGGCGCGCGCCGAACCGCTCGCCGTCGGTCGGCCGGGGGCGGGTCGGTGCGCACTGCGGTGGTCCGGGGTGGGCGAATCGGGGCCGGGTGCTGCGCCGAGCGGCTCGGCGCGGCACCCGGTCGGGTGTCGGCTGCGGCTGGGCCGGGTGGGGTGTCAGCTGCGGCCGGGCGGGAGCGCCTTGGTGGTCGGCTCGGTGGTGGCCTGGCGGTGCTGGAGGGCGAGCCAGGCGCCGGCCGCGGTCATCAGTCGGCCGTCGCCGAGGGCGTCGAGCGGGGCGGTGTCGATGTCGTGCATCAGCTCGGCCGGGTCGAGCGGGCGCGTGAAGGCGACGGGAGCTGTGGCGCAGGACCTGGCAGACCCGGGTGTGGTCCGGTCGGCCGGTGAGGAACCGGTTGGCGTCGCGGTAGAGCACGAACGCGCCGACGGCGGGTCGGGGCGGGGTCTGGGTGGTGTGGGGCTGGACGGTGGGCTGCATCGCGGATCCCTTCTGCGGGTGGTGTCGGCCGGGCGGCCGGCCCCTGCCACCGGACGCAGTGCCGCCCACCGGCCGGTACGACGGGCAGGCGGTGCGGTCCGGGGGCGAGGCCGGTCGTCCGGTCAGCGTGCGAGCAGCACGACCAGGAGGACGAGGGGTGCGAACATGCCGAGCAGGTAGACGAAGCGCACGGAATTCCCTTCCGGTCAGCGGCTGATGAGGGCGAGCAGCAGGACGGCGAGCAGCGTGGGCACGGCCATGGCGACGGGGCGCGGGATGTCGATGCACCGCTGGAGGCGGTCGATCTCGTCGCTGATGTCCTCGCACTCGGCGAGGGTCCGGGCGTGGGGGCGGGAGCCCTTGGGGAGGTTGGCGAGGGTCTGGCTGCGCTCATGGAGCAGCTGGCGTTGGGCGGCGATCCGGGTGTCACGCTCGATGGTGATCAAGAGTGCGGCGGTCCTTTCCGGGGACGGGGGTGGTGTGCGGTTCGGGTGCGGGAGGATGGGGGCGGGCCGGTGGCGAGACCGGCCTGCCGGCACCCTCGGGTGCGGCTGGCCTCCGGGGTGTCTTCTTCATCCCGGAGGCCGTCGTGCTTGAGCGCTCGGTTACGCAGAGCGAACGGCCGGGGCGAGCGCGGGCTCCGCCTTCTCGACGTCTGCGCGCAGCCGCTGGCAGGTTGAGCGCGTGGTCTTCTCGTCGCCGGTGATCAGACGCTTGGCGGTGAGCGCGGCGTGGATCTCGGAGACGAGCGGGCGGCGGTCGAGAGTGGTGTAGAGCTGGCGGACGGTTGCGCGGCGGGCGTAGGTGAGCGCGGGTCCGGACAGGGTCTCCGTCGGGTGCGCGTCGGTGTCCTGCGGGTGAGTGCCGGTGAGTGTGCGGTGAGCGCTGCTGGTCCCGCCACCTGCGGTGATCTCGCGCTCAGGTGAGCGTGGGACGTAGACGCTCTGCGCGGGGATCAGTTCGCCGTGGGCGGTGGGCAGGGGCTGGCCGTCGTGCGGCGGGCGCTGGCCCTGGTCGTCGTGAGCGCCGCTGTCGGGGCCGGTGAGCGGTCCGGCGGGCGGAGCGCTCACCGGGTGCCCGGCGCGAGCGCCCTTGGCGTGGTCGATGATCTCGTGCACGCGCCAGATGGCGATCGGGACGACCGTGGCGAGCGGGATCGCCATCCACCCCTGCAGTCGCCACTGTCCGTCAGCGTCCAGCTCGACCCCGACGACGTGCAGGTCGGTCAGGATCGCGGCGATCTGGCACAGCACCATCACGGCGAGCGCGATCCGCATCTCCCGCTGAAGCTTGCTGCGGGTCGCGGCGACCACCCACCCGTCCAGGCAGACCGCGAGCAGCCAGGCCAGCGCGGAGTGCATGCCGGCCGTGACCGCCAGCTGGTGCTCCTTGTACGAGGTGTACGCCAGGCCGGACCCGAGCACGGCCCGCGTCAGCAGGAACGGCACCAGGCCGGCCCGGTTCGCCGCCGCCCGGCGCAGCGTCCGGCGCCACCAGCGCTGCTGCCGTTGGGCCCGGCGCTGATCCAGCTGCTCCTGCTCGGCGCGCTGGGCGGCGACCTGCTCCTGCGTCTCGGCGAGTTCGGCCAGCGCGGTGGCGGTGACCTGCTCGGCGTCCCGGCGCGCGGCCACCAGCAGGCGCTGGGCGTCCGCCTCGGCCTTGCCGCGGACGGAGCCGGCCTGCCGCAGCTGCTCCCCGGCCCGCTGGCGGGCCTGCTCGATCTGCTCCTGGGCGTCGTCCTGGAGCTCCTGGGCCTCGGCCAGGCCGCGCCGGCGCAGCTCGGCGGCCTGTCGTCCGGCCTCCTCGCGCAGCTCCGCGGCCTCGGCCTCGGCGTCCTCGCGGATCCGGTCGGCGGCCGCGGCGGCCTCCTCCCGGGCGGTGTCGGCCTCGGCTCGGGCGGCCTCGGTGACGCGCCCGGCCGTCGCCTCGGCGTCCTCGCGGGTCTCCTCGGCCCGGTCCTCGGCCGTCTTGAGGATCTGTCGGGCGGTGGCGGCGGCGCGGGTGCGGATCGCCTCGGCCTCGGTGGCGGCCTCGGTCAGGGTCCGGTCGGCGGCCGAGGTGGCGTCGCGCTGGACGGTGGCGGCGAGTTCCCGGGCGCCGGTCAGCTCGTGCTCGGCCCGGGCGCGGTCGGTGGCGGCGAGTTCCCGGGTGCGCGCCAGCTGGTGGCGGGCGTCGGCGACCTGGTCCTGGGCGTCGGTGAGGTCGGTGGCGGCCTGACGGCGGGTCCGCTCGGCCTCACGGCCGGCCTCGCCGAGCACCTTGGCGGCCTGTTCCTCAGCGGTGGCGGTGATGCCGGCCGCCACGGCCTGGGCGCGCTCCTCGGCGTCGGCGACGATCCGCACGGCGTCCTGCTGCGCCTGGGTACGGACGGCGGTGGCGCGCCGCTCGGCGTCGGCCAGCAGCCGGCCGGCCCGTTCGGTGGCGTCCTCCAGCAGCCGGTCGGCCGCCGTGTGGGCGTCGGTGTCGGCCTCCTCGCGCCGCGCCTGGGCGTCCTCGGCGGCGGCCTGGCGGATCAGGTCGGCCTGGTCGGTGGCCAGGTCCAGGATCCGCCGGACCGCCAGTTCGGCACGCTGCGTGACCGTCTCGGCCTCGGCGACGGCGTCCGCACGCAGCTGCTGGGCCTCCTCGGCCCACTGCTGGGCGGTGGCCGTGTCGCGGCCGGCGGCGTTGGCGGCGCGGGCCAGGACGGCGAGGGCCTGGTCCTCGGCGAGGGCCAGAACGTCAGCCGCACGGTCGGCGGCGTCGGCCAAGACCGGGTCGGCGGCCGGGCGCGCCGTGATGGCCGCGGGCACCCCTACGGAGGCCTCGGCGGGGATACCGGGGCGGTCCGCGGGCTTCTGCGCGCGGGGCTTGGTGGGGGGCTTCGGGGTGGTGCCGCGGGTGCGGCGGGTGGTGGTGCGGGCCGGGGTCATGGCCGGGGACTCCTGTCCTGAGCGGTGACTTTGCGTGGCGGTTCCGGGTGGCCCGGAGCGGCAGCGCGGCGACCCTGGTGCGGGGCGGCGGCGCGGCTCGTGGCCGGGGCGCGGGCGGGACGGTGGTGGGGTTGTAGAGCGGCGCAGGGCCGGGGGTCTCCGCGGCCCCGGGAGCCGGTTTCGGGCCCGGAAGGGTGGGGCGGCTCTACGGGCTCTACAGCTCTACATGGCAGGTCAGATGGCTTGTAGGGCCTCTACTGGTGCTCTACGGGCCCGCTACGTGATCTTGTGTGTAGCGGGCCCGTAGAGGGGGTGTAGAGCGTCCGGCTACGCCTCGTCGTCCTCGTCCGGGTCGTCTTCGTCGTCCTCGTCGTCGGCGTCGAGGGCGTTCTGGAGGTCGTCGAGGTAGTAGCCCATGCGGTTCTTGACGCCCTCACTTTCCGTCACGGCCCGGGCCTGGCGGGACTCGACGCCGTACGGGGCGAGCAGGTCCTCCAGGTCCTCCGCGGTGAAGCCGCCGTAGACGTCGGGGCGGGCCTGGGCGAGGCGCTCCAGGAGCGGGCCGGTGTGGATGGTGCGCTCCCCGCCCATCGCGTCGAGGACGTCCAGGATCGACGGCGCGGCGGCGACGGTGGGGCCGGTGCCGGGGGTGAAGGCCGGGGTGGGCCTGCTCGCACCGAGCGAGACCAGGAGCGCGGGCCAGTCCAGGCCGACCGCCGCCGCGCTGGCGGTCAGGTCCGGCAGGCCCGCCCGCGCCCGCTGGTTGCCCCGGCGGGTGGCGTCACTGTCAGTGAGGTGCCGGAACTTCCACCGCATCGGGCGGTTGCGCTGGCCGGGCAGGCCCTGGATGTAGACGGTGCCGGCGTCGGCCGGGTCGGTGTGGGTGCCGGGCTGGAGCCGGTCGGCCCGGTAGCCCTCGCGCAGCGCGCCCTGGCCGAACAGGCCGGTGACGTCGGCGCCCCGGCAGCAGCCGGCCATCTTGAGCGACATCTTCGGCGCGATGGCGGAGCCGAGGTCCTGCACGGTGCCGAACTGGGAGGCTCCGATGATCCACACGGCTTCCTTGCGGCCGATGCGCAGCAGCCGCAGGAGCTTCGCCTTGGCCTTGGTGGGCAGGTCGTGCCACTCGTCGACGAACACTATGACGGCGGGGTGTTCGGGGCTGGGCCGCCAGACCTTGCCGTAGCCGAGGGTCTTGCGCAGCCGGGTGCGGCCCTCGCACAGCTTGTCGAGCCAGTCGAGGGTCTTGAGGACGTGCTTGTCGTCGCTGACGGCGAGCTGGACGGCGTCGCCGAGGGCTTCGACGCCCTCGCCGCGGGGGTCGACGGAGATCACGACGGCGTCGCGGCAGGAGGTGGCCCAGTCGGCGAGGGCCAGCATGATGCTGCTCTTGCCTCCGCCGGAGTCGGCGACCAGGAAGCCCATCACCCCGGCGAGCGGGAAGGCGAGCTCGGTGCCGTCCAGGCCCTGTCCGAAGGTTCCGGCGTCCATGATCGAGTTGGCGAGGGCCGGGTTTTCGGGGATCGGTCCCATGTCGGTGAAGCCGGGCCGGGTCTGCGCGCGGACGGTGGCGGTGTCGCTGGCGTCCGGCCAGCACTCGACGGCCAGGCCGCCGCGGGGCAGCTTGAGCAGGGTTCGGATCGCGGCCGCGTTGCGGTCGGTGTCGATGTCGGCCGGGTCTCCCGAGGCGACGGTGACCGTCATCGACCAGCCGACCGGGGTGCGCACCGTGTCGGTGATCTCGGCTAGGTCGATGTTCTGGGCGAGGATCGCCCGGCGCACGCACTCGGCGGCGATGGCCGGGTCGGTGACGTCGTGGATCGGGAACGGGGCGCCGGTGTCCCCGGGGAACAGAAGGGTGTCCTCGTCGGCCGGGCCGGCCGCCGCCCGCGCCTGCTCCTTCTTCTCCTCCCGCGCCTTGTCCTTGTCCTTCTTGTCCTTGGTGGGCTTGCCATTCTCGGTCTCGTACGCGAGCGCGGGGACGTCGGGGAGGGCCCAGCGCCAGCCGGGGATGCGGCCCTTCGCCCAGCCGGTGAGGAGGATGCCGGTGGTGGTGAGCGCCGGGAGGAGCAGGCTGCCGACGGCCAGTTCGAATCCGCCGATGGCGAGGCCGAGGGTGGCGAGCGCGGCCCAGCGGCGGTTGGCGGTGCGGCGGCGTTGCCCTTCGAGTTCGTCGTCGCTGGGGTCGATGTGGCCGGTGTAGGGCTGCTGGTGGATCTCGCGGACCCGCTGGCGCCAGGCCGCGGCCTCCTCCCGCAGCACGGCGGCGGCGGTGGCGGCCTGCTTGTGGTCGGCGGCGGTGGCGTCGTCGACCTGGCCGGCGGCCGCGGCGCGGCGGGCCTGCTTCTCCAACTCGGCGGCCTTCTCCTCCAAGGCCTCGATCTCGGAGCTGCGCTTGACCTGCCAGGTGGAGTAGCGGCGGTTGAGCAGGGCGGCGCGCAGGTGGGCGGGCGTCTCCTGGGAGGCGGCCGCCCAAGCGCCGGTCTCGTCCTTGAGGACGGTCAAGCCCTCACGGAACGCGGCGTACTCGCGCCGGGCCTGCGCGGTGACGGCCGCGCCGATGGTCTTGGTGAGGCGGGCGGCCCAGCCGGAGCCGGCCTTCTCGGCGGTCGGGCTGTCGGTGCCCGCGCCGGTGCGGGTGTCCGGGCCCGGGTCGTCGGGGCCGAGGAACTCGCCCTCGTCGGCGAGGTCGATGATGACGCGTTCGGGCGGATAGGTCGTCATGGTGCGTCTCCAGGGCGCTCTGCTGGGCGGGTTCGGTCCGGGCGGTTGCGGCCGCCCGCGCGCCGCGGCCGCGCTTGGGGGCGCGGTGCGGGGCGTGGGCGACCGGTGGCGTCCGGGCCGGGTCAGGCGATGGTGCCGACGAGGGCGGCGCCGGCCGAGTTGACCAGCGGGATGACGGTGGCCATGACCAGGCCGCCGAGGGTGGCGGACAAGCCGAGGAGGATCCCGCTGATGATGCCGAGGCGCATCTTCGGCTTGGCCTTCTTCGGGACGGCCTTCCAGGCGCCCAGGACCGCGACGGTGAGCAGCAGCAGGACGAGGTTGCCCATGCCCGTGAGCTCCAGGTGGCTGGAGCGGGCGTTGAGGGTGGTGTGGCCGCCGGTGCCGCCCCACATCGTCAGACTCCCGGCGGCGTTGCCGAACCAGGTGATCGCGCCGGTCGAGAATCCGATCAAACCCGAGGTGGTGGCGGTGGCGATGCCGCCGTAGAGCATGCCGACGCCGAGCGGCAGCAGGTCCAGGGCGCCCTTGGTCGCGCCGGCGCTGCCCTTGATGCTGCCGACGGCGAACCTGCTGATGTGCCACAGCGGCAGTGCCATGCCGACGAACAGGCCGCCGATGGTGAGCGTGGTGGCGGGGACGAACACGGTGGTGACCTCCGGAGAAGAGAGACGAGGAGAAGGACGGCCGCTGCGGGCCGAGAGGGTCAGGTCTGGTCGGTCTGCTCGGGGTTGTCGCGCTCCCGGCGCCGGATCCGGACGGCCAGGGCGGCGACGGCCGCCGCGGCGGCGCCACAGACGGCGGGGTCGATCCACCAGGGGTGGTCGATCAGGACGACCCAGGCGGCGTGCCGCAGGAGCGGTGTGCACCGCACGACGCCGAGCGCCGCGCCCAGGCCCGCGCCCCACAGGACCGGGCGCAGCCGGCCGAGGCGGGTGGTCTTCCAGGCGGGGCGCGGGGCGAAGTGGTGCAGGAGGGCGCCGTACGCGGCGCCGAGGGCGACGGCCAGGGGCAGGCGGTCGAGGTGGTCCATGCCGCTCACATCCCGCTCAGGGCCGTGATCAGGCTGGTGGCCAGGTAGGAGGCGGTGAGCAGGCCGGTGCCGGCGACCATCCAGGCGTGCGGGGTGGCGAGCCGGTGGTACACGGCCCGGCGGGCCGGGCTGGGCTGCGCCGGCATCCGCCAGGAGCTGACGCAGGCGCCCAGCAGGTAGACGGCGGCGACGGCGGCGGGCCCGGACGGCAGGGGCACGTCGTCGGCCAGGTACGGGGACCAGATGGTGGCGACGCCGGCGACCATGCCGAGCCCGGGGGCGGTGCTCAGCAGGCGGGCGCCGCGGTCGGCGGGGCGCGGGCGCCGGGTGAGGATCCGGACCGTGTTGGTCAGGTAGGGGGCGGCGAGGCCCGCGAGGAGCAGGCCGGCCGGTACGGGGACGGGGGACAGCAGGTGCAGGTCCACTGTGGTCTCCTGACGGTCAGTGGAAGGCGGCGAGGATCTGGCCGCCCAGGGCGTTGACGGCGGGGACGAGGGTGATGGCGGCCAGGCCGGAGATGCCGCCGGCGAGGCCGAGCGCGGAGCCGGAGACGATCCCGGCGGTGAGCTGGCGGCGCAGCTGGTAGTCGCAGCAGCGCCAGGCCAGCGCGGCGACGGCCAGGAGCACAGTGGTGGCGACGCCGCCGCCGATGCTCAGTCCGGCCGGGGCGGCCTGGGGGAGGAGCTGGGCGGAGCCGGTGCCCGCGAGGCGGTTGCCGAGCGGGTTGGTGGCCTCGGTGACCAGGCGGTGCGCGGCCCAGCCGAGCAGGCCTCCGGAGCACAGGGCGGCGAGGAGGCCGGTCAGCAGTCCGGCGGCCAGGGCGGCGGCGCCGGGCATCTCGCAGCCGCGGCGCCACCAGCGGGCGACGGTGAAGACCAGGACGGCGACGGCCAGGGCCAGGCCGCCGAGGGAGAGCTGGGCCGGGCTCACCAGGCGGCCCGCGTCATGAGGTAGCCGATCAGCTGCTGCCCGGCCGGGGTGATGACCGTCGAGGCGACCATCGAGAAGGTGAAGACCCGCGCCAGCCAGCACAGGCCCCGGTAGCGGTGCCAGCACCACTCCAGGACACCGGCGACGACCAGGCCGCACACGGGCAGGCCGATCGGGTCGGAGACCCAGTGGAAGGCCTCGTTCACCGGCCCGCGGGCGAGGACCACTCCGGTCGCGGCCGCGAGGCCGTTGGCGACCGGGTGGATCCGCCGGACGTCGAACCGCGGCGCGGCGGGGGCGGCCGGCGCGGGGGCGGCCGGGTAGTAGTGGTGGTGGACCTCGACCGGCGGCGCGTACACCGGGGCCGGGGCCGTCGCCACCCCGCCACCGCGCCCGCCGCCGGGCTTGCGCCAGGGCTCCCACGGCTCCGGTGCTCCCCCGGCCGGCCCACCGAAGCCCGGCGGCGGGCCCGACGACGGCGGGGGCGGAGGGGCGCCGCCGCGCCTGGGCGGCGGCAGGAACGCGTCCGGCATGCCGACGGTCGGCGGCTCGGGGGGCGGCGGCGGGGTGGCGCCGTCGCGCTCGCCGGCCAGGACGACGCGGGTCGGCTCGATCGGCTGGTCAGCCATCGGAGTCCTCCTCCTCTGTTGTCGGGTTCAGGAAGGCGGTGGCGGCCTCGGCGACCAGCACCAGGAAGGCGGTGGCGGCGCTGCCGGCGAAGAAGGTGAAGAAGAACTGGTCCATGGACGACCTCCGGTCGAACGGTCAGCTGATCCGGGCGGCGAGGTGCTGGAACGCGTTGGTGCTCACCGGGTGGGCGATCTCGTCCAGGACGTGCTGCCAGGCCGGGCTGTCCGACTCGCGCCGCGCCCACGGGGCCGGGGAGTGGGTCAGCTGCCAGGCCGCCCAGGCCTGGGCGAAGTCCTCGTCCTCGGGCTGCGCGACGACGACGTCGCGCTCGTGGTCCCACGCGGTGCAGTGCGGGCGGACCTGGTCCTCGCCGACGGTGCGCACGGTGATCTGCCAGACCGGCCAGCCCTCGCGCGGGCCCGGGTCGATCGCCAGGACCTCGTAGGGGGTGTCGCCGCGGTAGGCGCCGCGGTAGGTGCCGCCGACGCGGCGCGGGCCGATCGCGCGGGCGATCCAGCGGCGGGTGCTGTCCGCCTCGTAGTACGCGCGGCGGGCGGGGGAGGAGGTGCGGGCGCGGTGCTTCATCGTGGGCCTCCGGCTCCATGCGGGACTGGGTGGTGGTGCGAGGGGTGGTGGCCTGTCCGGGAGCCGCGCCGCCGTGGCGGGCGGCTCCCGGACGGGTGGCGTCAGCCGTTCTGCGCGTCCCGGGCGTCGAGCCCGTCGAGGTAGGCCTCGTACTCGGCCTGGTCGGCCTCCTCGTACGCGGCGTGCATGCGGTCGAGGTCGGCCTGCCAGGCGTCGTACTCGGCGGGCGTCATCGGGAACTTCGGGTCGGCCATCGAGGCCTCCTCGTCTGTGCGGTGGTGAACGGGTCTTGGCGGGTGGCTCCGGACGGAGCCGGTGGAACGGGGCCGGTGCGGGCGACGGGGTGGTGCTGGCTGTGCGTCGGGTGGCTAGTCGTCGGCGGCGGGGCGGCGCGGGCCGGACAGGGCCCGCGCGGTCTCGCTCCAGCGCGGACCGTCCTGCCAGGGCGACCACCGCTTGACCTGCTGCTCTTCCCAGGTGCTGCGGTCCGGGAAGGCGGCGGCCGCGGCGACGGCCCTGCCGGGCACGGGGACCTGGCTGCCGGTCAGGACGGTGGTGCGCTCCAGCACGGCGTCGGTCGCGGCGGCGGCCTCGGCGGTGATCTCCTCGGCGGCGGCGACCAGGTCGAGCGCGAAGGCGTCCTCCTCGGCGGCGGCGTGGGCGAGCAGCGCGTCGGCGCCGGCGGCCAGGACGGTCTGCCAGTCCTCGTCGCTGATCTCGCCGTCCCAGCGGATGGGCTCGGTGTCGGTCAGGCGGGCGATGCGGCGGGCGGTGGCGCGGCGGGTGCGCTCCTGGCCGTCGGCTTCGGCGACCCAGGCCCAGGTCGACGTCGTCGCGGTGATCTGGGCGACGGTGGCGGCCTGGCGGCGGCCGGTGAGCGTGCGGGACATGGCGGTACCTCCTGGATCGGGTGGGGCGGGGTTAGTGGCGGGGCCCTGGCGGGCCCGCCGCACCACTCCCGGCCCCGCTCAGACATGTGCATGCCAGAGCGGTTCCGGTGGCAGGCGGCGGGAAACCGAACTGCAGAGAAGAGGAGAAGGAGCTACTCGCCGGAGCCGGAGCCGGCCTTCGCGGCGTCCCGGCGGGCCTGGTCCTCGCGCATCCGGCGCAGCGCCTCGTCGGCCTGGTTGGAGAGGATCACCGGCTGCCTCCCTTCGGGGCGGCGGGCGGGGTCTTCGGCGGGGTGGGGGTACCGCCGCCGGCGTAGCTGCGGCAGAGGGGGCCGATCGTCACCGCGCACCCCCACCGTCGTGCAGGTCGCAGGACCGGCCGAACCCGTCCGCGCTGCCCGTGGTCCGGGGGGCGACGAGCCGGCGGCCGTTGGCGCGGGCCTCGTCGTAGTCCGACCCCGTCCACACACGGCCGTCGGCGGCGACGTGGTCGGGCGTGTCCGTACGGGTGGCGGGCCGGGACTCGGAGGAGCGGCGGGAGAACAGAGCCATCACCGACCCCCCGCCTGCTGCGCCATCTGCTCGCGCAGCCGGTCCGCCTCCTGGCGGGCCCGCTCCGCGGCCGCGGCGGCCTCCTGGGCGGAGCGCAGGCGCTCCGCGATCACCGCGTCCAGGGCCGCGGCCTGCACCGCATCGGGCTGCTGCGACATCGTCAGCACCCCGCCATCTGCGGCCGCGCGCCGCCGAGAAGCCGGGCAATGGCGTTCTGGACGAACCACGACAGGTGGGCCCAGCCGGTATGGCCGGCCCTGGCGAGGTGTTCCTCGGCCTGCCGCCAGACGTCGGCGACGAGCGCCGACACCGTGGTCTCGTCGGCCGTCGGGGCGATGGCCGCGAGGTCTCGGGCGATGAGGGACCGGACCCGGTCCTCGTACTGGATCTGCAACGGGGCGCTGCGGTGAGTGGCGAGGGCGTCGACGATGCCGTGAGCGCTGAGCTGCTGGGGGTGGAGCGTCAGGGTGGCCCCGGTGCTCCTGATCGTGTGCTTGTAGGCGATGCTGGTCATGCGGATCACTCCCTTGACGAGTTGGTCCGTGGAGCAGCCCTGACCGCCGGCAAGCATCGTCAGGGCTGCTTCCTTTCATGAAGAGTCGGCGCTACATCCGACCTTTCCCGAAAGGTTGCTGCGAGAAGAAGACTGGCACACCGTCAGCCGACACGCAAGGACCTTTCATGAAAGGTCTTGCCTTCGTGTCTCCAGGGTGAAAAGGTTCAGCCATGAGCACACGAGACCCTCGGCCTACGCAGAGGCTGATCACCGAGCTGACGGAGGCCATCTCCCGCGGTGACCAACCCGGGCTGCAGCCGGGCGACCAGTTCCCCACAACCAGCGCCTTCGCCACCCAGCACGGGGTCAGCCCCCAGACCGCCAGCAAGGTGATCCAAGCGCTGAAGGGCGCCGGCCTCCTCTCCGGAGCGGCCGGGGGCAAGACGTGGGTTCGCGTGCCGCCCGTCATGGCGGTGCGCGACACGAAGCGATACCTGGACGAGAAGGGCCGCGCGCAACTGACGGATCTGAACGAGCGCGGTGCATTCGGCGTCAGCGAGTACGACACCGGTGTCAAGGTCGACGCACTACACCACAACGGCGTCAAGGTCGATGTGATCCCGGCACCCGAAGACGTCGCCGCCATCCTGCGCCTCGCCCCCGGCGAGAGGGTCCGACAGGTCATCTACGAACGTCGACACCAGGAGAAGGCCGGCCTGAGCCGGTCCACCGCGTATGTTCCCTACGAACTGATCAAGGACAACCCGGACCTCCTCAACGCGGAGAAGCTCGCTCGCTGGCCTGGTGGACTGATGAACGAGCTCTGGACCGTCAGGATCGAAGCCGGGGAAATCGTGGATCACGTCACGGTCGCAATGCCGACGGCCGAGGAGAGTCACGACTACGACATTCCGCCGGGCGTGCCCCTGATCCACATCCAAAAGGTCACCTACGACACGACCGGGCGGCCGGTGGAGGTGGCGTTCATCCCCCTGCCCGGCGACCGCGTCGAGATGGTCTTCCGTACCCCCCTCCCGAGGTGGTCACAGTGAACATCATCAGCGTGATCACCCCCGTCTACGACGGCGGACACCACTTCCTCGGGAAGGCATACGAGTCGCTGCTGGCCCAGGAACTGCCCGACGGCTGGGGCTGGCAGTGGGTGGTTCAGGAGGACGGCGAAACCGGAGTTCCGAGGGGGGCGCTTCCCGACGATCCGCGAATCTCGTACGGCACGGGCCGCCGCGGCGGCGCGGCGATGGCACGAACGATGGCGCTGGCCCGAGTCAAGGGCCCGGTGGTCCGACCGCTCGATGCAGACGACCTCCTGCCCCCTGGTGCCTTGCATCGGGGGATCGAGGCCCTGATCGAGCACCCCGGGGTGGGTTGGGTGGTTTCGCCGGCACTCGACTTGCTGCCCGACGGCACGCTGCATGGATCGCCGATCGACCCGCCGCCTGGACTCTTGGCCCCAGGGCTGATCGCCGACAGTTACCGCGCCGAGGCATTCGCCGTGATGGGCACGACCGTGACGGTCTACACCGATCTGCTGCACGCGGTCGGCGGCTGGCCGGCCGTCCCGGCCTCCGAGGACGTGGCGTTGCTCGTCCTGCTGGAGGCGGTCTCCCCTGGATGGATGCTGGCCGAGCCGGGCGAGATCTACCGCAAGCACCCGGCCCAGGTGACCGCCCAGGCGGCGCACTGGGATCAGGCCGAGCGCGACGCACTCGCGTCCGTGCTGCTCACCCGACTCGACGCGCTGCGCCAGCTCGGCTGGCACTGGACCCCCACCACCGACCTCACTGCGAAGGCAACCTCGTGACCAACCTGATCTCCATCGTCACCCCGGTCTACGGACCCGGCGTCCAGTTCCTGCCGGAGGCGTACAAGTCGCTGCTCGACCAGGAACTGCCCGATGGCTGGACCTGGGAGTGGCTCGTCCAGGAAGACGGCGACGACGTCGGCGCGGCTGGCCACCTGCCGACCGACGACTCGCGCATCCGGATCTCCGCCTCCCGGCGAGGCGGCCCGCAGGTGGCCAGGACCGTGGCGTTCGGCCGGTCATGCGGCTCTCTGATCAAAGTGGTCGACGCCGACGACCTGCTCCCGGCCGGTACTCTGCACCGAGACATCACGGTCCTGACGGACCACCCGGAGGTCGGCTGGACCACCTCCCGGGTGCTCGACCTCTTGGAGGACGGCAGCACCCGCGGCTTCGACATGGACCCGCCGGAGGGAATCCTCAGCAGCGGCACCGTCCTGGAGCATTGGAAGCAGCACCGCCGCGCCCAGGTCCACCCCGCTACCCTCTGCGCCCGCCGCGAGCTGGTCGCGCTGCTCGGGGGCTGGCTTGCCCTGCCGGCCTCCGGCGACACCGGCTTGTTGCTCGGGCTCGACGCTCTAAGCAGCGGCTGGTTCATCCCGGAGGTCGGCATGATGTACCGCCTTCACGAGCACCAGATCACCCGCCACCCTCACCACTCGACCGGCGAGGAGTGGGAAGCCCGGATGAACGTGATGCGGGAACGCGCCGAGGCCCTTCACGCCTGGATCAAGCGTTCCTGAGAGCCGAGAACTCTATCCACAGGCGAGGCGTCCCACGCTGACCCCGACGGACACGCCCGCTGGGGTCAGCCATTCGTGAACGGTCTCATCGGGGGTCTAGGCTCCTGACGAACTGTTGCCATCACAACTGAACATGAACATGCGAAAGCGGCCCCACCAATTCCGCCAAGAATCTGGGCCGCTCTCGTTGACCTAACCAATTAGCTGTTGTCGGTCCGACGGTACCAGTCGTACCCGGCTCCCGGCGAGAGACACCTGTCTCCTCGCCCGGCCGGGCGATCACCTGGTGCCGTCGGACTGGCAACAGCGGGAAAGAGAGCACTCGTTGCACCGCCCCGCCCCCCGGCGCCGCCGTGTCGTCCCGGCCGCGCCGTTCACCGGTGACGCACGTCACCCCGTCTCGGGTCACACCACCCAGATCCGTCCCTGCCACCGTCCGGCCGTCCAGGCCGCGCCGGTCCTGGTGCCCGTCGCCGGATCGGAGGTGACCAGGTGAGCTCCCAGACCGCCCAGAGCCAGCCCGAGAGCAACTCCATCAGCCAGCGCGGACCGGTCCCCTCGGTGTCGGTGTTCGCTCACATGCGCGGCGGCCCTACACGAGTTGTGTACCCACTAGACCTGCTGATCCTGGTGGAGCTCGGCTTCATGTTCGGTGAGCAGGCCCGCCAGCCGCAGGACGCGGCCCCCCTGATCGTCACCCCTTCCGCGCTGGTCGAGCGCCTCCAGGGCCAGGGCGTCGTCAGCGCCAACGGCTCCGGCCTGGTCTCCCGGAACTCGGTGTACGACTCGTTCAAGCGCCTCATCGAGAAGGGGTACATCCGCCGGATCAACCTCCGGTCCGAGGACGGCCGACACTCCGCAGGCGTGGCCTATGAGTACTACGAGTGGCCCGCCTACAACCCGGACTACCGGCCCGACGCCGATCCGGCTGATGACGAATCTCCGCAGGTCAGGCCTGCTTCCGGCAATGCCGGAAGCAGCAATGCCAAAAGCAGAGAGCGAACCGGCACAAAAAAGCGATCTCCGCAGGTCAGGCCTGCTTCCGGCAATGCCGGAAGCAGCAATGCCGAAAGCAGAGGCCGCCGACGGACGTTTCCGCAGGTCAGGTCTGCTTCCGGCAATGGCGAATTGGTTCCACACCTCCAGGAGGAGGTAACTACCTCCTCCCCCAGCCCCCTCACGGACACCACCGGTCGCGTGCCGGCTGCGCCGGGGGAGGAGGAGGGGAGGGTCTTCGACCCGAAGGAAACCGCAGCCGCCGTTCGGTTCCTCCAGCTGCTCCCGCCGCCGTGGTCGGTCGGTAGGGCGAAGGCCAAGGCCCTCGCCTGGGCGCTCCTGGACGCGATGGCCGATCAGGGTTGGCCGAGGATCACCGAACTGGACGACCGGTCCCACCGACTGCTGGTGGGCCAGCTGGTCAAGAACCCCGAGAAGGTCAACAACTACAGCTCGGTGCTGGAGAAGTACCGCATCCCGGACCTGCCGTTGTTTGAGGCCGTGGCTGGTGTGAGCAGCATCCCGTCCCAGAACGGGCAGTCCCGGCCGCCGCGGCTGCCGAAGGCGGACCCGGACTTCAAGCCGGTCCCGGCTCCGGCCGAGGTGGCCAATCTGCTGGCCTCGCTTCGCAAGCCGAACATCTGACCCTGCCCGACCCTCGACAGCACGACACGGCCGCCGGAAGAACCTCGCCAGGCCCCGGTGGCCGTGTCCGGACCCCAGGAGTGACCCGTGGAATCCACCGCGAGCGTACCCACCCAGCACGTCCCGGACGAGATCGACTGGGCCGACACCGAGCCGCCGGCCGAGGAGGCGTCGCCGAAGGCCCGGCGCCGCAAGGCGAAGCCGGAGCGGGCCGAGACCGGCTTCGAGCGGGTGCCGCCGGGCGGCCGGGACGAGGACCTGACGGCCGAGCAGTCCGTGCTCGGCGGCATGTTGCTGTCGTCGTCGGCCATCATCGACGTCTCCAACGTGCTCAGCCCGGACGACTACTACCGGCCCGCGCACCAGACGATCCACCGCGCGATCCTCGACCTGCACAAGCGCAAGGAGCCGGCCGACCCGATCACCGTCGCCCGCGAGCTCGGCAAGCTCGGCGAGCTGGAGCGTGTGGGCGGCGCCTCGTACCTGCACACCCTGGTCAACTCGGTGCCCACCGCGGCGAACGCCGAGTACTACGCCGAGGGCGTGCGCGAGCAGGCGGTGCTGCGCCGCCTGGTGGAGGCCGGCACCCGGATCGTCGGCATGGGCTACGCCGGTGAGGGCGAGATCGACGAGATCGCCGCCGCCGCCGCGGCCGAGATCGCGGCCGTGGTGGAGACCCGCGGCCGCGAGGACGACTTCGTGCTGCCGCGCGACACCGTCGGCACCACCCTCGACAACATCGAGGCCGCCGGCACCCGGACGGGCATCACCGGCGTGCCGACCGGCTTTGCCGACCTGGACGCGCTCACCCAGGGCTGGCAGCCCGGCCAGGTGATCATCGTCGCGGGACGGCCGGGCCACGGGAAGTCGACGGTGGCCATGGACTTCGCACGGGCCTGCACCATGCCGCGCAACGCCGCGGACCAGCCGATCGAGGGCGCCGGGAGGGCGGCCGCGTTCATCACGCTGGAGATGTCGGTCGACGAGCTGAACATGCGGGCCCTGTCGGCGGAAGCCAAGGTCGGGCTGCACCACCTGCGGGCCGGAACCCTGACCGACGAGTCCTGGCACAGCCTGGCCGTAGCCGCCCCGCGCTACAGCGACGCCCCGCTCTACATCAACGAGTCCGCCCAGTCGCTGCCCGAGATCCAGGCCAAGTGCCGCCGGCTCAAGCACCGCGTGCCGGCGCTGTCGCTGATCATCATCGACTACGTCCAGCTCATCACCGCCGGCACCAAGCGGCGCGGCGACGACAACCGCCAGCAGGAGGTCTCCGACATCAGCCGCAACATCAAGCTGCTGGCCAAGGAGCTCGGCATTCCGATCATCATCCTGGCCCAGCTCAACCGCGGCCCCGAGATGCGCACCGACAAGACCCCGATGGTCGCCGACCTGCGCGAATCCGGCTCGCTGGAGCAGGACGCCGACATCATCATCCTGCTGCACCGCCCCGACGCCTACGAGAAGGAGCACCCCCGCGCGGGCGAGGTCGACCTGATCGTCGGCAAGCACCGCAACGGCCCGACCGCGACGATCACCCTGGCCGCGCAGCTCCACTACTCGCGTTTCGTCGATATGACCCGCGACGTTACGTGAGGTGTGTGGAGCCCCAGCTCCAACGCGGCGTCAGCCCTCGGCCCCTGAAGGGCGCGAGAAACAGCCTGAGCGCCCCACAGAGCGCCTGGCAGCCCCGCCCGCGCCGGAGGGGCCGGGCGGGGCCGTGATCGCCCGATAGAAGGCCTTGCGTGCGTGGCTGGTGACCAGACCCAGCTGTCAGCAGTGCGCCCTCGGCATGCCCCGAATCGGTGATGTTCGTTTGAAATGTGCGATCCATAAGTTACTTTCACGCTAGGGTGTGTGGTGGAGGTGAGGTGTCGATGAGTGAGGACCTGTTCGCGTCGATCGATGCGCTGCTGGCCCGGCCGAAGCCGGTGGAAGACCTGCCGGTCCCGGCCGAGCGGGAGCGGCTGCGCAAGGCCGGCGACTACACCCAGGAGGAGCTGGCCGCGGCGCTGAAGACCCGCAGGGAGACGATCGTGCGCTGGGAGGCCGGGACGAGCGAGCCCCGCCCGCCCAAGCGCGAGGTGTACATCCGGTTCCTCGCGACGCTGGCGCTGCAGCATGGCACGGTCGAGCCCACCGAGTGGCTGCGCCGCGCGCAGGCCGCCGGCCTCGTGCGGCCCCTCGACCGGCCGCCGACCGCCCCGGCCGTGGCCGCCGTACCCGCCGAGACGGCGCGGCAGCCGGCTGTCCCGGAGTCCGCCGCCGCTGCAGTGGCCCCGCCGCCGGAGCCCGGGGTGTTCACCGCCGCCGCGGTGGCCGGGCAGCCGACGCCGGTGGCGCCGGCCGCGTTCGGCGGCGGGCAGCCGGATCAGGCCGTGGTGGAACTCGACCGGACGGCGGCCGGGGACCTGGTCGCCGCCGAGCCCGCGCCGTGTGTGCGGTGCGGCCGGCCGACGCCGTACCGCTCGCAGGGCCGCCCGGTGCACATGGGCGGCTGGTGCGCCCCCGCCCCCGCCGGACAGTCGGCGGCCGCCGTGGTGTTGCCGGAGCCGGCCGTCTCGGTCGCTCCGGTCGCTGCGCCCCGCCAGGCCGTCCCCGGCGCCCCCGCGCCGACGCCGGTTCGGCGTGGTACGCCGTCCCGCCCCGCCACCGGTGCGGTGTCGCGGGGGCGGAAGACGGCGGCGAAGAAGCCGGCCGCCGAGGCGGGCCCGGCGGACTGGGAGGCCGCGGCGGCCGCGCGGTTCCCGGCCGGGCCGCTCGCGGTGGTGGACGTCGCCCCGTCTGGCAAGGGCCTGGTCGCCTACCTCGCCGACGGCACCCAGGCGCCGACCACCCCGGCCGGGCGCGCCCTGGCCGACGTCGTCGAGTGGGCTCTGGAGGTGAAGCTCGGGTCGGCCCGGCTGCACCGGCACGGCCGGGACGGCGACGCCCTGGTGGTGCTCACCGACACCGCGCTGGCCGAGATCGGCCTGCCGCCGCTCGGCCGCGACGAGAAGACTGAGTACGTGCCCCGGCTCGGCCAGCTGCCGAAGACCCACAAGGCCGTGAAGCAGGTCGAGAAGGCGGGATGGCTGCTGACCCAGCGGGGCCTGGGGCCCTGGGCCCGGATCTACCGCACCCCCGAGGACGGCAAGCGGCAGTGCGTCCAGCTGTGCATCCCGGCCTGGCACGCCTTCGGCGGCACCAGCGGCTGGAACATCCCCGCAGGCCTCGCCCCGGCCGACCTGGCCCGCCTGCTCGGCACCTACGCCACCCGCGTCCTCACCCCCCGCGGCTCCACCGCCTCCTCCGGCCTGGAGCTCGTCACCGCGCTGCGCCCACCGACCATGGCGGTGCGCACCGAGGCCGGCTGGAAGTCCGGGCCGGTGGAAGGCTCCCGACAGCGGGCGCTGCAGCCGGCGCCGCCAGAGGTGCCCTCGATCCACCCGCTTGCCCAGGGCCGCCCGGCCGACGGAGAACTGATCACCGAGGCATGGGACTGGTTCCGCGAGCTCACCACCGAGGAAGCCGCGGCACCGTTCGCGGTGGGCCTCGACATCAACACCGCCTTCCTGGCGGCGGCTGGCCGGCTCTCCCTGCCCCTGTCCGACGCAGTCCACGAGCTGAACCCCGTCTTCGACAAGCGCATCCCCGGCTCCTGGTGGGTCGACCTCTCCCACGTGGAGACGGACCCGCTGCTCCCCTCGCCGTTCTCCCAGGACGGCGAGCGGCCGACCGGCCCCGGCTGGTACACCACGGTGAAGGTCGCGTACGCGATCGAGCTCGGCTTCGACGTGGCGCCGACCGAGGGGTGGCTGCGGCACGAGCACGGGCCCTACCTCGACCCGTGGCACAAGCGCCTCCGGGCGGCGTACGTCGACACCATGGCAGCTCTCGGCATCCCGCTCGACCTGGCCGACCGCGACCCGGCCGCGTTCCTCGACGCGATGGCGGCCCTCAAGAGCGCTGGCGACCCGGCCGAGCTGGCCGTCCTGGCCGCCATCAAGCAGACCGCGAAGGCCACCATCGGCGCCTTCCGCCAGCGCCCCAGGGGCCAGCGCAACTACAAGCCGGGCGAGCCCTGGGCAGCCCTGGAGCGGCCGACCTGGGAGCCGCTCACCCGCGCCTTGGTCATCGACACCGCCACCATCAACCTGCACCGCAAGCTCCGCAAGATGCACAGCGAGACCGGCCTGCGCCCGCTCGCGGTGCTGTCCGACTGCGCGGTCTTCGCCTCCCCGGGCCCCGGCGCGCTCGACGTCCTCACCAAGCCGGACGGCACCCTCACCACCGCGCTGCGCCTCGGCGTCAGCCCCGGGCACGTGAAGTTCGAGGGCTCCCGGCCGATCGCGGAGATCGTCGAACTGCTCGCGGACGGGGCGAACCCGGCCAGCAACATCAAGCCGGGCGGCGTCGTCTCCGACGACGAGTAGCACCCGGCCGGCCAGGCCACGAGGCCCGGCCGGCCGTGGCCATCAGCAGCGGTCGCCGACCGGCGGCCGGGCAGGCCGCCCACCACCGCACTGCCACCCTCCACGGAAGGAGACCTCGATGGGGGAGATCGACGAGGGCCTGGAGCGCGCCGAGCGCACCCGCCCGATCCCGCAGTCCACCGCCGCCCGGATGCGGTTCCTGCTCAAGGGCACGAAGGGCTCCACCAAGCAGCTCGCCCAGGAGCTCGGCGTCAGCCAGCGCACCGTGCAGCGCTGGCTCAAGGGCCAGGGCACCCCCAAGCCCGCAGCCGCGAAGAAGGTCGAGCAGCAAGTCCGGGCGAAGTGGCAGCCCAGGGTGAAGGACCGCACCCGCAAGGCCGCCGAGACCAACGGCTTCACCCTCCACATCAGCGGCGCCTTCGGCTTCACCTCATCCGCCGGCTCTACCGACGACCCCCGCGACCGGGTCCTGGAGAACTTGAAGATGCCCGGCAGCGTCGCCCAGGCCCTCTACGCGCTGCGCGACGCCGGAGCCACCGAAGCCGAACAGGAAGAGCTGCTCGCCAACGCCCTGCGCGAGCACTACTTCAAGGACAACGGCCACCGCGCCCGCGGCGTCTCGAAGGTCGAGCTCAACAGCCTCAACTGGATGGACATCGAACTCTGACCCCCTCCGACACCCTCCGTGTCGCCAAAAACACCGTCCCGGCCGCTCCCAAGCGGCCGGGACTTTCTATTTACGCGACCCGAACAGAAAACACCGACGAAATTCGGAGAACGAAATGAGCGACCACTTCGACCACACCGACGACGACCGTCTGCCGCTGACCGTCGTCCACGACCTGCTCAGCGGCCAGCTGATGATGCCGACCGCCGCCGTCACCCTCCTGCTGCGCACCATCGCCGCCAACTGGACCGCCTCCCCCTGCGAGGACACCGACTGCCGCCGGACTGCGGAGTTCTACGCCGCCGACCTCACCGGCTACGCCGACCAGCTCGACGTCCAGTGCATCGCAGCCACCGGCCGGGAAGCCGACCCCGCCGGCTGACCCTGCCCGCCGACTGACCCGCCCACCGAGGGCCCGCCCTCCCCACACGGGGAGCCGGGCCCTCTTCGCATGCCCCGGACGAAGGAGACCGCGATGCCGACACTGCACTACACCCCCGCCGCCACCCGCACCCTCACCTGCCTGGAACGCGGACGGCGGGCCGACTCGGTGAAGCTGCGCCGGGTACGCCGCGCGCTCGACCGGCTCGCCGCCGACCCGCGCCACCCCGGCCTGCGCACCCACCGCTACCACGCCCTGCCCGGCCACGCCCACCGCCGCGTCTTCGACTCCTACGTGGAGACCGGCGCCGACGCCTGGCGGATCTACTGGACCTGGGGCGAGGACGCTGGCGCCGGCCACCGTGGGGCCGGCGGCCAGGACAACGGCGCGGTGCTCACCGTGCTGCTGATCGGCCCGCACCGCTGACCGGCCGAGTCTGCCGCTGGGTCCGCTATGGTCGAGTTGGGGTAAGTGGGATTTACCCACTTGCCTGGAGTGGGTACTGTGGGTTCTACCGACAACGAACCGACCCCCTTTAGCTCTACGCCCAGGGGGCCCACCAGGGAGCCAGGGCTTTATGACGATCATGCAGAGTGAGGAGTTCGAGACCGTCGCCGAGACCGAAGTCGACAGCCGCGGCCGGGTGTCCCTCGGCCGGGCCGGCGCCAAGCCGGGCCGCCGCTACCGGGTGGAGTCCAACCCGGACGGAGTCCTGCTGCTGACCCCCGTCGTCTCCATCCCGGAGCGCGAGATGCAGGTGTGGACCGACCCGCTGCTCGCCGAACGCATCCGCGCCGGCATCGAGCAGGCGCAGCGCGGCGAGACCGTCGATCTCGGCGACTTCTCGAAGTACCTCGACCACGAAGACGGTGAGGAATAGAGCACGGTGCACGTTCTGCGGTTCACCGAAGACGCCGCCGAGACGCTGCGGCGCCTGGCGGCGGGCGCCAAGGCCGACCCGGTCAAGCTGAGGAAGGTCCGCAAGGCCCTCGCCCTGCTCCAGGCTGACCCGCGCTACCCCGGCCTGCACTCCCACCAGTACGAGGCCTTCCCCGGGCACACCACGGAGAAGGTCTGGGACTCCTACGTGGAGAACCACAACGCGTCCGCCTGGCGGATCTACTGGATGTACGGGCCGGACGAGAAGACCGACCAGGGCGAGCCGGTCCCGGTCATCACGGTGCTGGTGATCGGCCCGCACCTGTAGGCCCGAGGTTCGGCGGGGCCGGATTCCAACCGACGGGATCGAGCCCCGCCGATGGCATGTTCGCGGCCGAAATCTTGCAGGTCAAAGCCCTGGCCACCATCGGCGGAGCGGGTCTAGCATTCCCGCCACGGCGGCCCCGCCACAGCACTACCGGGCCGCCGAGCAGAGCAGTCGCGCCATGTCCTTCCCGTGCGGCTGGCCTCCCACCGGCCGGGCCCCGTAGAACGCCCCCCCTTCGTTCCCCGGGACCCGGCCGCCTGCATCCCGCGCTCGCCCGCCCTGCTCCCGCCATCCCCGGCCTCGCTCACCGCCGCCTCCCGCCGCACCCGCTTCTTCTCCCTGTCCACCATCGCCCGTTCCGCAGAGCGGCGCACACGGGAGAACCCGGTCGCCGGGAGTCGGGCCGGGCCTCTACGCTGAGCCGCTCACCGATCCGCGGACCAGGGGGAGAAGATGACGACCGACACCGCCGACGCCGAGCAGCGGCCGTGGCTGCGCACCGAGCACGGCGCCACCATCGGGCACACCGAGGCGTGGTGCTGGGGGCGCACCGTGCGGCTGCAGCTGCGCAGGATCCTGCACGAGGACGACGGCGAGAGCGGCATCATCGACGCTCGCCAGCTGGTGATGGCGCTGCGGATGGTCCTGCGCGGCGCCCAGATGAGCCGCAAGCACCTGACCACCGCCGAGGGCCGGGCGATCCTCGACGAGGGCCTGGCCGCGTTCACCGCCGCCGTTCCCGGCGGCAAGGAGGCCCGGGACGTCATCGAGCACTTCGACGAGTACACCCAGGGCACGGGCTGGCTCCAGCAGCCCGTCCGCCCCCGGCTGCGGGTGCCCGACGAGGAGCAGGCCCAGCGCTTCCACATCGACTTCCGCCGGGACGGCGACGACGGCCTGCAGCGCCCTGTCCTGGTCGTCGGCCCCTACCCGATCGACCTGATCACCGCTGCCGACGCCGCCGAGCGCCTCGAATGCGACATCTACGAAGCGCTGCGCATGGACCAGGGCAACCCCGTACCGCGCGGCTGGGCCTACGACGTCCGAACCATCCCGGCACCCTGACCGCCCCCGCGCCGCCCCGCACCCGGTCCCGGCCGCTGCGCCGCGGCGCTTACCGTTTCTCGCCGTGCCGGGCGAGGAAGTCGCGGGCCTGGCGGGCGCGGTAGTCGTCGTCGACGGCGCGCCAGTCGCCGGTGATGAGGTACCGGCGGCAGGCCAGGAACAGCTCCGGGTCCTCCCCGACGTCGTCGGCGTAGACCGCGAGGACGGTCAGGGCGCTGCGGTCCGAGAGGTGCGCGGGCGCGAGGCGCAGGGCGATCTCGCCCAGTGCCCGGTCGTTCTGCTGCTGCTCGGCGGCCAGGGTTCGGCCGGTGGTGACGTGGCGCCGCCATGCCTCGGTGTTGTACCCGTCGGGCCCGCCGGCGACGGCGAGCTCGGCGATCGGCACGTCCGGGCGCTCGCGCAGTTCGGCGACGGCCCCGGCGACGATCTCGCCGACCCGGCCGGGCTCCAGCGGCGCGCCGCCGGCCTCGGCCTGGGCGTCGGCCAGGCGCTCGGCGATCAGGTCGGTGAGCTCCGCGATCCGGCCCTTGAGGTCGACGACCGCCCGCACCGGTAGCACCAGGCCGGTGTCCCACGCGTGGGACAGCTCGGGGCCCGTCTGGCGGGCGACGACGTCCTCGATCGCCTCGGCCGCGGCCGCCAGGTCGAGCAGCCGGTAGGCGGTCGAGCGGCTCACGCCGAACTCGGCGCTCGCGTACGCGGCCCACCCGCTGTACCCGAGCGCGGTCCACACCCGTGCCTGGTGGGCGGCGCGCACCCGCGCGGCGAGGACCAGGACGGCCGAGCGGACCTCCTCGATCGCATCCCGCAGTTCCCCGGTCAGCCGCCGGGCCTCGGCCTGCGAGGCCGGGCCGACGGGCTCCCGGCTCCGGTCGCCGCGCTCGCCCATACCCGACCCCTTCCCCGGCTCGGGCGCCGGAACCCGGCCGCGAGGGTCAGGCCGCGGCCGGGTCCTGCGCCGGGTCCGCCGGCCGGGCGGCCTGCTTCAGCTTCATGGCGGCCTCGTGCCGGTTGCCGGCCTTGGCCCAGAACGAGTGGGCGTACAGCTCGGCGCCGACCTCGGCGAGCGCGAAGCGGTTCTCCTCGGTCGGGTCGGCGCTCCAGGCGGCCTCGGCGGCGTACCAGCGGCGCTGGAGGGCGAGCAGGTCTTCGGGAAAACCGGAGGAGTCGGACATGCGGCCATCGTAGGTCGCACGCCCGTGCGACCAGCGGCGCCGTGCCCGTGTCGGCGGGGTGAGGTCGACCGGAACGGCCCACAGGCCGCAGCGCGGGCCGATACCGTCGCCAGCAGCGGGCCGGCCCCGGCTGCCCGGGGGCTGGGACAGACCTGGGACACCCCTGTCCCAACACTGTCCCACCGCGCCCGCTATGTCCGGTTTGCTGGGACGGTCCTAGGACTGTCTCACCCCGTTTCCCCAGGTCACAGCGAAACGCGCCCAGACCTGAGACATCGAAGAGCGAAGGAGTCCGGTGACCGACCAGCAGACCACTCACGGGAGCCATCTCGCCGAAGCCGTGATCGCGCTGCTGGCGGCCCACGACCAGCTCGGTGACGAGGCGCTGGCACTGCTGGCAGCCGAGAAGGAGGACACGCCCGAGGGACGCCGGGCCCGGAAGGCGCGCACCGCCCTGCGCGAGGCCGCCGACATGCTGCTGACCGCCGTCCAGACCCTGGCCGCCGTCCACGGAAGCATGGCCCTTGGCATCGACGGCGCGGTCAGCCACACCGCCGACGGTACCCCCGTCACCCTGCTCCCCCAGCTCAGCACCCAGCAGACCCTCCTCCTGGATGCCTGGGAGAGCGTCCAGGATGCGGTCGACCACCTCGACACCAAGACCTTCCCCGCCACCAAGAAGAACCCCGCCCCGGCCCGCGAGCCGGCCCGCACCAGCGGCGCGCTGCTGTGCCTGCGCGAGGGCGTCCTCGCGATCGGCCGCGAGCTGGACGCGCGAGGACTCGGCGGCGACGCCGCCGAGTGCGGGGACAGCGCGCAGCAGCTGGAGCGGCTGGAGGCGCGCGTCTGCCCGCCGTCCGACCGCACCGGCCCGGCCGCCGCCGAGGCCGGCGTTCTTCAGGGCGCCGGGCGCTGAACCGGCGGGTTGGGGGCGGCGGCGCGGCCGGCCTCGACGGCGGCGTCCATCGTGGCGGCGAGGGCGAGCAGCTCGCGCTCCAGGTCGCCGAGCACCGTGCCGGGCATCGCCGCAGCGAGCGCGCAGACCGCGACCAGCGCGATCCGCTCGCCCATCGCCAGCTCGGGCAGTTCCTCGGCGTAGGGGCTGCCGGTGACGACGCCGGCGGACAGGTCGTAGGCCAGCTCCTCGTCCAGCTGCCCCTCGCCGCCGGGGACGACCTCCCGGCCGGCGGCCCGCTCGATCGCGTCGGCGGCCCGCCCCAACACGATGCGGTGCCGCTCCTCCACCTGCCGCTCGGCGAGCCCGCGCACCCACCCGGCCGCCCGCCGCCCCGCCTCGCCCGCCTCGGCGAGCACCTCGTTCACCGCGTGCCGCCGCTCGCGCTCCCGCTGCTCCTGGCCGTCGTCCTCGACAGCCACCTTGTCCACCTGGACGGTCGTGTTCGTCATGGCCGGTGAACTCATCGGGGCCGCCGAGGTCACGGGCGAGGCGACGGGTTTCGCCCCGCCAAGGCTCCCCTTTCGCCCCGCCGCATGGGTTTCATCCCAGGCCGCGGCGGTGACCCGCTCCAGCGAAGGAGCAGGCCGTGTACGGAGCGGCTCCCCGTCGTGCCAATGCGGCCACCGACCCAGGGCCGCCCGGCTACGCGGCCCCCGAGGCGCCTGCCGACCCCGGGCCGCAGCACAGGCCAAGTGAAGGCCCCGTACCAGCCCGCGGTGGGAGGCTCGGGCGGTTCCCAGCGTTCCCGGGGCCGCAAGGGGGTCGAGTGGGCGGCCTGGGTGTCAAGTCGACGCGCCCGGCCAGTCGAAGCCTTCTTCTGGTCATAGTTGTGAGTAGTTGTTCACCTACGCGTTGTTACTGGAGATGCTTTGCTGGCATCACAGTTTCCGGTCGCCAGGGGCGGCTGAAGGTGCTCGCACTCAAGGAGGTAGCTGCCTTGGAAGATTTTGACAGCGTTTCCACGCGAACTCGGCATGGAGAGGTGAGGAAATCGCCTGTTGTGCAGAAAAGGCTTGTTGGGGCACTGGCTGCCACTCTAATGGCACTCGCCGCCGTTTCTCTTGGAGCAGGCACCACGGCCTCGGCATCCCAGATGTCTGCTTCGGCCCTTACTGGGGCAAGTAATCAGCGCTGCCCTGATGAGGTTTGGAGCGGCGGAGATACAGCTTGCCGCATCAGTTACACCGGTTCCAGGTGGTACAACGGCGACTGGGTCGCCGTGCACTGGCGCTCGGAAGGGCAAGCGTGGGTGAACGGATATACCCCCAAGAACGTGGACTACAGGGTGGCAATCCAAGACGACTATGACACGATCTGGTCAAACTGGGCTCGTGGTGGCACTGGCACTGGCCTTTCCGTGGGCACCTCCACTTCCCGCAGCATTGCTGTAGGATTTTTGGTCTACGCGAGCGGGACAACGCTGCGCGTGGAATAGCAAATTCCGCCTGAACTGCGGCGGTTGCAGCAGTGGAAAACTTGAAAGCGCCCAGCCCTGTCAAGGTCGGGCGCTTTCAAAGTAAAGGCGCACATCCGCTGTGGCATGTCGCTGTCGCCACCCGGGCCGTTCACAAGTCTCCCTCGGTGACCAGCGCACCGGATCGCCAGCCTTGAAGCCATGCCCCGCAGCACGCTGGATGCCACCGCGCCACCAGCCGGGCGACCACCGACACAGGGCCGAACCCGGCTACGCTGCCCCCGGGGCGCCTGCCGGACCCGGACGCACAACCACGGGCCGTCGCCGGCGGGCACCGTCGGCTCGGCGATCGGCAGAAGGAGCCGACGGCGGCCGCCCGCGAACGCGAGCGCACCGTACAGCTGCCCGTCGCCGCCCGGGACGACCTCCCAGCTGGCGGCCTGCCAGCCCACCTCGCCCCCTCATCAAGGTCACGCACGGCCGGTGAGTTTCGCCCCGCCAAACTCCCCACCGCAGGTCAGGACCGGTGCGACGCCGGTCCCGCCGCGCGCGGTGCCACGTCGGCGGCGCGGCCGGCGGCGACGGCCTGGTCGAGGTGGTGGGCGAGCTCGGGCAGCTGCCCGACCGGGTCGTTGTCGACGGTGATGGTGCGGGGCATCGCGAGGGCGATCGCGCCCACCGCCGCCAGGGCGAGGCCCTCGCCGGTGGTCAGGCTGCTCTCGTGGACCAGCACCAGCCCGCTGAGGACGAAGGCGAGGTCCTCGTCCACGCCGCCGTCCTCGTCGTCCTCAGGGGCCAGGTCCCGGCCGCAAGCGAGCACCGCGGCCGCGTACTCGGCCAGGCGCCGACTGCCGGTACGGGCGGCAAGCCCCTCCACCCACGCCGCCGCCCGCCCGGCCGCGGCCGCCGCGATCCCCACCGCGGCCGCGACCTGCGCGCGGTACTGCGCCTCGACCCGCGCCGCCTCCATCGCCTCCGCTGGGTCCTGCTGCGCCCGGGCGGCGCGGGCGGCCTCGAAGGCGGCTCGCTCGGCGGCGAAGACCGACACCGCGCCACCACCGCCAACGTGTTCGTCGCGGTGGTGCCGGCCGCCGGGCAGGGGAGTCGGGTTCGTCATGACCGGTGAACTCACCAGCGCCATCAAGGTCACGCCCGGCCGGTGAGTTTCGCCCCGCCAAGCTGGTGCTCTCGCCCCGTCGAGGTTTTCAGGGGCAACGGGTTTACTGAGGGGGCGTCAGGGCATCCAGAAATATTTGGGGCATGAGTACTCAGCATCGACCGTCCGTCACTTCGCCGGCCCCGGACGAGCCCGGCCCGCCCGAACCGCCCTTTCTGTCGCTGCACACAACGGTGGTCCTGCTCGCCGGGCTCGTCATCGGCCTCATCATCGGAGGGCTGACAGCACTCACCGGTGCTCCCATAGCCGCGGCTCCCATCGCCGGGTTGATGAGCGCGGGCGGCAGCATTCCTGTCCTGCGGAGTCTTATCCGGTGACCTGAAAGGCGGGCGGCCTGCGCCCACGTCAGCGGCCGGGCCAGCGAGTTTCGCCCCGCCCGGCCGATGAGTTTCGCCTCGTCGAACTCCTCGCCACCACTACGCGGGTAGTAGCGCCAGGCCATGCTGCACCTGCTGCGGCTTCGTGCCGAAGCGCAACAGACCCCTTGCCCCGCCGAGCTGGCTCCGGGGTTTCGCCCCGCCGCCGGGCGTGGGGCGAAACCTGGACGGGCCGCCGGCCCCGGCGGCTACGATCCCGGCTATGGACAGCGCCCCGCCGACCGCCACCGACCAGCCGGCCGAAGGGGCAGACCAGGCCCGGGTATGTGCGCGGCCCGGCTGCTCGAACCCGGCGCTCAAGGGCCCCACCGGGCGGCCGCGCACCTACTGCTCGCGGTCCTGCCGCAGCAAGGTCGACCGCGCCAAGGCCAAGGCCCGCGACGAAGCAGCACAAGCAGCGGCAGGCCTTGCTGCACCCGCCCCGGCCGCTGCATCGCCCGGTGCAGCAGCCGACCCCGCCGCTGCACCACCCAATGCAGCACCTGCTGCCCCGGCGGCGGCCGTCGGGGCTGACGACGTCCTGGCCCGCTGGGGAGAGGACGGCCGACACCTCCTCGGCGTCGCCGAGGCGCTGCGCCGCCGGCTGACCCGCTTCATGGAGGAGACCGCCGCCGGCGATCCGGCCGCCGCGTTCGCAGAGCTGGCCAAGGTGCTGCCCGTCTACGGCACCCGCGCCTACATGGCCGCGCAGGACATCCGGGACAAGGCCCGCTGGCCTCACCTGAGCGCGCACGAGCGCGTCGTTGCCCGCTCCCGCGAGCGGATCGACCGCTGGGGCCTCGACGGCCCGGACGACGACGGCGCCGCCCCGGAGGAGACAAACGCCTCGCGGAGCGAAACCCTCGCCCCCGACCCGGTCGCTCCCGCTCCGGAGCCGGCCGCCGCGACCGAGGTGGCCGCCGAGGAGGCGCCGCTATGGCAGTCGGCGGCCGACGCCGCCGAGGAAGCCCGGCGCGCGGCGTGCACCGATCCCGAGCGCCGCTTCGACTTCCCCGACCTCCTGGACGACCTGGAGGTCACCTTCGGCCCCGGCTGGGAACTCGGCTCCTGGCTCACCCCCGACGCCAAGGGCGTCCTCCAACTGCGCCACCACAGCAGGCCGGTCGGATGGACCGCGCCCCTGCCCGACGGACCGTGGGGCCAGGCCGGCTGGATCGCCCTCCTCTACCAGCCGCGCGGCACCGCCCGGCTCCTCGTCGACCACTTCTCCCGCCCCAAGACCCATCCCACCGCGGATCTGGCGCTCGACGCCATCCTGCGCGCCCACCGGCCCACCAGGCCGACCCCCGCCCGCTGACCGGCCCTCACCAGGCGCCAGGACCACCATGGTGGTGCCGGGCGATCGCCTCCAGCAGCGCCTGCCGCGCGCCCCACAGCCGGCCTTGCTCGGCGGCCAGGGCGTCGGCCGCCCACACCGGCATCGGTCGCCCGAGCGCCGCCTCGTTCAGCGCCTTCGCCAGCGCGGTGTCGGCCTGCTTCCAGTCCTCCAGCTGCCGGACCAGGCCCCGCACGAAGACGTCGACGGCCCCGGCCGGGTCCCGCCCGTCCTGGCGGGCCTCCTGGGCGACCTCGCCGAGGACGTCCTCGTCCAGGTCCTCGAACACGGCCTCCCACCGCGCGGCCACCAGCCGCTGATGGCCGACCAGCACGCTCTGCAGCCCGTCGTCGACCGACTCCTGCGACCAGGGAAGCGGGGACCGCGGCGCCCGGCCCACGACCGTGAAGGCCCGCCCGGCGACGCCCGGCCCCAACCCGGCGCCGCGCCGAGGGCGGGGAGAGGAAGTGCTGCTCGTGCTGCTCACCTCCGCTCCAACGCCGCTGCCACTCGATTCGTCACCCCGCACCGCAGACCCGGGCAGCACGAGGCCGGCCGACCCGGCGCGCGCGGCCTGCCCGGGGTACGGTTCTGATCAGAGCCTGAGCCGCCGTCACGGCGCGCGTACGGGCCCGGCGAGGCGAAAGAGGCTGCTGGAGTTCCCCGGGTGTCTCCCCGGGGCCGTCCCCGGGTGATGCCCCGGGGGGAAGCATCCGCCGACCTTTCGACATTTCCCCAGCTCAGCCCCAACATTCGGGCCGCCCAGGGCTGCCGACAACCCTCTCCCTTCCCTATCTTTGAGCTGTTGGTGGTTGGTGGTGCAGTTGGGTAGGGCGGGCTCGGGTTCACCGCCAGGTCCAGTGCTGCCCTACCCGCTCCATCGCCGCTGGGGCCCTCCCCCCTTCCCGGCCGGGGAGGCCGGGCGCCTCCCGAAGGTCGGCGCGCGGTGAGGCGGGCGGCGGCGAGCGGCGAGCGGCGGGCGGGGCGGGCCCGGTGTCGGTGGTGTGCGGTACAGCAGAGAAGATCAGCACCACGAACACCAGGGGGCAGGGCATGGACCACGACCAGGACGACGACCACGGCGGCCAGGGCGAGCGGCACGGCGACGAACAGCCGGCCCGGCCCGGCCGGGTGCACTTCCGCCGCTCCGCCCGCAACCCCAACGGCAGCACGGCCCCGCTGCGCGCCGACGTCCTCGCGGCGCTGGGCGTGCTGAAGATCGCCACCTACAAGCAGCTGCACGCCCTGATCGCCGCCGACGAGTACCGCGACCACCACCGCGTGGAGCACGTGGCCGAAGCGGTTCGGGACCTGGAGAAGCACAAACTGGTCGACGTCCGCGGCACCACCTCGCCGCCGGGCCGCCCCGCCTCCAAGACAGCCCCGCTCACCGGAGAAGCTGAGGGAGCCGGAGGAGACGAGGGGACCGCGAAGCCGAAGCCGGGCGGGCCCGGAGCGGAGAAGATCGTCGGCCTCACCCCGCTCGGCCTGGCCGCCGCCGCCGAAGCCCTCGGCGACGACCGCGACATGGGTGGCCACGCCCGCGGCGCCGGCCTCACCGGCGCCCCGCACGCCATGCTCGTCAACGAGCTCATCATCACCGCCGTCACCGGCACCACCACCCACGGCGCCCCGCCCCGCACCGACAAGCGCCAGGCACCGCCACGCCGCGCGCTGCCCACCGGCCCGCTGCCCGGCGGTATCGAGGCCTGGGCCACCGAGACACCCCATACCATCACCGGCAAGGTCAACGTCATCCCCGACGCCGTCGTCCGCCTGCCCGAGCTCGGCATCCCGGTGGCCTTCCTGGAACTTGACCGGGGCACCATGACCGACATCCGCAAGGTCGCCGGCAAGCTCGACAACTACAAGCGGTACTTCGACCGCACCGTCCAGGACGGCGGCCAGGAGCGCCTGGAGGTCGAGGTCCGCTACAACGTCCCCGAACCCGCCTACGGCTACCGGCACCACCGCGCCGTCCGCCCGCCGGTCCTGTTCGTCCTGGACCAGGGGACCAGGGGCAGCCGCCCCCGCTACAGCCCCGAGGCCCTGGAACAGCGCCTCGAAGACCTGCGTAACGCCACCCGGGAGCACTGGCAGGGCCAGGCACACGAGCAGGAGGGCGTCACCTACGCGACCTTCGACGGCAAGATCCCCGTGCTCGGCACCACCGTCGAGCGCCTGCGCGAGCACGGCTGGCAAGGGCCCGCCTGGTGGCGCTTCGGCCGGCCCGGTCGGCACTCCCTCACCGACGCCCTCGACGACGAACCCAACTGGGACCTCATCGCCCAGTGCCGCCAGGAACGCGAGGACCAGGAGAAAGCCGAGGAACGGCGGGCCAAGAAGGCCGAGCAGGACGCCGTCGACGCCAGGTACCGCGCCCGGCTGCTCGCCGCCCGCGCCCACAACGACGCGCTGCACCCGTGCCACACCTGCAAGGGCCCGCTGGGAGGCGCCCACGACTCCGAGGACGAGCTGGACGCGAACGCCGACCCGGACCGCCTGGAGTGCCCGTCCTGCGACCGCCGGCGCCGAACCGCCAAGGGGCGGCCGATCATCCTGGAGCTGCCCACCGCCCGCGCCCTCCGCCGCGCCGAGAAGAACAGCCCGCCCGAGGACGACCCCTGGTGGCAGGTACGCCTTCTCCACGCAAAACGCTGGCCGAAGCAGACCAGAAGCAACGGAGAAACCCCCTACAGCATGACTCAGATTCCGTATGGACGGTCCATTCCGTAGAGCGACAAGAACGGCGCATTGAAGAAATGTTCATTCTTTGGCCGCTATGTCGATTCCAGACATAGCGGCTGAAGCGTTTTCTGTCGCGGAATTACCCGTCTCCAGCAGGGATGCAGAAGCGCTCAGGAAGACCCATGCTCTGGAGAACGAGGGCGCATACCCCGGACGGCCGGCCTCCCGGCGGCCTGCCCGGGACCCCCGGAGGCGCCCCCGTCGGGATGCCAGACGGTATACCTCTGGGTATCCTCGACGGTATGACGATGACGACCATAAAGGTGCAGGCCGGGGTGCGCGACGAGCTCGCGCGCCTGGCGGCCGACGACCTCGGCGGAGTCACGCTGAACGCCGCCCTGGAACACCTGCTGACCGAGCACCGCAAGAGCCAGATCCTCGCCGCCTACGCCCGCTTGGAGGCCGACGGGACCGCCTGGGCCGACTACCAGAACGAGCTGGACCAGTGGGACGGCGTGGCCGGCGACGGCCTGGGCGGTGAGGCGTGAGCCGCAAGTCCGCCCCCTGGCAGGTCTGGATGGCCGACCTGTCCCCGGTCATCGGCTCCGAGCAGGCAGGCCGACGCCCCGTCGTGGTCGTCTCCAGCCCCCTGTTCGCCGCCTTCCCCACTGCCATGGCCATCGTGGTCCCCCTCACCACCGCCGACCGCGGCCTGCCCCACCACGTCCCCGTCACCTCCCGCGATTCCGGCCTCGACCGCCCCAGCTGGGCCCGCACCGACGACGTGCGCACCATCTCCGAGCAACGGCTCCTCGGATCCAGGCCGCTCGGCACCGTCATCGACAAGGAAGCCGACGAGATCCGTACCTACCTGCGGCTCATGATCGACCTCTGACGCCCTGGTCCCGGGCCGCCGCAAGGCCACCCGGGACCGCACCTCGTCCAACCCGCGCAGGGAAAACGGCAGGAATTCCCGACAGTCGAATTCTGAAACACCCCAGCGGAGGCCAGGGCAGGGAATTCTGCCGCCCCGGCGAATTCCCGGAGAGTCAGGATCCACACCGCACATCCGGCAGGGTTTCCTGACAGGCAACAACTGATACACTTGCTGACGTACGGTCACCTGGCAAGCTCGCCACCAGTCCTGGTCCCAGGGTTGGTCCGGCGGTGAACCAGCCCCCGCAGGCTGGAGTGAAGTCGACCTGCACGCGCCCCCGGCGCCCACCCCCTCCCCCCAGTCAGCCTGCCGTGAGTCCAGCCCAAATGCCTGCTCAACGGCTTGAGCAGGCATCAGCCCATCGGCATCATGGAGCGAAGCGGAGTGATGCCGAGGCCCGAGCGGAGCCGGGCCGACCTGACCGAAGGTCAGGTCACGGACACGCGGAGCGGGTCCGCCGGCCGTCCGAAGGGCGGCCGCGAACGGAGGGCCGAAGGCCCAGATCGGAAAAGCGTAGGGTAGGGCAAGAGTGTAAAAAAACAAGTTTATAAAT